>NZ_PJBK01000103.1:0-257460 GCF_002836155.1 Pseudoalteromonas sp. GutCa3 | reverse complement strand
GTGAACTTAACCATGTAGCTTTAAGTGCTTTAGGCACGCTTCCGCCCTTAGGTTACAGTTCCTAGTTACTGATATAAAAATATTTTTTCGCGGCATAAAGCCGCTGCTACGTTTTTAGTTATTATTGCTTAATATCTTTATTATCTACACTTACTTCAATTTTTTGATTAAGTAAGTTAATTAGTAAAATACTGCGCAAGTCGCCATCGGGCTCTTTGTATATTGCTTGTATATTACTGAATGAATCGTTGTTAACACTTACTACATCACCTGTTTTTGGTATTTTTGATTCTATAGTATGTGCACGTTCATTTTTTAACTGGTCAATTATGTGCTTAGAAACCAACTGATAACTTGCCCCATAAGAAACAAAACCACCTATTCCACGGGTATTTTTTACAGCAGAAAAGTTACCATTTTTTGATTCAAGGCATACAAATAAATAATTAGGGAATAAAGCGGTGTGTTTGACGGTCCGACGACCTTTAACCAACCTTTCGGTAGTTAATTGGGGGTAAAACGCTTCAATCCCTTGATTTTGCAAGTTAGTTTTAGCTCGCTCTTCTTGCTTAGGTTTGCATACGACTAAATACCAACATTCCATAGTAGCCCTTAATACATAACTAAATTGCAAAAAATACAATTCCAAACTAAACAACGGCGGCATTATAGCCAACATAGAGTACCTATGTAAATAAGCCTTAGCGGTTAATAGCCACTCACTTTAATAAATATTGTTATTGAGTTTAAAGGGAGTAAAGGCCTTGACGCTAGTTTAGTACCTATAAAGCCATGTTTAGATTGGGCTAAACAAAAGTTTAACCGCGAAAATTTATTAAAAACTTTAATTAATATTTTTTAATAAATATACAAGTAAGAGCGCGAAGTAAATTCGCACCTACAAGTTGGTACATGTTTGTAGGTGAGGTTTTATACCTCGCTTTTTTTGGAGTTAATACAAGAGCGCGAAGTAAATTCGCACCTACCGGTTGGTATATATTTGTAGGTGAGGTTTTATACCTCGCTTTTGGGGAGTTAAAACATGAGTGCGAAGTAAATTCGCACCTCCGGTTGGTACATGTTTGTAGCTGAGGTTTTATACCTCGCTTTTTTAGGTGTTAAAACATGAGCGCGAAGTAAATTCGCGCCTACAGGTGGGTACATGCTTCTAGATAAGGTTATTAATTTAGCCCAAGCGTTAGAACCTTGAATAATTATGGCTTTACTTCTACCTTAAAATTCAATGTAACAAATTGATGACAAGGAAGCACAATGCAAATACTTCACCACGGAGCGGTTAATGGGGTTACTGGTTCGTGCCACGAGCTAGTCGTTAACGAGCAAACAAGTGTGCTTATTGATTGCGGGTTATTTCAAGGCGAAGACTCTAAAGCCGATTTATCAATTGAGTTTAATATTACCCATGTTACTGCGCTTATTGTTACTCATTGCCATATTGACCATGTTGGGCGAATTCCTTACTTATTAGCAGCCGGTTTTAAAGGCCCTATTTTTACAAGTATTGCATCTGCCAGCTTATTACCTTTAGTAATTGAAGATGCTTTAAAAGTGGGTGTAACCCGCGACCCTAAAATTATAGCTGCCTGCTTAAGCTTATTAAATAAACGTATAGTTGCTGTAGATTATAAAACGTGGTTTGAACTACCTTGCAAAGGGCTCAGTAAAGCTAAAGCGAGGTTTCAGCGTGCAGGCCATATATTAGGTTCTGCATACGTTGAAATTGATGTTACAAATAGCGATAACAACAAACATTGCGTTGTATTTTCCGGAGACTTAGGCGCGCCATATACCCCGTTACTCCCTTCGCCAAAGCCGCCCTATAAAGCCGACACCCTAGTTATTGAATCAACCTACGGTGATAAAAATCACCAAGGCCGTAAAGAGCGTACTAAAACGCTAAAAAGCATTATTGAACGCGCCGTAGCCGACAATGGTGTTGTTTTAGTACCTGCTTTTAGTATTGGCCGCACACAAGAGCTACTTTATGAATTAGAGCAACTCATACATAGCTCATCTAAAAAGTCTAAGTGGCGAGACATTCACGTAATACTCGACTCCCCTATGGCAGCCAATTTTACTGAGCAATACAAAACGTTTAAGCACCTATGGGATAGCGAGGCCAAACGCAAAGTTGCAAACGGTAGGCACCCGCTCGATTTTAACAATCTAACTACGGTTGATTCACACAAAGAGCATTTGGCTGTTATTAACTATTTAAGTTCGCGACAAACACCAGCCATAATATTAGCGGCAAGTGGTATGTGCACTGGTGGCCGAATAGTTAATTATCTTGAGCGATTTTTAAGTGACAAAACCACCGATGTATTGTTTGTAGGTTACCAAGGAAACAAAACGTTAGGCCGCGAAATTCAAACATATGGCCCACGTAATGGGTATGTTTTTATAAATGATGCTCGCATAACTATAAACGCAAAAGTACATACAATTAGTGGTTATAGTGCCCATGCCGATCAAAACGGATTAATTAAGTTTGTAACGGGTATGCATAAAAAGCCAAGCCTGATAAAAATTGTGCATGGCGATGATGATGCAAAAAACGCGTTAGCCGCAAAGTACAAAGAGGTTTTAGGTAATGATGTTGAAGTTGAGATAGGTAGATCGTAGGCGTGAAGCTTGCTCACGCAATTTAATAAATACGTAAAAGCTGCGCTTTTAGTGCGCCAGCAAGCAAGACGCCTACATGGTCACATACATCGAGGGTAAAAATCCGCGTAGGCGTGAAGCTTGCTCACGCAAATTAATAAATGCGTAAAAGCGGTGATTTTAGTGCGCCAGCAAGCAAGGCGCCTACATGATCACATACACCGAGGGTAAAAACCTACGTAGGCGTGAAGCTTGCTCACGCAATTTAATACATACGTAAAAGCTGCGCTTTTAGTGCGCCAGCAAGCAAGGCGCCTACATGGTTACCATACATCGAGGGTAAAAATCCACGTAGGCGTGAAGCTTGCTCACGCAATTTAATTTATTCAAATGGAAATTAATTATATGGCTAACACACATAAACGTTTAAAAGGACGCTGCACTTCGGTAAACGCTTATTACTCTATTACAATTTGCTGTGATTTTCGTAAGCCATTATTTGCTAACTTTTTATGTGCTCGGTTAATTGCGAGTGAACTCATTAAATTTTCAAGAAACAATTCACTTAATACTATCTGCTACGTAATCATGCCTGATCATATACATTGGATTTTACAGTTAAATAGTAGCCTTGACCTTTCAAACCTAGTTAGGAATTTTAAAAACATTACAACTTATAGACTTAATAAACATAGTGGTACACACGGAAAGATATGGCAATCAAATTACTATGACCACAAAATAAGAAATGATGAAGATTTAATAGGTCAAGCGAGGTATATAGTGGCAAACCCTTTACGTGCGGGCTTAGTGGACAACATAAGGAAATACCCATATTGGGATTGTGTTTACTTGTAAAAGCGATGGCTTTAAAGCGCCAGTAAGCAAGGCGCCTGCATGACCACATACACCGAGGGTAAAAAACCACGTAGGTGTACGTCATTCCCAGATCAAACTATTGCAATCTATTCGCTTTAGGAGCCACTTACATTTGGTAAAATTGTAACGTTAGTCTGCTTATTAAATTTTTGCTTCCAATTCAAATCACAAATGCCATCAGTGGGTGAGAAAGCGGTAGGTGCTGTTAAAAATAACCTACGTATTTCTTGATGATCAGACTCGTCACATGCAATTTTAAGTTTATCTAAAAATGGATCGAGCTCAGACCAAGGCATTTTAACTTCTTGTGCACTTAGGATTCTTGGGTGGTCTGTTCCAATAACGTTATCTCCAATGAGTAGCTCTTCAAAGAGTTTTTCACCTGGGCGTAATCCTGTGCACTTTATTTCTATATCGCCATTTGGGCGTTTTGCATGTTTAACTTCAAGCCCTGATAAATGAACCATTTTAACAGCTAAATCTTTGATTTTAACAGGCTCTCCCATATCAAGTACAAACACGTCACTACCCACTCCCATTGCACCTGCTTGAATAACCAACTGGGCAGCCTCTGGTATTGTCATAAAGTAACGGGTTATATCTTGATGGGTTAGTGTTATTGGGCCACCTGCTTTAATTTGTTTTCTAAACAGAGGCACAACAGAACCAGACGATCCTAAAACATTACCAAATCGCACCATGGTAAAGCGTGTTGTGTCTTGGATTTCAGATAGCCCTTGCAGTACTAATTCAGCCATGCGCTTAGTTGTGCCCATTATATTTGTTGGGCGCACTGCTTTGTCTGTAGAAATTAATACAAATGTTTCTACTTTAGTGTTTATTGCTGCTGTAGCTAAATTATAGGTACCATAAACATTATTACGTACGCCTTCAACAACATTATGTTCAACTAATGGTACATGCTTATATGCTGCAGCATGATAAACAGTTTGTACACCAAAAGTAGCTAGTGTTGATTCAACAAGCTTTTTATTTTGAATAGATCCTAATATTGGAAGTATTTCAAAGTTCAGGTTATGTGTATTGGAGTATTCTGATAGCTCTTTTTCTATTGCGTATAAAGCAAATTCAGAAAGCTCAAATAACACTATTTTAGACGGACTATTCTTAATTATTTGCCTACAGAGTTCTGAACCTATAGAACCGCCTGCACCCGTTATCATAACAACTTTATTTGCTATATTTGCTGACATTAAATCTTGACGTGGTTGAACTGAATCACGCCCTAACAGGTCATCAATTTCAACATCTTTGACTTCATCAAGATTAGTTGTCCCTGCAACAATATCGGCCATACCGGGAACTGTCATAACTTGTAGTTTAAATTTTTCTATTGCGTTAAGGACTTCTTTTCGACGACTTCGAGATGTACTTGGTAGTGCCAGTAGTATTTTATTTGCACACTTTTGCTTTGCTATTTCAGCAATTTGCGACGGTGCATGTACACAAATACCTTGAATTAACGATAAATGCTTTTTAGGGTCGTCGTCTATAAAAGCGACGGGTGAATATTCTGGCCCGTTTGCTAAGGCGGTGGCTAATTGACGACCAGCAGAACCAGCCCCATATATAATTACACCTTCTTTACGGCGCATAGTTATTTGACCAACTACGGCTCGTACGGTTAGCCTTGCACCACCTACGAATAGAATACAAAAGCTGGCATAAATAAAAGGCACTGTTCTTGGTACTGGCGCACTAAGGAAAAAAGATAATACTGTTAAATAAACAGTCGAAAGTACCACGCCCGCAATAATTGCCCACATAGCTTGAGTGTTCATATAGCGCAATACAGCTCTGTAAAGTCCAAGCTTTACAAAGCTTAATAAACTCAAAGGCAATACTGTTGCCAATAGTACCCATGTGTGTGTATTTTTTAAAACGGCTGTGCTGTCTAGCCTAAGCAAAAAAGCCAGCCAAAAAGCCACTATTATAAATACGCTATCGATAAGGAGAGAAATAATTCTTTTTTGAGGACGAGGCAAATTTACTAAAAATTTTAAAGGCACAATACATTTCCCTGAAGCTAGCAGCAATACTGCTATTCTATTGATTACAATTTTACTACAAGATGAACAACTATTGCACTTAATAGTTAAAGACTATATGTAAATATTTATATAGTCTTTATGTATTTGGTTATTTTTTGTAAGTTTTTGTACCACTGCAGCTTACTACTTAACTCTATCACCGCTCCCTTTACCTGCAACAGTTTGGAATATATAGCTAAAGTAGTTTTTTAAATTCAAAGTACTAATCATTTTATAATCAGTTTCAGCTAGCAATTCTGGCGTTGACATATCGATTTCGTTTACCTGCGCTAAACCAGTAATGCCTGGACGCACATCATAAATGTTTTTAGTATCACGAGCTGTTGTTAGCTCTTTTTGGTTAAATAGACCTGGGCGAGGTCCAACCAAACTCATTTCACCTTTTAGTACATTCCATAGTTGTGGTAATTCATCTAATTTAGTTTTACGCAAAAAGCCACCAAATGGCGTTATAGATGATGTACTTGCTAAGTGACTAGCAACAGATGCAGTATCCACTGACATTGTTCTGAATTTTATTAAGATAAAAGGTTTTTTGTTCTTCCCAACTCGCTCTTGTTTAAATATAGGCGACCCTGTATCGAAAAGGCCAATAATGTATAAAATAAGTAGAAATGGTAGAGCAAAAAGCAAACCAAAAAGCGCAAAAAAAATATCGAATAATCTAATCATGAATATCTCTGTTTATATATGACATAGCTTGGTTTAATGAGTACGGAGGTTTCCAATCTAAAAGCTTCGCTATATTAGAAGAATCAACTTCTAAGTCGTCAACTAGTTGCCCCACCATTTCTGACTTTCTGGTGATTTTTCCGATTAATAACATCAAGCTGATAGGTATTGGTAATTGGAAACTAGTTTTATTTAGACCTTTTGCCAATTCATTCGTAAAGTGCTTTATTGATACGGACCTACCATCCGAAGCTAAAAATGTTTCCCCTGCTGCTTTTGAATGATGGGTACATAGTAGTATTAAGTCAGCCAAATTTTTTATAAAAATAAAACTTCTTTTATTGTTGATTAATCCAAACGGTAATATTGGAAGCGCACTAACGAGTTTTTTTAGTAAGCCAAAGTTACCTGGTGCTGAAGCTCCGTACACTAATGTAGGCCTTATAATAACCACTTCTAAACCTGTTTCTAAAGACACTTTTTTTAAGCCTAGCTCAGCCTCAAGCTTAGACTTTGCATAATCATTATGTGGTTCTGCAGAATCAGAGTTACAAAAAGGATCACCTTTAGTACTTTTACCATTTACACCAATAGTGCTTATAAAAACAAACCTCTTTACATTTGCTTTAGCAGCCATTCTTGCCAAGTGAATCGTGAGCTCTGTATTATAGTTGTAATAATCATTAGCTGTTACTCCCTTAGTATGGGCTATACCGGCTAAATGAATAATGGCGTCGTATCCTTTCATATCTTCAGCTTTAGCATCTTTAAGTTGAGGGATTACTTTATGCTCACACCCTTCGATATAGTTTCGCGTTAAAGCAAATACATGCAGCTTACTTTTAGCGCAAAGTTTTGTAACCTCTTTTCCAATAAATCCAGATGCACCTGTTAAGAGTAACTTCAAAATACATTTCCTTCTTCTTTATTGGGACCTTTTATAAACATTGCCAAGAAAAATAAAGCGCAAAAAAGTTTATGCGAAGTTTTTCGCCTTAATTTGTAACTAATAAAGGAAAGCTTTAAATACCCTAGTCGTCCTTGTCTTAAATATTTCATAGGTTTAGTATTTTCTTGCCCGATAAACTGGGACTGAGATTTGGCATAAGCTAACCCACTCCCATCGAACATTGCTTTGGCTCGATTTATGAAAGACGATATTCCTGCGTTAGCACCAACCTCATTCTGATTATGCTGCCTGTATTTCATAGAAGATCTAGGATCTATAACCCACTTATAACCATTAAAACGAGCAAATGAGTAACAGAACCAGTCATGCAACCATAACAGGTGAACTTTTGAATAGTTGACCCGAATATTATCTTGGATTAAACAAAATAAGTTAGCTGTAAAAACAAAAGTGCATCCAGGGCCTGGAGATTCAAATAAATAATCAAACTCAGATTGTGGAGAAGATTTATGGACTAGTTTCTCTCGACCATCCTCCCAAAATGCAAGAACATTTGACGAGTATCCATCTGCGCTAGTTTTGTTTAACATGCTAACAGCATCGATTAATTTTGAAGCGTTCCAAATATCATCTTGGTCTGCAAACGCAACATATTCAAACTCTTCAACATTCACAGATTTTATTAAATGAAAAAAATTGCTTCCTGCAGAACCAAATTTTTCACCATATTCTAACAATTCAATATTAGGATATTTTAAAGCAAAAGCGGTGATAATTTCATAACTACGATCTGAACTTTTATCTAAAGAGATAAATACTGTTAAGTCTACTTCCTTTTGCTCGAGTATAGACTTTAACTGCTCGCTAATATAAGACTCACCATTGTAAGCAGCCAGTAAAATAGCGATTCTATTTTTCTTAGCCATCAACTAAATCGCCCTAAAACACCATCTTTACAGCCTCTTATTAGGCTTTTTAAATAGGCCACTCGTTCTCCTTTAGAAAATAAAATAAGGATACCTTGATGAATAATAGAGAATATTATCTCTCTCAGTGCCATCACCTTAGGGACATAGGAAAGCCTAAGTAAGAAAAATGAATTTCTAATCCGATAATAACGTCTGAAAGGGCTATGCTTTGGAATATAAAAACGTCCTATCTTCAAGGTTTTATCACCAATAGAGTGGATCATCCTGGCTGAAGGAACGATTAAAACTTTCAAATTTTTACTAGCGGCTCTTAGGCACCACTCAGTATCTACATAATCTATGAATAAACTATCAAGCATGTAACCTATTTTTTTCAAAGCCTTTGGCTCTACCATTGTACCTGACGATATGGCGTTATTAACAAAAAATTCTGGTTTATCGGAACTAGGGTAATGCTTTATACGCCCACCATGTTTAGTGATTTCGACTATCGGATAAATAAACCCACGCGCGTTATCAATAAATACTGGAGCTGTAATTTGGGCTCGCCCATTAGAGATTGGTTCATATAATGATGCGATAAAAGTGTTATCTTTAATGCTTGAATCCTGATCGAAAAATATTAATGCATCAGGGGAAAAAGATAAGGCATATTCAATCCCGACATTCTGTGCTTTAGCAATACCCAAATTAGATTCTAATTTAATTATTTCACACTCTGCAGTAACCGGTTCTGCGCTTCCGTTATCAACTATTACAGGAGTAACTTGATTATTTTTCAGCGCATTAATTAGGCTAGTCAAATTATCTTGAATCGGATTGTAAGTAACTATTACTGCAAATATCATTTGTTAGTTTTAGCCTTTAAAGTAATAAAATATATAAACAAAAAGATTAACCATGAAAATAAAACGTTATAAAAATTGGTAAAAACAGACATGATCATTATGAAACAAAGAACAGCCCAAAAAAACGTATACCGAATAGAATCTGAATGTTTTGCTTTTAAGAAAAATACTGTATTAATTATACCGTATAATATTGCTAACAGTGTAACTCCAACTAAGCCAAAGTCTAAGTATGGATCAGCGATGATGGTCCCTAAACGAGCAAAGCTATCTAGCTGAACGGCATATTCAATATTGTATGCTTGATCATATTTAAGAACTTTGATAAATGACTGTAACGAATATTTACCATAGCCAAATTCTTGAGAATCGACCTTGGTAATCATATCATTTAGTGTCACCAAGTTTTGACTCGTATATAAGTTAAATGTCACATCAAATGTATTAACATTTCTCTCTTTTGGCACCCCAGCATATGCTTTAAGATATTCGAGCTGAGAGATCGAGTTATTTATAGATTGAATCCTAACGAACCCAAGCACTAAAAACATAACAGAAGTAAAAATAACAGCTTTTAATATATACTTATTAGTATTTATTTTATTAACTTTAGCATATGTAAAAAACATAAAAACAATTGAGAATATAAATATTTGCCTTGACATAATATTGAGCAATACAAATATAGACACGAATAAAACAACGAAAAACTTAAACCTTCCAATTTTATTATTTTTATAGAAGTAATAATATACTGATGGAAATATCGCAATTAGCATCACAAAGTAATGAAGAATAGGAACATAATACATGTCCTCGTATACATTAATTTTGTGTATTAATGCAATGAAAAACGGAAACCCTCCAGTTAATGCACACTCAATTAAGAAAATAACAAGTCCAAAAATTAAAAAAAGATCGACCACAAGTACACTATGAATTTTATGATTAATTATCTTCTTTTTCAAAATTGATTTTTTATTTAATAAAGTTAATAAAACACCTAACACATAAAAAGATATAAAAAATATAATAGCGGAGATAGTATCTAGACTCAGAATCTCTTGCTTAGATGAAAGCATATACTGGTAATAATAAACACCTAATATAAAAGGAAACATGAGAGACAAGGGGTTAACAATTTCCTTATCTATAGAAAGCATTAAAAAGACATAAAAGAATAGTCCAATTGTCATACTAAAAAATACAGTGTCAACATTTTCAGAGAGTGTAAAGAAGTAGTAAAGCAATATCACTGAAAAAAAACTGATTAAGATTTTCGTTTTATTTATCATTATTAATTACGCAGAGTAGCTAAATAGTTCTTCATTGGGTAAAAGCTGTTAGTTTTAATACACAAGGCGCATGCTTTGAAGAAACTAAGTTTCTTCAAAGATCTTAACTCTTGAGTTTTAATTTTGTAAAACCACTGCTTACCAAACTTATTTTTATGCTTATCGGCGAGCTCTCGCAATCCTAAGTGATCATTATGTGATACTCGATTAGGGTCGACATCATTTTTTACAACATAGCTATAGCTTTCAACTTTATAAGCATCTCCATACTCTAAACAACGAATGATAAAGTCCCAATCTTCTAAGTTAGTAAACGATGTATCAAAGCCTTTTAATGATTCAAATAATTCTTTTTTTACTATAAATCCAATGTCTATTTGATTATGGATGTTAATATCAGAAAGCTTTAAAGTTCCGAATAATTGTTTTTTAACTACCTCTACTTTTTGAAAATTATTATATTCATAGAGTCGCCCAGTAGAAATTAATACAACATTATTTACCTGTTGCTCATTAAAGCTGGCCAACATAGACTCTAATCGGCCAGGTAAGATAAAATCATCATCGTCTAAAAAAGTAATTAGTTCTGTAGTCGCTTTTTTAACACCAAAGTTTCTGGCCCCAGCAGCACGACTTTCTCCTTCATTATTAATAAAGGTTATCTTTTTTGTTAGATACCGCCCTAAAGCTGCTATAGATGTAATATCTATATTAGAATTATCATTTACGACAATAACTTCAACCTCAATATTATTACTTAATAGCACTGAGTCGATGGCTCTGCACAGAAGCAAAGTATCTTTTAAAACTGTGGGGATTATTACACTAAGTGAGCTCTTTCTCATACTGCTACCTTACTAAAAAATAATATAAAGACTTAAGTAATATTTAAATTAAAGCGAAAGACTATAAATTAAATATTACTACACACTAAGAGAGCGCTTTAACAATAAAGTCTTTTGAATTTTCTTTAAGTAATTCAAGTTTTACTTTTACTTTTTCATAATCGATTGCAGGTAATGTATTATATGTTTCTGAGTAGTCGAGTTCGTCATCAATTAATCTGTCTTCTAGGCCTAAGATGCTGAGAAGGCTATATAATCGCGCAAGTCCCCTTTCTTTATTTCCTATACATACAAAATCTTTTTCAAACAAAATAGAAAAGCAAACACAATGAAATGAATCAGTCACAATAAGCTTACAATCTCGAATATTCGCTAACCAAGCCGCTACTGTATTGTATTCATAACCAGATGCTGTTTTTTTGTAATAGATATTTTTAATCGATGTATCTAATTTTTTAGCTATTTCATTTAGACGTGAAATGAACTGTTCATTAGAGTCTAATTTATAATAAACCACTTTGCCCGCAGAGACCTTCACCTCTTCATCAGCAATAATGCTTTCAAAAAAGTTTTTACCAACAAGTAAAGTAGGATCTAATACATGTTCAGCCTGAACCTTAAATTGCTCTTTACAAATTTGTACGCCACTCGCTTCCCTCACAGAGATGGCATTAAACTGATTGATTGCATTATTAACATCGCTTGTAATCGACGGATGTAGGGACTTTTCCCAGGCATCAACACCAAAGCTTGCCGCATAAGATATTCTTTTCGTGTTTTTACCTGCAAACTGCAGAAAATATGCGTAGGTGTCTGAAAATGGATTAACATACATTCTTGGTCGCCATACCTGATCGCTTCCAACAAAAAGAGAATCATAGTCGTCACCTATGGCTTTTAAATCTGAAGCTTTATAAAATGTTCTTTCGCTCCTTGGAACCCATTTAGATCTAAAATCTTCGAATATATGGTTACCAGAAACCTCGTCTTTTATATAGACCTTATCCCCACGTAAAGTTACAAGGAGCTTCTTTATTTTAATTAACTCTAAAAAGCGAATAGCCAAGCGTCTAAGTTTAAGCTTGAGAGGCTCATTATCAGTATTCTTTTGAGGTATGTAGTCGATATGCTCTACCGAATACCCTAAATCACTAATAACAGACGATATGGATGAAGCTTGAAGCACTGCGCCATAGTTATTATTTGAGTAGTGAAAGTTAATAATTCCGACTTTTTTCAACTTGTTATTCCTAACTTAAAATATTTTTTATAGATAAAACAAACAAACGGCAATAGCTTTTAAGGCTATTTACTTTAAATTTTTTAAACTGCTGTTTTAGCTCGGGTAAATTACGATACTTATAACAAAGCGATATTATAGTATTTTCATATTTTTTATCTAATAAGGCTTCATAATACTTTATATCTAATCCCAAAGACCTAATTACGTCTAAGATTAAATTCCTATGTACTTTACATCGATTTATTTTTTCTTCTAAATCAACTACCGAATGAGAGTGGCTTGAATCACGAACTAAATAACTAAATAATGGTTTATTTATATAACCACATTTGTATTTTTTAGCTAATGGCAAAAGAAGTTGCCAATTTTGTCCAGCTCTCGATTCTATTATGTGCTTGTCAGGTAAAACATCTAATAAAGCTTCCCGCTTAACTAAATAACCACCAGGACAAAAGTAAACGTTTTTCTCTAAAATCAAATCTAAAAAAATATTCGTATTTTTGAAATCACGTGTATCACTGAATAACCCAATAACTTTTTTATAATCAGGGTATTTGTACATAGCGACATCAGTTCTGACAAAACCAAAATTTTCGTTATTTTCTAAAAATTCTACCTTTGCACGCAAAGCATCTAAATCAAGCCAATCATCTGAATCTATCCAAGTTAAATAGTCTCCCTTAAATACTTTCAGAGCTTTATTTATTGCAACAGCTTGCCCGCTGTTAACTTGCTTGATAACAATAAAATTAATTCCTGAAGCCTTGAACTTAGAGGTATAAGCATCAAAGACATTTTGAGAACCATCTGTAGAACCATCATCAACAGCTATAACTTCTATCTTTTTATGCGTTTGATTTAACAAGGAATCGAACAGTTTAGGTAAAAAAAACTCACTATTATAACAAGGAATAAAAACACTAACTAACTTATCCATTATATTTACCACTCAACTCATATGCCTTTTTTCTTACGAAATTAAACTCTTTCTTCCTAAAATAAAAAGTTAACATAAAGGAATTAAAAAAGATGAAAACAAAAATAAACTTCAAAAGAAATAACCCATATAAATTATTTATATTGAAATAGTCCAATGTATAAAAAAAGAAATAATATATAAAAACACTAGCCCCTACTAACCATAAAGAAAACAGTGTTAGTCGAGAAAAATATGATGAGAGTGAAGTATCAAATAAAGCTCTATAAACTACATATGGCTGTGTCCACAGAGGGACCAAGCAAATAGATATTAAAGTTCCCAACAAAACGCCATTCACACCAAATAGGTTACATAGATATATAGACAACATTAAGTTTAAGGCCCCTTGGCATAAAGGAGCATAGCGATCTTTCTCAAATAAGCCGGCGGCTGTTTTGACTACGTTCAAAGGGACACGAACACCTAAAAGAAAAAAGTTTATAGCTAATAATAATACTGATGTATTATCTAGGAGGTATGCTTCCCCTATCCATAAAACAATAAAATCTTGTACTAAAAAGAAAAAAAGAAATGATATAAGCCCAAATATCCAAAAAGAAATCATTTGTATCGAATTAAAAACACCTTCTGACTTCTCACTTTTCTCTGCTATCAAGTTACCTAAACTTGATGTTATAGAGTTAAATATAACCAAGACAATAGTAGTAGACATTGCGATTAACATTGAGTAATTTGAAAATATACCGAGTATCGACACACCAACCAGTGCTGATATAATTATATTGTCAGTACCGTTTACAAAAACATCACCAACTTTATGAAATACAAGGCTTTTCATTTTAACTTTAAATGATTGCAACTTTTCAGGTGATAATGGCTTCTGGGTGGCAGAAAATACTTCTTTGTATTTTTTCTCTATATACCGATTTACATACAGATTCTCTAATAATCTAATTATTATTTGGACTAAAATTGTAGCAATCATACTTTTTGTATAAATCAATATACAAATTTTTAGAACTATTTCAAAAAACTGGCTTATTGATATAGGGAGAACTATTTCATAATTTTTTTGATCCGCAATAATTAAGGTTCTTTTATAACCTAAAAAGTATGTTATTGAGGAGCTGACTAAAAAAAGTATTAATAGCGTACGTAACTCACCTATACTTACCAATGTTACAGGGATTAATTTATCGATGAAAAAAGATAAGAAAAAACCTACGAACAATATTACCAAGCCCACATACATATAGATTTTTTTGAATAAGTTAATCCATAGTGCAACCTCACCTTCATCTTTATGGCTCAGTGGCTTGTATAAATAGAATGAAATAGCTTGTGCTACGCCTAACTCAGCTAAAGATAGTAACGTCAAAATATTAGTTAAGGCTGCATTTATCCCTAAATACTCTAAATTAAGTTCTTGAATAAATACTGTTCTGTAAGCAATATTGAGAAGTGTTATCAATACAATGTTTACGAAAGAAAACATCATATTTTTAACTGTATTTTGCGTTCTCATAGCTAATTTATAGTGTAGAAATTTTCTACAGCTAACCTCGGTGATTTAGCATAAACAGCACTATCGTCTGCATAGCCAAGTGCAATAGCCATTATCACAATTTCATTTTTTGGTATGAAATTATGTGCTCTAAATCTACGCTCATTCAAATAAGAACTACACCAATTTAATGGACAGCTAGCAAGTCCATGAGCTTGCAGCGCATACATTAAATTCATAGAAAATAAACCGCCATCCGTATAGCCTTGGTTCCGCTCATTAGCAGAATAAAATGAGCGTAAATCACTTGTAACTAATGCTAGCATTGGTATATTTTTGGAAAAACCTGTATTACCATTCTGATACTTTAAAATTTCATCTTTCTTATCATTTTTAAAAAAATGAACATGCCAATGCTGTCTGTTACAAACTGAAGGTGCGGTTATAGCAGCTTTTAAAACATCGTTTATTAGCGAATCGTCAATTGTAAGGCTTTTAGTTGTATCATAGTTTCTACAACTTTTTCTTTTCATTGAAAAGTTGAGATATTCCAGCTTTTCAGCATCTGTAATTTTTTCAGGCTGAGTATACCCAACCTGATTACACTGAGCATTCTCCAAGTCTTCTTGTGAGAACTTTTTACTTTCATCAGTAAAGAAACTTGGTAACTCTGCTGAATTTAATAAATGAAATTCTTTATAGGCCTTGAGCGCACCAACTCCAATATAGAAAATGTTATCTTTCTGAAATCTTGAACTATATAAATCTAAATTTTTAGATAGCCTGCGTATTACAACTTCCCCGAAACCAAATCTTGGGCA
Organism: Pseudoalteromonas sp. GutCa3; assembly: GCF_002836155.1. Classification (NCBI taxonomy): domain Bacteria; kingdom Pseudomonadati; phylum Pseudomonadota; class Gammaproteobacteria; order Alteromonadales; family Pseudoalteromonadaceae; genus Pseudoalteromonas; species Pseudoalteromonas sp. GutCa3. The sequence goes on along the minus strand of NZ_PJBK01000103.1, from coordinate 241,877 downwards.
CGGGAGAGAGAAAGCTTTTTCTATTCTATGTTTATCTTGTAGTATCCAAGATTCGAGTTCTTTTTGATCGTTATCTTTTGATGTTTCTTTCGTGTAATACTTCTTAAAAAGACAATAATCATAAATAGCATTTATTTCTAGCAGAAAGAACTCTACTAGCTTCGAAAGTTGTTTTCTTAAAAACATATAAAAGCCCAGTTAAGAAAAATAAGTTATTTCGGCTAATAGTTTAGCGTTCCCATCTTTTTCTGATAAAAACGGCCCCGCTTGTATTGGCCATTTTATTGCTAGAGATTCATCATCCCATGCAATTGACTGTTCTGCTTGGGGGTTATAATAATCAGTGCATTTATAAACAAATTCAGCTTCTTCACTCGTTACATAAAAACCATGTGCAAACCCTTCAGGAACCCATAGCTGGCGTTTATTTTCTGCAGATAGGTAGACCCCTACCCATTGCCCAAATGTAGCGGAACTTTTACGTATATCAACTGCAACATCAAATACTTCGCCTGAAGTTACACGTACTAACTTACCTTGTGTATTTTCAGTTTGAAAATGTAAGCCTCGTAAAATGCCTTGCTTAGATTTAGAGTGGTTATCTTGCACAAAAGAGGTGGGCTTTTTAGTAACCAACTCTTCAAACTTTTGCTGACTCCACGTTTCCATAAAAAAGCCGCGTTCATCACCAAATACCGCAGGCTCTATAATTTTAACATCAGGGATGTTGGTATCGATTACTTTCATGTTTTCAACCTACTTATTTATACTGTTGAATATTATTTAATGCGGCTTTCCAGTCACTCGGCTGTATAGAAAAATCTGTTGTTATTTTACTACAATCTAATTTTGAGTTAGCTGGTCGTTTAGCTGGAGTTGGGTAGTCTGCGGTCAAGATTGAGTTAACCGTTATAGGTGATTGAATAAGATTCTTAGCCAATGCTTTTTCAAAAATTTCTGATGCAAACTCTTGCCAACTAACATGCGGATAACCTGAATAGTTATAAACACCGAATTTAGTACTACCCTGCTGTAGTTGTTGCGCTATGCTAACTATGGCTTTAGCTATATCACCTGCGTATGTGGGGCCGCCAAATTGGTCACCGACTACACCGAGTGTGTCGCGTGTTTGCGCTAAACGTAGCATAGTTTTAACAAAGTTGTTCCCAAATTCGCTAAACACCCATGCTGTGCGCAAAATAATATGGGCATCGCACTCTTGTGCAACGCTTTCCTCACCTGCTAGCTTTGTTTGACCGTAAACGCCTTGTGGATTTACTTCATCAGTCTCAGTATATAAACCGTCTTTATTGCCGGCAAAAACATAGTCAGTTGATATATGAATAATCGCTGCGTTTACTTGTGCCGCTGCTTTGGCTAAGTTTTTAGGCCCAAGATTATTGATAGCATTTGCTAACTCAACCTCAGATTCAGCTTTATCAACCGCAGTGTATGCCGCAGCATTGATAATAACGCTCGGCTTATATTCATTCACTATTTTACTAACTTGTTCAGCATTAGTAATATCAAGTTCTTCACGGCTTAATGCCAAAAAGTTAATTTCCATCATATTGCTTAACTGTGATACTAAACAGCTACCAACTTGACCGTTTTTACCGGTAATAAGTACTTTCATTATTTTGCCTCTGTCGCTAAGCGAGTCAGATATTGGCCGTATTCGTTTTTCATCATTGGCTTGGCTATTTCAAGCAATTGCTCTGTACTTAACCACTCGTTACGCCATGCGATTTCTTCAAGACACGCCACCTTTAAACCTTGAACATTTTCTATGGTTTGGACAAATGATGAAGCCTCATGAAGACTTTCATGGGTGCCTGTATCGAGCCATGCAAAACCACGCCCTAATAATTCAACATTGAGCGTCCCATCATTTAAATACATTTCGTTTAGTGTTGTTATTTCAAGCTCACCACGGTGAGAAGGTTTCACTTGCTTTGCTAATTCAACTACACGATTATCGTAAAAGTATAGACCTGTAACGGCATAGTTAGACTTTGGCTTTTCAGGCTTTTCTTCTATAGAAATAGCTTTCATATTTTCGTCAAATTCAACTACACCAAAGCGCTCAGGATCTTTTACTTGGTAGCCAAATACAGTAGCGCCAGACTCTCGGCTTGCTGCACTTTTTAGAGTTTTACTAAACGATTGACCGTAGTAAATATTATCTCCAAGTACTAGGCATACATTATCGTTGCCAATAAACTCTTCACCTATTATAAATGCCTGTGCCAATCCATCCGGTGAAGGTTGTATTGCATAACTCAGATTTATGCCGTAATCACTACCATCGCCTAACAAACGTTTAAAGCTGTCGTTATCTTCTGGTGTGGTGATTATTAATATATCGCGAATTCCCGCTAACATCAGTGTAGATATTGGGTAATACACCATTGGCTTATCGTATACTGGTAATAACTGTTTTGACACTCCACGAGTAAGTGGATAAAGGCGAGTACCTGACCCACCTGCTAATATAATTCCTTTCATAAAATGCTCCTTTAATTATGAATTAATTTCGCCAAGGCGTTCACGTTGGTATGAACCATCTTGCACGTTTTTACACCATGACTGATTTGCTAAATACCATTCAATTGTTTTGCGTAGACCGGTCTCAAATGTTTCCACAGGGGTCCAGTTTAGCTCTGAACTCATTTTAGATGAGTCAATAGCGTAGCGCCTATCGTGGCCTGGACGATCTGTTACATACGTGATTTGCTCAGCATACTTTGTGTCTTTTGGTACTAATGTATCTAAAATATTACAAATAGTTTGTACTACTTCAATATTTTGCTTTTCATTATGACCACCAATATTATACGTTTCACCAATAACGCCTTCGGTAACTACTTTATAAAGTGCGCGAGCGTGATCTTCAACATAGAGCCAGTCGCGTATTTGGTCACCTTTACCATAAATAGGCAAATCTTTACCTTCTAGCGCATTAAGTATAACTAAAGGAATTAACTTCTCAGGAAAGTGGTAAGGACCATAATTGTTTGAACAATTGGTGACTATTGTTGGAAAACCATAAGTACGTAGCCAAGCACGAACTAAGTGGTCACTCGATGCCTTGCTTGCCGAATAAGGACTACTTGGCGCATAAGATGTTTGCTCAGTAAATAAGGGCAGCACACCTTCTTGCTCATCTGGATGTGGTAAATCGCCATAAACTTCATCCGTTGAAATATGGTGGAATCTAAATTCTTCTTTCGCACCTATTTCTAAATTATTCCAGTAATTACGCGCGGCTTCCAATAAATTGTAAGTGCCTACGATATTGGTTTGGATGAAGTCACTTGGCCCTGTAATTGAGCGGTCTACATGGCTCTCTGCAGCTAAGTGCATTACAGCATCAGGTTTATGGGTGTTAAACACGCGATCAAGTTCCGCACGGTCACAAATATCAACCTGTTCAAAAAAGTATCGCTCACTCTCTTCAATCGATTTAAGCGACTCTAAATTACCTGCATAGGTAAGTTTATCTAAATTAATTATTGTGTCTTTTGTATTTTGTATTATGTGACGTACAACAGCTGAACCTATAAATCCAGCACCACCAGTTACAAGTATTTTCACTTCATTCTTCCTTCAATTCTATAAATAATGACTTATTAACGAGCGTTTTCTCTTATAAAATATCTAATAGTTATAAATACAACACTAAATATCCCACCTAAAAGAGCTCCTAAAATACATATCAAGGCCCGCTTAGGACCAGATTTAATTTCTGGTACTAAAGCTGGGTCTATAGTTTTAAATACGTATTCATCACGTACGTTAGCAAACATAATCGTCTTAGCTTGCTCTTCCACCAATTTGTAAAGTACTGCGCGAATATCAGCTATTTTTGTTTCTTTGAGCTGATTAGTCAGAAATACGGTGCTCTTATTGGCCTCTGAAACATCTCGCTCTTTCATTACTTGATTTATATCTTCAACTAACCAATTCACCCACTGCTGAGCAATATATGGCGATATAAACTCAGCCGATAACGTGATCATTCCACTTTCTTTATCTGTTTCAATCTTTACAATTTTACGGAACTCTTTATAAGCTTCTTGAAGAGAAGGTTTTGCTTCGAACGGAGGTGATACTTGTCTGACCCATTTACTATTTTTTTCTTCATAAAGAGAAGATAAGTATTTAATCTCATTACTCTGCGCATTCCATGATTCTGCTGCCATCAAGTCAGGCAATATGTCATGTTTTTGTATAAAGTTACCAATAAACTGACGTGACTTTAATATTTCAATAGCTAATTGAGTTTTATTATTTGTGCTTGAACCTAAGTTGACTCCAGCTAAACTTGCTAATCCACCAAATTGTCCTGCTAAACCACCAATCCCACCATTTTGAGGTTCCTCTGCAGGAGATAATAAGACTTCAGACTTATATGTATTTGGCTGATGTAAAGCATATGCAATTGATAAAACTGAAAACAAAAATACCCCAGTAATAATAATCCATTTACCCTTCCACAAGACACTTAGTAATTCTGTTAAATCTATCTCATCATCTGGAATATTTGAAGTTTCATTTTTTTGCATATTTTTACTTATTTAAAATTATTTACTAACCCTCTTAATGCATATTAAGAGGGTTAGTTATTTAATATTTGGTATGAATTAATATTTAAGATAATGCTACTAATAAACTTCTACTAGCTAACTTAAAATAATTTAATCATCATTTAATTCTTACAAATAAGAATGCCCAAACAAATTGTGAGGACACTTTATTTTAGATATTACAAACTACCAATCGCTGCAACTGCCACACCAAGCTGATAAAGAATCTGCGTTGCAGTACTCCAAAGCGTTAGCTTATCCATGTGTCCTGCATCCATTGGTATAACTATTGTGTCACCTGGTTCTAACTGATCAGCATTATTTGCTGCAAACCAACCACCTGTGTTTGGTATTTTCACTGAACCATTGGCTTTAATAATGTAAATTCTGTCTTCAGCTGCACGCTCTTTAAGGCCACCACTCAAAGCAAGATAATCATCAACACTCACCCCAGTTTTATATAGGTGCGATGTTGAGTAATTAACTTCACCAATTACGCTAATTGAATCACGCTTGCTTGGTACATAAAGCGTATCACCATCTTGTAATACTAAGTTTTGTTGATTATTTACAATTAAAGGTAAATCAATTACTAAACGTCCTACGGCTTCAACACTCGCGAGGTCGTTTAACAGCTTGTTCATTTCTTCATATGAAAGTGTGCTACTGCTTACAGAGTTTTGGAAGCTCTTAGAAGCTATATCACGACGAAGCTCTGTAGATAAACGTGCTAACTGCTTTTCCTCTTGCTCTTTAATCGACGTACGGGTAAATACAGCTGCTTTTTGCTCTGCAAATTTTGAAAAACCACCCGCGCGTTCAAGTAATTCAGTTAGCGTTTCACCTCGGCGTATGGTGTAAGTACCCGGAAATTTAAGCTCACCTTTTAATTCTACTTTTACATTTTCTTGCCAATTTGGAATAGCAAAAACGTTGATGCTGTCTTTACTTTGTAATGTAATATTACTTTGAAGATCGCCCTTCATGGCGCTTTCAAGATCAAATCGTAAGTGTTCTATTTTAGAACCATCACTCGCTACTATTCGCGTAATTTCAGCTTGTTTTATGTATGCAGACTCCAGCAAGCCACCTGCTGCTGTTATTAAATCACTTACCTCACCACCAATCATTAGTGGATAAATACCAGGGAAAGTAACGTTTCCGCTAATCTCAACTAATTGCATTGCTTGCTGCACTGATGCTTGCTGCTTAAATTTAGCAATAATTGGCGCTAATAAATTATGGCGGCTAAATAACGCGTAATCTTCAGGTTTGAGTTCTTGGTCTTCTTCTTCTTTTGCTTTGCGCTTAGAAATTTCAGCAATAGTGAGTATTTTATTGTCTTCAAGAACAAGTTCTTCGTCTTCTTGATTAACGCCAATGTATTTTTCGAACTCTTTTTGTTCAAACTTATGCCATTGCTCTGCTTTTTGTTGCTGCTCTTGCTGCTCTTGACTAAGGGCCATATTTGCTAGAGTTGATTGCTCTAATTCTTTTTCTTCAAAACGGCTAAATACAACTATCTTGTCATTAGCTTGAAGTTGTAAGTTATTCTCAGGGTTTTTAATAATCGCTTGAGCAACGTCGAATTGGTGTGCTTCTATATCGCCGTTTATATTTATTTCGCGGATTACGAGTCCGTAGCTTAAATCGGCTTGCGGTAGTAAGTCACCACGTACTGATTTAAGTACATCAGAAATACGCTTACCTTGGTGCCATTGATAATTACCTGGGCGTGCTACTGCACCAATTAAGCTAACTGAATTTTGATATTGCGAGCTAACTGAATTAAAGCGAATATGGTCGCCATCTTGTGGAATGTAGTTAATTTGCGATTTTGAAAAATCTACCGAGAGCACTTCTTTACGATCGAAGTTAAAGCGCTCTACAATTGCGCTTTTGGCATATGCATTTGGTTTAAGGCCTCCGGCCATTGCTAATAACTGCTTAGCAGACTCACCTTTTTTAAGTTCAAAGATAGCTGGGCGTTTAACCGCACCTTCAACTCTTACTTGAGCGCCAACTGATGGAATAAATACAGCATCGCCCGGCTTTAATACGATATCGTTACTGCTATCGCCATTAATAAGTAAGTCGTAAAGGTCAAAGTTTGCAACTACGTTGCCTGCGCGTTTAACTTGAATATTACGAAGAGAGGCAATGTCAGACACACCACCGCTTACGAATAATGCGTGCGAAACGGTTGTTAATGAAGAAACACTGTAGCTACCCGGTTTATACGCTTCTCCTAGCACTAAAATACGCATGCTACGAAGTTGGCCAAGCGATATAAAGGCTTTTACACCAATAACTTCCTGCTCTACTTTTACTTTAACTAGTTCTTTAATTTCAGCAAAGGTTAAACCAGCCACTTCTACAGGGCTTAGATCAGGGATACTAATACGCCCTTCACGGTCAACTATGACTTCAAAGCTGTCACTTTCTTTGCCATAAAAGTTGATTTTTAACTGATCGCCAGGGCCTACAATATAGGTATCTGGTACTGCAGCATTTTCACTCGGCATGAATGTAGTTGGTTCACCTGCAAACAACTCGTAACCATATGGTTTTAATTCGTCTGCTTTTGGTTTGAACCGCTCTTCATCTGTTAGCTGCTCTTTCTCTGGCTCTGCGCGCTCGCCAATACTGTTTTGTTGCTCTGTATTATTTTGATTATTGGATTGGTTTGTACCGGTGATTGTTGAAACATCAACACCGTATTGTTTTGCTAGGGCTTCTTGCTGAGCTTTTGGCAGCTTTTTAAATTGCTCAATTTGAGAAGCTGTTGGCGTAAAAGCCAAAGTACTAAAACTACAAAGTAGAATAAAAGCACTAATAAATTGTGTAAAAACTTTCACGAGTAGGTATATCCCTAGGTCTACAACCAAAATTGGTGGCTATAATACCTTAATTTTGAGCAAATAAAAAAGGGACTTTCGTCCCTTTTGTCACTTTAGTGTCATTAACTTAGTTACATTGGTTAAAAACTGTAAACCAGAGTAAATGATGTTTCTGTGTCAGTGCTTTCTTTGTCGTCAGCAACATCTGAGTTGTTAGTGACATTAAAAGCGACTTTCATTTGTAATGAGCCGTTTATTTTTGCAAGCAATGCAGTTTCTGAACGAGTTTTAGTGTTTGTATCACCATACTCTACAGCAACTAATTGAGTAAAACGTGCACTCTCAGAAATTTGCCAGTTGTAATCTAATTTACCTAAGGCAATTACTTCGCCTTCAAACTCGCCAGCAAGAGAGTTACCGTTATCATCTATTTCAGTGCTGTCATCTGGGTATTCAAAATATTTATAACCAGGACCAACTTCGGCACTTAACCACATTGTTTTTTCGTTTAATAAACGTAGACCGTAACCTGCAGAAATTACTGACTCACTTCTATATGCTCCAAAATAATCTGAAACGTGTGAACCATAAATGAATAGATGAGAATGATCTTCATTTAATTTGTAATTACCTTGCGCTGAAATCGAGTACTTTTCATTTGTGCGCTGCTTATTTTTGTCGCCATTCGCATCTTCAACTTCATCTTCTTTGTAGATACCATCTAGCTTGTATTCGTTGTTCCAGTGTTCAAGGTTGTGCTGTACTTTAATACCACCTTTGAGTGTGGTCGTTTCTGTATTACCACTTGTGATAATAGCACCAAGCTCACTGGTAACTTCCCACGTTTTTTGATCTGCGTCTGCAGCGAATGCATTTGTTGCAGCAGATGCTGCAACTAAAACTGATAAAAGCTTTAATTTCATTAAAAAATAACCTTTGTATAAATGTATATCTATTTTATTAAAGCGTTACTTGTTAGAGCAAGCAAAACAGCTAAGTAATAATGTAAAAAATTTCATGCAGCAAATACTGCATGAAATTTTATGTCTAATAGCCGTTTTATCACTACAACAACTAAGAATAACTTTAATTAAATAACTATTTAAAATTAGTCTTGCTTGTGTAAATGAACATCCATTTGTGGAAATGGGATTGCAATATTTGCATCATCTAATGCAATTTTAATATTTTCCATTAATGACCAGTAAGTAGGCCAGTAATCAGCAGCGTTAACCCAAGGGCGAACAACAAAGTTTACGCTAGAATCACCTAACTCATTTACAGCTACTGTATAAGCTGGGTCTTTAAGTATGCGTGTTTCTGCATCTAATACAGATTTTAATACTTCTTTTGCTTGACGTAAATCAGCATCGTAACTAACACCAATAACTAAATCGATACGGCGAGTAGACTCACGCGAGAAGTTAGTAATAGCGCCTGACATTATTTGAGAGTTTGGTACGATGATTACTTTATTATCTGGAGTACGAAGTTCAGTTGAGAATATTTCGATTTTCTTAACAGTACCCATTTTATTACCGGCTTCAACAAAGTCACCAGACTTGAATGGGCGAAGTAAAATAATAAGTACGCCTGATGCGAAGTTAGATAATGAACCTTGTAATGCTAAGCCAACAGCTAAGCCTGCAGCACCTAAAATAGCAATGAACGAAGTTGTTTCAATACCAATTTGCGAAAGTGCCATTAAAATAGTAACAGCAAATACAAGTGTGTACACAATGCTTGAAACAAACGACCCTACAGCCTTATCTACTTTCTTTTTAGCAAAACCTTTTTCAGTTAAGTTAGAACAAAACTTAGCGATACGACTACCAAGTAAAAAGATAACAAGCGCAACAACAGCTTGTATACCGTAGTGTAAGATTAGGCCTGAGTTATCGTTAAGCCAATTAAGTACTGAATCCATATTTACTCCAAATGTTTTTTATTAAGCGTTTTCCGAGCATTATTATACATTAATTTACAATTTATTCTCATAGAATAATGAATTAATACTATTAAATTCGCCTGTATTCGATTTTTCGCGAAGGTTATGCGACAAATATGTTACCTAATCCCCGTAAATACTAGCTGTCCTACACTGATTAAATTTGTTTATTTAAATTATTTTAATTTATTTCACATTTAGACTTCACAACATTTATTATTTTATGTATTATGCGCGCCACACCAAACAAGGTGTGTGTAGTGGCGGTTGTAGCTCAGTTGGTAGAGCCCCGGATTGTGATTCCGGTTGTCGCGGGTTCAAGCCCCGTCAATCGCCCCACTTTTTCTCCTAGTAATACCCTTATTTATATTTTAATAATTCCCCTAAATTATATTTTTTAATATTCTATACAGCATACCCAAGCTTTGTTACCCAAATTAATTAATATTTTAAGCTAAATTAGTTTATCAGCAACCTCTCCCCTTTAATTAGTTTAACTTGAAGATTTATTAAGCAAGTATTTAGCCTGCAATTAAATAACATTTATTTAACTAATGTGATTACATTGGCTGTACTTAAGTACAAAAAGTGCTAGATTTCTAGTACTAATACCAACCTGCATAAATATTTGAGCAACTTAACAAATTAAATTACACTAAAACGTTGTTAAAAATTTTTTATTTAGAACAACTAGATACAAAAATTTCGCCTAGTTTTAGCGTGATTTTCTTAACGTTAAATAGACCCCACATATAAGCAGATTGGTATAACATCACTTTATTACAAAACATCAAACTTCCTATGGGATATAAAATTAAGCATGATTAAACAGCTTTTAAGAAATTTACTATGTAGTTATTTGGCCTTAATAAGTTTTAGCTCATTGGCTCAAAGCAATGATGAATATGATAATCTATTGATTGAACTGCAAAAATTAGTTTCTGAAAAGAAATATACTCAGGCTTACGAAAAAAGTAACAGTGAATTTCAATACTTAGGTGAGCCTGTTTATGATTTTTTACTTGGGGTTTCTGCGCTTAAAACAGGAAATGCGGCACCTGCTGTATTTGCTTTTGAACGCGTGGTTGAAAACAACCCTAGATGGTATGAAGCTCGCTTGTACTTAGTTCGTGCTTATTTAACCGTTAATAATTTACCTGCTGCCGATACTCAAGCTTTAATACTGATTAACTCACCTAACACACCTAATAACATAAAATCTTCGGCACAGTCGTTACTTGATACAACCACACTTAAAAAGCAAGAAGCTGGGCGTTCTTATAAGCAAAATATTGAGCTTGCACTTGGCGTTGATGGCAACGTAAATGCGGGTACGGCAGAAAATACGATTATAATTCCTAATATTGGTGAATTTTTATTATCGCCAGAAAGTAAAAGTACGCAAGACAACTATGCGCGACTAAATTACAGAGGAAAGTACTCTCACCCCATAGATCAAAAAAGTTTAATCACTTTGAGCGTTAATACCGGGTGGTACAAGTTTGCAGAACTCAGCCAATACGATCGTATAAATGCGCATATTAATGCTGCCTATCAATATAAACAAAATGACATAAGTTGGTTTGCACAAGTATCGACGACTCCATTAATGCTTGATGGCGATCTTTATCGTACTGAATCAGCTTTAACAGCAGGTGCTAGTTATAAGCTGAATAAACAAGTTAATTTATTTAACTCTGCGACTGCGGGTATTTTAAACAATAGATTTGATGAAAAGCTCAATAATTCGTTTTATGCAATAAACGCAGGAGCTAGCTATGCAACTAAGCAATGGTTTCAAAGTTTAAGTGTTAACGCTAAAAATGAAGAAGCCGATATTACTGAAGGTGAATTTAATAGCCGTAATATTACGAGTTTGTACTACCAAGTGAACACTCAACTAGCTCAACATTGGCAGTTGTTATCTCTTGCTGGATACCAATGGATTAATTATAAAGATGATCACCCTTTATTTTTACAAGAACGTGCCGATAACCTCTTTATGCTCTCAACCACTGTTCGCTATTTAGTTAATCGTGATTTAGCAATACAGTTGGCTGCCAACTATCAAGATAAATCCAGTAATATTTCTTTATTCGAATATGACCGTTTAGATATCAATTTAAGCGCTTCTTACTCATTTTAATTTAAGGTATTTATGAAACATTTACTCCCTGTAATTACCACTTTACTTTGTGTAAGTTTTTATACACAAGCAAACTCCCCTGCTGGTAAAACTATTTTAGCGCGAGGCTCTGTACTAGCGGTTGATGGAAGCTCTGAACAACAACGGCAGTTGCAGCGCAAAGATACCGTTTTTGGTGTAGATCGCATTACGACCGGAGAGAAAAGCAAAGCGCAATTTTCAATGTCGGATGGTGGTTTAATCGCTTTAAAAGAAAATTCAGAACTAAATATTGCTAACTACGAATTTGATGATAATACCCAACAAGGTTCTGCTTCTATTGAGTTACTTAAAGGTGGTTTACGCTCTATTTCGGGTGTGATTAAAAAAAATGGCGGCTCTTATAATGTAAAAACCCCCGTTGGCTCTATTGGTATACGTGGAACACATTTTGAAGTTCAGCTCGTTGAAGGCAATGTGTTTTTAGCTGTATGGGATGGCGCAATAGATCTAACACTCGAAAATAATAGCGTGGTTTCTTTGGGTGATAACGAGGCATTTTCGTTTGCACAAATTACAGCCTCTGGTGAAGTATTAAAAACGACGCGTGCAGCACGTGTGTTTGATCAAAATATAGTAACGATCGACCCTAAAGATGACAACGAAGAAGAGACTGAACAAGCATCTGTAACTGAAGTTGAAGTAAATGCTTTTGAAGCAGATACAGATACTATGGATATATATTCTGAACAACAATTTCAAACAGTTAGCAGCGCATCTTTAGTCGATCAAATAGCTCAGCGCCAAGGTGTATTTAACTATGAAGCATCAAGCTTTAATGTAAATTCGAGTGTGGGTGCTGTTACTGACTTTGCTATGACTATGGCCGTTGATTTTGATAATGGCACAGTGCCTGATGGCGAAATTAGTTTTAATGACGCGGGCGGAAATTGGTATGCGGCTTACAGCGGTTTAATAAATTTAAGCGAACTTGACTTAGCCGTTACATTTGCATCCCATGGCAACAATAAAGCCGAGGGCGATGTTGATGCAATATTTTTGAATGACTTAGACAACATTACTGGCAACTTTAATCTTAACGAAATAAATAATCCTGATGTAAATGCTAGCGGTTCTTTTAAATTAGAACCATAAACACATTGGATACAAAGCTTTTATTATGGAGTATTTAAAATGACAGCAAAAAATATATTTTTGCTTGGTTCTATGGTGTTTTTGTTAAGTGCCTGTGGAGGCTCAGAAGAAAGCCCTGCTCAAGAGACAATACAATCACCTACGGCTGAAGTAGTAACGCCAACGGTGACTAGCTATATAAATTTAGCTGGTGTTATAGCGAGTAATCAAACCAAGAATACAAAAGTTTTAGGTGCTGTCACTTCAAGTAGAGGAGTAGTTGGATCAAGCATAGCTAATACACGCGCTAATATTGTTTTTTCACAAACAAACGAAACTGTGCAAGGCAACGTTTCTTTTTTACTTGAAGCTTCGGATACTGATGGCATTGCTGAAGTTAATTTAGTGCTCCCTAGTGTCAATAAAAGCATATCACTGTGTTCTTCTGATTGTGGTTTTGACTACGAAAAATCAATTATAGGCCTCAGCCCTGCACTTTATGGTGTAACTCCAGGAGAGATACGCCTAGAAATATGGATAACTGACACTTTAAATAATCAAGTCCTTGCTGATGCAATTACTTTTAACTGGCAACCATATCAAATTGAAGGTGTTACAGCTCAGCGAGACGAAGATAATATTAATCTTTCGTGGCAAGCTAACCCCGAACTTAATCGTTATAACGTTTATATTGCAACTCAAGCTGGAGTTTCATCTACTAATATTAATGAATTAGAAAACGGACAACAATTTTTAAGTATTCAAGATACTGCATTAAGCATTACCGAGTCACTTACAGATAAAAGTTATCAAGTACTTATTACCGGTATTGATGGCAGTGGTGAAAGTGGCTTTGCTAATATAATAAACATAGCACCAGTGGGTGGAGAGCTTGCATTTGCACCAGAAGCTAATGCCGATCAGTTTCAGATAAATGAAGATCAAACTCTGCAAGGCAACGTTCTAACAAATGATACGAATCAATACAGTGGCGATTTACGTGTAAATGCAGATGCATTAATTCTACCGCAGCATGGCACCATTAATATAAGTGAAAATGGGGATTTTACTTATATCCCTATTGCAAACTTTAATGGTGAAGATGCCTTTAGCTATCAAGTAGCTAACGAGTTAGGTATGACAGATACCGTAGTTGTAGAGATAACCATTTTAGCTGTTAACGACGCCCCTATTGCGCTTGATAATACTTATAACATTACAAACAATGGAACCTTAGTTGTCCTATCGCCTGGCTTACTTATTAACGATAGCGATATTGATTTAGATAACTTAACTGTTGATACAACGCCTGTTAGCGAACCGACAAGAGGACAATTAACCCTTTTTGATAATGGTAGCTTTGAATACCAAGGCGAGCAGAACATGCAAGGCCAAAACAGCTTTCAGTATAGAGTTGTTGATGCACAAGGTGCTCAGGCTATTGCAAATGTAACTATTGTAAGCTCAAACACTAACGTAGCCCCTGTAACAAAAAATGATAGCTATAGTTTAAGCGAAGATGAAACACTTGTGGTTACAGCAGCCAATGGTGTGCTTAGTAACGATACTGACCCAAATAATGACAGTTTTTCAGTTGATGAAACATTTATTGTGGCACCAACACATGGCCAACTATTATTAGCAATTGATGGCAGCTTTAGTTATGTGCCCGATGCCAATTTTAATGGTGTTGATCAATTTCGATATCAAGCTATAGACTCATTAGGTGCAACCTCTACAGCCACAGTAACTTTAGTAATAAACAGCGAACCCGATAACCCTGTCGCACAAAATGATGCCTATCAATTTAGCAAAAATAAATTATTTGAAGTAACAGTACAAAATGGCTTATTAATTAACGATTTTAATATTGAGGCTGGCGATTTATCAGTTAACACCACGGCAATCAATGCAACTCAAAATGGCGAGCTTACATTAAAAGTTGATGGCTCATTTACCTACCAACCAGACTTAGGTTTTATTGGTGTAGATAGCTTTACTTATTCAATTTCAAATGAGCAAGGCTTAACTGCAACAGCTCAAGTAACATTAAGTGAAAGCGGCGTTAATACTTTTCCAGAAGCCAATAACGATCAATTTACGTTAGACGAAGACAGCTCTGCATCTTTATTAGACGTGCTAGCTAACGACACTGATGCAGATGGCGATACGATTAGTATTTCGAACATAGAAAATATTGCTGGAGAAGCGACTATTGTCGCCGGAAAAATACAGTTTACTCCACCAGCAAACTTTTCAGGTGAGATAGTACTAACTTACACCATTACGGATGGTTATAGCACTGGTAATGAAGGCATAAACGACAGAACAGCAAGTGTGACGATTACCGTGACACCCGTTAATGATGCCCCTACTGCAAATACTGATTCAGCAACGATGAACGAAGATGCTCCTGCGTTATTAGTTAACGTACTAGCTAACGACTCCGACATTGATGGCGATACTCTTACAATAACAGCTGCTACTGCAGATATAGGTTCTGCATCTGTTGTTGATAATAAAATCCAATACATGCCTGCTGCTAATACAAATGGAACAGCAATTATTAGCTACACAATAAGTGATGGGAACAGCGGTACTGCAACTACAAACTTATCAATAATTATTACTCCTGTAAACGATACTCCTATTGCAAACGCAGACTCAGCGACAGTAGATGAAGATGCAGCGCCAATACTAATAAACGTATTGGCAAATGACTCTGACGTGGATGGTGATAGCCTCACTATCAGTGCTGCCTCGGCAAATACTGGTTCAGTCGCAGTGGTTGGCAATCAAATTCAATATACACCGGCAGCCGACGACAACGGCGTAGCAACAGTTACTTATACTGTAAGCGATAGCAGCGGTGGTGCTAGTACAACAACGTTAACTATCACTATTACCTCCGTAAACGATGCTCCAATAGCAAACGCCGATTCGGCTACCATGGCTGAAGATGCAGCGCCAATACTAATAAACGTATTGGCAAATGACTCAGACGTGGATGGCGATAGCCTCACTATCAGTGCAGCATCAGCCGATATTGGCTCGGTCTCAGTGGTTGGCAATCAAATTCAATATACACCGGCGGCCGACAGCAATGGCTTAGCAATAGTTACTTATACCGTTAGTGATAATAATGGCGGAACAGATAATACCACGGTCACTATTACTATAACTGCAGTGAACGATACACCTGTTGCCAATAACGATACTGCTACTATGGCTGAAGATGCAGCACCAATACTGATAAACGTATTAGCCAATGACTCAGATGAAGACGGCGACAGCCTGGTGATAAGTGCACCATCAGCTGATATTGGCTCAGCCTCAGTAGTTGGCAATCAAATTCAATACACACCGGCAGCTGATAGCAATGGCTTAGCAACAGTTACTTATACCGTTAGTGATAATAATGGTGGAACAAATACTGCCACGGTCGCTATTACGATAACTGCCGTGAATGATGTACCTGTTGCCAATAACGATACAGCTACAATGGCTGAAAATGCAGCGCCAATACTGATAAACGTATTAGAAAATGACTCAGATGTAGATGGCGACAGCCTGGCGATCAGTGCAGCATCAGCCGATATTGGCTCAGTCTCAGTAGTTGGTAATCAAATTCAATACACACCGGCAGCCGATAGCAACGGCTTAGCAACAGTTACTTATACTGTTAGTGATAATAATGGTGGAACGAATACTGCCACGCTCGCTATTACGATAACTGCCGTAAATGATGCACCTGTTGCCAATAATGATACCGCAACCATGGCTGAAGATGCAGCACCAATACTGATAAACGTATTAGCAAATGATACTGACTCTGATGGCGATAGCTTGGTGATCTCTTCAGCCTCAGCTGATATTGGCTCGGTCTCAGTAGTTGGCAATCAAATTCAATATACGCCTGAAGCCAATACCAATGGACTTGCCACGGTAACTTATACGATTAGTGATAATAAAGGCGGAACCAATACAGCCACAGTGGTCATTACCGTAACTGGTGTTAACGATGCACCTGTAGCATTGGTTCAAAGTTTTAGTATTAGTGAAAATGCTACAGATGGCGACATCATTGGGACTGTTAGCGCGTCAGATATTGAGAACCAGACCTTAACTTATAGTTTAACTGGCGGTGACACTGCTTCACTTGAAATTAATAGTAGCTCTGGTGTTTTATCAACCGTAGGTGAAAGCCCATTTGATTTTGAAACAACTAATCAATATATCTTAAATGTCACTATAACTGATGATGGCACACCTAATGAAAGTTCAAACGTTAACATAACCGTTAATATTACTGATGAAATTGAGCTTCTTATTCCAACTGAAGATGTGACATTTGGCCGCCCAATTACAGGAGAGCTTGATCTTTCGAACATTTTTTCTGGTGGTGAGTTTAAAGACAGTATTGAGCTTAATGGCAACCTATATTTTGTTGGTTTTGTTGATGGCGACGATAAAGATATTATTGTTGTGTCTTACACCAACGCTGGCATAACAAATAATGCTTTTAATAGTAATGGAATAAAAATATTAGATTTAGATGATGATGAAGAAGCCACAGCTATTATTTCTGACGGTACAGATCTCTTTATTGCTTATTCTAGTTTTGACGGCACAAATACTGAAGCCTGCTTATTGGAAATGAATACTGCTGGCGTTGTAAGTACTGACTCTGGTGAGAATGATTCAGGAGTTCGCTGTACTTCACAAGCGAGTACTCTTGTTATTAATGACCTTGAAATTGATGACGATAAGATACTGGCTGTAGGTAAACGCTTTGACGGCACTCAAAACGATAGTTTATGGATACACTACAAAAAATCAGATCTAGATTTTGAGAACTCTACTCCAGCTATTGTCGATGTTAGCGGCGCTAATCGAGATGATGAAGGCTTTGCCGTTAAGAACTTTGATAAGTCTGATTACTTAGTGGTAGGGAGTGTTACCAATGCAGAGGGAACAAAAGACTCTCTACTTCGTTATTTAAAATCTGATGGCGATAATGACAATAACTTTAATGGTGGCGCAGCACTAACAATTGATATATCTGATAATGATAAAGACGACGAACTTTTTGCTGTAGGCGGAGTTGTTGATTCTGAATTTACTGCCTTTGCAGGTGGATATGTAACAAGAACCAGCGGTGAAAAAGAAGCGGTAGTATTAGCTATTAATAAAGATGGGGAGCTAATCACCACCTTTGGCAATGCTGGTATTGCAATTTATGATATTGATAATGATAGTGGAAATGGTGATGGCGGCGCTAACATTGCGGGCATTAAACACGAGCCCATCAACAATGGTATTAGCTTGTCGGGGACGACTGGCGTATCAGCCTCAGAAAAATTATTTTCAGCACGGATTAATAATCAAGGTACTTTAGATAGTGCCTATGGCACCTCCGGCATTAATATAATTGATGGTATAAGTGGTAAGCAATTTGCCAACACTTTAGCTATCGACTCTAATGACACTATTTGGGTAGCTGGTGTTAATGATGATTCAAATACAAAACCGTTTATTGCAGCAATAGACAGTCAAGCCACATTATTTGGTAACTTTGAAACGAATGGTTACTTTACCCTTAATAATTTAGTAGATGCGACAAACGACGAATCAATGCACGTTTTACAACTTAGCAATGACCCTCATGCCGGTAAGTATATTCTTGCATCAACGGCTAAATCGGACTCAATTACTAAGTTAGTATTAACACGCTTTACGAGTGCGGGTGATATCGATACTAGCTTTAGCGAAAGTGGCCATAAAGAAATTGCCATAGATTTGAGTAAGTCGCGCGTCGCTTTAACCGAGCAAAGCGACGGCAATTTAGTTATTACAGGCTCTAAAAATAGTGAAAATGGTGAAGCGGGCTTTGTAGCTAAAGTTGATCAGTCTGGTAATTTAGACACTTCATTTTCAACAGATGGTGTATACACAACCTCTGTCAGTGGCGCAGAATTGGTAAACCTGACAGGTATTGCACTTGATAATAGCGGTAACATTATTACTGTTGGGTCAATCGTAATAAGCGGCACTCCTAGCCCAATCGTTATAATGCTGACACCAGAAGGTACCCTTGAGCCAAACTTTGGCACTGGCGGAAGTATCATAGGCTCAGCTTTTGAGTACTATAACCGTGTACATACCGACAATGCAGATATTTTCATTGGTGGTAAGGCAGTATTAAGTGGCACTTCAAAGCTAATCGCATTGAAGTTAAGCTCAAACGGTACTGAAGTCTTTAAATATGTAGGTGAAGAAACCACAGATACCCACAATAAAATAGCGCAGATTTTGACTGACACAACGGGTAAGTTATATTTAATAGCAAACCTTATTGATTCGCCAAATAAAGCCAATGTTATTAGACTGCTTGTTACGGGTACGCTCGATACTAGCTTTGCCGTAAATGGTGTCGGTGAATATACTTTGGCCTCAACCGGTAACACTGAGCTAAGCGGTGCAGCGATCGATAGTAGCAACCGACTTATTTTAGCCGGCAAGGCTAACAATAAAGGAATGTTAGCGCGTATCTTAACTGACGGTACTTTAGACAATACGTTTGGACCCAGTGGTGCCGGATTTTATGAAGCAAGCCAATGTACCAGTACACATGTATTTACTTCAATCATCTTACAAAATGATACCCAAGTTGTTGTAAGCAGCACCTGTAATGACACTAACTCTAACAATGTTAGTATTTCTAAATTCAATTTTGTAGAAGATGGAGCTTAGCCTTAAATTATGAAAGTTGAATTTTTTGGTGTTAGAGGCTCAATGGCTTCAGCAGGAAGTAATACGCACATTTTTGGAGGAAATACCTCATGTGTGTACATCGAACAAAATAATGGCAAAGATCTCATTTTAGACTCTGGTACCGGTATTGTAGAACTCGGTACACGTTTACTAGAAACACAAAGTCCTATCAATATTTTGCTAACGCATAACCATTGGGACCATATTCAAGGGTTTCCTTTTTTTAAACCTATTTACCAACCTAACCGCGATATAACTATTACTGTGGGTAACGTTGATGATAAAAAAAGTGAAGATGCCATATTAAAGCAAATGAGTGGTTCGTACTTTCCGGTGTGTTATCAAGATTTACCTGCCAGCATTACGCTTAATACTGATTTATCGTCTCAAAAGCAATTTACACTTAATGGTTTTTTGGTTTCGACTGCTCCACTAAATCACCCTGGTGGTGGTACTGCTTATTGTATTAAAGCAGATGAAAAAAAGGTGGCTTACGTTACCGACAATGAGCTAAATCCGCCAGAAAAAGCAAACACAAGTATTAGCGAATGGGTCAACTTTATTGAAGGCGCTGATTTACTAATTCATGATGCTCAATTTATAGATGCAGACTTGCCTCTTAAACATGGTTGGGGGCATAGCACCATAGATCAGGTGGCTGAGCTTGCTATAAAAGCGAGTATTAAAAATGTGGTTATTATTAGCCACGATCCATCAAGAACCGATGAACAGTTATTAGCTATAGAAAAATATTTACACACGCAGTACGCTCAACAGGTAAAAATAGAGTGCGGCCGAGAAGGACGAGTTTTTGATTTTTAGTCTATCAAGGAGCGTTACTCATTAGCTCCTTAAAACCAATTACTTCAAAGCACTTTTTCATTGGCGCTGTTATTACATTATTAATTGCATCAATAGAGCTATTTTCAACTGGGTCGCTTGCAAAGTTAGTGAACCGCGTAGAAGGTATAATATACGACTCTCGGTTGTTACTAACACTTTCAGAGACGCCTAGGCGTATTGATGAAACCGTTGTAATAATTGATATCGATGAAAAGAGCATGCAAGAACAAGGACGCTTTCCTTGGAGTCGCTCAAAAGTAGCTGACCTTGTTACAAAGCTTACTGATGCAGGTGTTATTGTTATTGCATTCGATATATTTTTTTCTGAACAGGAAGAAAACCCTGTTACAAAAATTATGTCTGAAATTCCTGATTTATCAAAAAAGTACACCATCCCCTTTGCTGAAATTACTAAACAAGTCGATGCAGACACAAAACTAGCAAGCGCATTATCTAAAAATGATACTGTTCTTGGTTTTTTATTAATTGATGAACAACTCACTAATCAAAACTTGCCAGCTAAAAGCAGTGTTGTATGGGCAAATGCGGATCATACTAATTCACAAATAAACCAGTTTCCTGGTGCTATTGTAAATATTCCTCAGTTACAAAATGCTACAACGGGCACCGGTTTTATCAATGCACATAGCGATGAAGATGGCTTTATACGTAAAGCAGCTCTTATAAATCGAGTTGGCAATAAGCTCTACCCTTCTTTAGCACTTGAAGTTGCTCGACTTTATACCCTTGCTGAAAACATAGAAACTCGTTCCAATATATTAGATGGTATAACGTTATTCGAAGGTATAAAGTTTCAAGATAAGTGGATTCAAACTGATGAATATGGGCAAATATTAATTCCTTACAAAGGGCGTGCACATAGCTTCCCTTATTATTCGGCTACCGATATTTTGACCAAAAAAATTGGTTTAGAGGAATTAGAAGGCACTGTAGCGTTTATTGGTACATCGGCAATTGGACTCGCTGATTTAAGATCAACACCTGTTGGTTTACAGTATCCCGGTGTTGAGGTACATGCCAACATATTTGAAGGGTTAATGCACCCAGAACTACTTCCATCTAAACCTAATTGGTCACTGGGAGCAAGTTTACTCATCATTGCATTAACGGGTAGCGTATTGTCGTTTTTTAGCCACGGTAAGAGCGCACGTTTTATTATTATTTTGTCTCTTATAGTCACAAGTGTCGTTATATTTTTAAACGTTTATTTATGGTCAGTACAAAAAATTAGTTTACCTTTATTAATGCCCCTTTTACTCATCATTATATTAGCGGGTTATTACATCATTGTTGGTTCTATCGCTGAAATGAAACATAGCCGAAAAATAAAATCTATGTTTGACCAATATATGCCTCCTGAGCGTATAAATCAGATGATACTACAGGGTAAAAGTTTATCTCAAAAAAGTGAGCGAAAAAATATGACGGTGCTATTTGCCGACATCCGTAGCTTCACTTCTTTATCCGAAAGTATGTCGCCCCATCAGTTAAGTGAATACTTAAACGAATATCTTACGGCTATTACCAAAATCATATTTGATCATAACGGAACTATTGATAAGTACGTAGGCGATATGGTGATGGCATTTTGGAACGCCCCACTAAAAGACGAAAACCACGCTCGCCATGGTGTTGAAGCCGCAATGGCTATGATAAACGGGTTAACGCAAATAAATCAGTTATTTGCAGAAAGCAGCCAGCCTGCAATAAAAATTGGTATCGGCTTAAGTACTGGCGACATGAATGTAGGTGATATGGGATCGGTTTACCGTAAAGCCTATACAGTTCTTGGTGATACTGTTAATTTAGGTGCTAGAGTAGAAAGCTTGACCAAATTTTATGGCGTAGCTATTCTTGTTACAGAAGAAACGATGAAGGAATGCCCTCATATTTCATTTCGTTTAATAGATAAAGTGCAAGTTGTCGGAAAAATAACGGCTGTACTGTTGTTTGAGCCTATAAACTTTACAGATAAGCTCGATGAAGAACAGTTAAATGAAGTTAAAAAATCACAGCAGGCCATGACGCTTTTTTATAATAAAAACTGGCCACAAGCGCTTAGCTTATTTAAAGAACTACACAGCACGACCGTATTTAGCTCTGACGTTTATACCATTTTTATCGAACGTATTAAGGGCACTGATTTGCAAACACTCGCTAAGGATTGGAATGGTGCCTTCAAACATACTAAAAAGTAGTAAACATATGCGACAGCACATTATAGATAAAACAAATCTTCAGCATTTTATCGATATTAGTATTAGGCTAACAACAGAAAAAAACTCGTCTAAGTTACTTGATGAAATACTGCAAGTTGTGATGTCGATAGCAAATTCTGATGCTGGCAGCATTTACTCTATTACCCCAAACAAACAACTCAAGTTTGAAACGGTAATAAATAAGTCATTAAATCTTTATTTAGGTGGCACTTTAGGGAGCCCTGTAGATTTTCCTAATATAGATCTTTTTATTGATGGCAAACCAAACGAAACCGCTATTGTTGCCCACTCTGCAAATTCTGGCGAAGTGATTAACATTCCTGACGTGTATGATGCCCTGCCCTTTGATATGAGCGCAGCTCGCAAAATGGACGCACGCACGGGTTATCGTTCTGAGTCCATGCTAACAATTCCTTTAAAAGATCATGAAGATGACATTATTGGTGTAATCCAGCTTATAAATGTAAAAGATGCGCAAAATAAAAACATTCCTTTTAGTGAAGAGCTTGTCACTCTAATTCGATCTTTTGCCTCTTTAGGCGCTATTTCACTAACTAACTCGACACTAATTAAGGGAATGGAAGATCTTTTTTCGACCTTTGCTGAAACAATTGCGATGGCAATAGATGAAAAATCTCCTCATACCGGTGGCCATTGTAAACGAGTGCCAGCACTCACGTTAATGCTAGCTGATGCCGTACATGATATAAATAAAGGCCCTTTGGCTTCATTTTCGATGAGTGAGGCCGACCGGCATGAACTTGATATAGCAGGCTGGTTACATGACTGTGGGAAAATCGCGACTCCCGATCACATTATGGAAAAGTCGACAAAACTAGAAACTATTTTTGATCGAATAAAATATGTAGATGCTAAATTTGAAATAATTAGCCGAGATTTAAAAATAGCGTATCAGCAAAAAATCATCTGTGCGATGAAGCTGCAAAAACCTATCGAGGTTCAACAATTTGAACGCCTACTTGATACCGAGCTTAAACAGTTGGCATTAGACCGTGCATTATTACAGCGTGTGAATGTAGGGGGCGAGTTTTTAGGTGATGCAGAATTTGAGCACATTGAACGCATTGCAAACAAATACCAACTCGTTATAAATGATATTAATACACCATTGCTCTCAGCTGATGAAGTTGAAAACTTAACAATACGAAGAGGCACGTTAACCGAAGCCGAACGTGAAGTAATGAAACGTCATATGGATGTAACTAAAAATATTTTAGATGCCCTGCCGTTCCCTAAACACTTAAGCAATGTGACTGAATATGCTTTAGGTCATCATGAAAAACTTGACGGTACTGGTTACCCAAGAGGTTTAACCAAAGAGCAAATGTCGGTGCCTGCAAGGTTAATGGCTATTACGGATATTTTTGAAGCGCTATCTGCAGTAGACAGGCCCTACAAAAAAGCAAAACCGGTCAGTGAGTGTTTATTTATTTTAGGGTCAATGGTTGCTAAAAACCATCTTGATGCTGACATTTTTGCTATTTTTATTGAGTCGCAAGTCTATAAAAATTATATCAATGAATATGCTAACCCAGAGCAGCTAGATGAGGTAGATTTTGATAACTTACCCGGTTACACACCTATAAGTTAGCACCTATAAAGCCATGCCTTTATTCAAAATACGCTTATTACAGCCTATACCTATCCAAACAAAAAAATGCCACCTTACGGTGGCATTTACACACGGGGTTATTTCTACTTATAGAAATCCTTTTACTTTTTATTTGTTTTTTTATGTTGTTTTATTAACAAAAAATATGTTCCCAAAGGTAGCATTTAGCGCTTTGGGTAGCAACAGTAAAAGGTAAAGTTCATATATCTGCCATATTAACGTCATAAAAAAGCGCGAAGTAAATTCGCGCTCGTATACTTAACTGCCGTTATATTTTAATACACACGTATTTTTCTTCTAGGTACTCATCCAGCCCTTGATGCCCACCTTCTCGGCCCAAACCAGATTGTTTAACGCCACCGAAAGGCGCTACTGGGTTTGATATAACACCTTCATTTACACCTACCATACCAAATTCAAGCCCTTCACTAATTCGGTAAATTTGCTTAATATTTTGGCTATAAAAATAGGCTGCTAGACCAAATGGTACATCGTTAGCAAGTGCAAGCACTTCACTTTCTTCATCAAAAGGAATAACCGTTAATACTGGACCAAATACTTCTTCGTGGTAAATATCCATGTCAGTAGTTACGTTGTTTACTATTAATGGGTTTTGAAAGCTGCCACCTAAGTCACTATTATCGCCAATCAACGTAGCACCTTTATCGAGTGCGTCTTGTACTAACTGTTGTACTTTCTCTTTGGCTTTAGGGTAAATAAGCGGACCAATATCAACATCGTCTTCAAAACCATTTGCCACTTTTAATGCTGCAACCTTAGGCGTGATTTTTGACAGTACTTTGTCGAGAATATTACGCTGTATAAAGATACGGTTTGCAGCAACACATGCCTGCCCACTATTTCTAAATTTAGCCGCCATTAGCCCTTCTACAGCTTCATCTAAATCTGCATTATCAAAAATGATAAAAGGCGCATTGCCGCCAAGCTCCATCGAGGTGCGTTTAATTGTGTCTGCACATTGAGATAGCAACTGCTTACCTACACCGGTAGAGCCGGTAAATGTAAACTTACGCACGATTTCTGAGTCAGTCAGCATTTTACCTACTGTTTTGGCATCTTGTGAAACCAGTACATTAAATGCACCTTTAACAAAACCAGCTTGATCGGCCAAATAAGCAAGTGCGATAGCACATAGTGGCGTATGTTCAGAAGGTTTAAGTATAAAGCTACAGCCCGCAGCGTAAGCTGGAGCTACTTTACGAGTAACCATAGCAACAGGGAAGTTCCATGGCGTAATACCAGCAACAACACCTACAGGCTGCTTAAAGCTAGTTAAACGATGCGAGTTATCTGTTGGCGGAATTACATCTCCGTAACTACGTTTGGCTTCTTCTGCAAACCATTTGATAAAACCTGCACCGTAGTTAATTTCGCCAAGGGATTCTTTGAGCGGCTTGCCTTGCTCTTTGGTCATTAACTCTGCAAGTGTTTGTTTGTGTTTTATAACTAGCTCATACCAGCGCATTAACGTTTCGCTTCGCTCGGTCGCATTCGTAGTTTTTAACTTAACAAAAGCCCCTTGAGCTGCAGTTATTGCGCTATTTACACCCTGCTCGTCAATATCGCTTACATCAACAATACTTTTTTCGGTCGCGGGATCGTTAACGCTAAAGCGCGTATCAGTTTTATAAAACTCGCCGTTAATAAATGAGTCAGAAAAAATAAGATTACTCAAAATACACCTCCGAAATAGATTTTAGGGATTGGGTTGAACTCGTAGCAGCGGGTTTACCCCGCGTTTATATAATCTGAAAAATACGTGATCATTTTGATGTTCAAGTTTGAGATTAGAAAAATTTAACTTAAAACGTTTGAGATTTAAAACGCGACATAAAGTCGCTGCTACGTGTTTATAAATGCTTTCTTGAAACAAAAAAGCCGCTGTATCAAACAGCGGCTTTTAATATATACATCGTTAAAAACTAGTGCTCTTCATTAACGATATTGAGATTGTACTTAGGTATTTCAACCACTAAGTCCTCATCTCTTATAATTGCTTGGCAACCAAGGCGTGACTCTGGCTCTAAGCCCCATGCTTTATCTAGCATGTCATCTTCTAGCTCATCACTCTCTTGTAGTGAATCAAATCCTTCACGAATCACTAAATGACACGTAGTACATGCACACGACTTTTCACAAGCATGCGCAATGCTAATACCATTTTTAAGTGCAGCGTCGAGTACCGTTTGGCCTGTAGGAGCTTCAATTGCAGCGCCGTCAGGACATAATTCAGGATGTGGAAGAAAAACAATTTGTGGCATTCTAATCTCTCTTAAATGTTGTCTACTGACTGCCCTGTAAGGGCCTTTTTAATTGATGCATCCATTCTACGCGATGCAAAGTCGCTACTCGCATTATCGACTTTTTCGATAGCTGCTTTTATTTCGCCAGGCTCTTGTGCATTTTCGCGCACTTTTACCAGTTCTGCAATTTCAGCGCGTAAGTTAGCAAGTTGCATATCGTCAAGTAATGCAGCATCGGCTGCAAGTGATGCATTAAGCGCTTCTATTACGCGTAACGCTTCTACTTGTTGCTCTTTAAGCATACGTGCTTGCATGTCGCCTTTAGCGTTGCTCATTGACTCTTTTAGCATGTTAGCTACTTGGTCGTCAGATAAACCAAACGAAGGCTTAACTTGAATTTCAGCTTGTACACCTGTTGATTTTTCCATAGCTGAAACACTTAATAGGCCATCAGCATCAACTTTAAAGGTTACACGAATATGCGCAGCGCCTGCCGCCATTGGTGGAATACCTTTTAAGCTAAACTTAGCAAGCGAACGACAATCATCAACAAGCTCACGCTCGCCTTGCAGCACATGTAATGACATAGCTGTTTGGCCGTCTTTAAACGTTGTAAATTCTTGCGCGCGTGCTACCGGAATCGTCGTATTGCGCGGAATGATTTTTTCAACCAAACCACCCATAGTTTCAAGACCTAACGATAACGGTAATACATCAAGCAATAACATGTCAGAATCGGGCTTATTGCCAATTAACACGTCAGCTTGAAGCGCAGCACCTAAAGCGACAACACGATCAGGGTCGATTGAAGTTAGCGGCTCTTTATCAAAAAAGCTTTGTACTTGGCTACGTACCAGTGGCATACGGGTTGAACCGCCTACCATAATAACTTGCAGTACTTCGTCGTTTTCTATGCCAGCATCTTTTACAGCACGACGACACGAACGCAGTGTTTTTTTAACGAGAGGCATAGCCATTTCATCAAACGTTTCGCGTGTTACTTCTACTGTGTATTTTTGATCGTCAAACTCAAGACCCACGTTTACTTTAGCGTATTGGCTTAATGCTTCTTTACACGCTTTTGCTTTATTGATGAATAAACGTAAAACTGAAGGTGACAACGCTGACACACCAGTTTGCTGCTTAAAGTAATCAACAAGTAGTGAGTCAAAGTCATCGCCGCCGAGGCTTGAGTCGCCACCGGTTGCCATTACTTCAAACACACCTTGGTGTAATCTAAGTACTGATATATCAAATGTACCACCGCCTAAGTCGTAAACAGCAATAATACCTTCTTGGCCAGAATCTAAACCATAAGCAACGGCGGCTGCTGTTGGCTCATTTAATAAACGTAGTACGTTAATACCAGCCAGTTCTGCCGCATCTTTAGTACTTTGGCGTTGTGCGTCATCAAAGTACGCTGGTACTGTGATTACAGCCCCTAAAATTTCTTGGTTGCCAAAACTTTGCTCAGCTCGTGCTTTTAATGCAGCTAAAATATGGCTTGATGCTTTAATTGGACTGATTTTACCTGCCGCAGTTTCTATTGCTAGCGCACCATTGTGCTCACAGAACTCATACGGTAGTTGCCCATAACTTTTCTCTATTTCAGCCTGAGTTTTACCTAAAAAACGCTTAACCGAAATAAGTGTATTAGCAGGGTCTTGCGTTGCTGCTTGTGCAGCCTCTGCGCCAACAGTAATACCGCCTGCTTGATAACGAACAACCGACGGTAACATAGCCGCGCCAAGATCATCAGTTAACGTGCGGGCTTCGCCACTTTGTACTGTTGCAACTAATGAGTTAGTTGTACCAAGATCAATACCAATAGCTAGTTTATGTTCGTGTGGTGCCGCGCTCTGCCCCGGCTCAGCAATTTGCAATAATGCCATAATGCTCTTTAAACTCGTGTTGCTCGCTTTGCAGCAAGTAATTAATCGTCAAATAAACTGTCTTCAATACGCTCTAGTTCGTCACGTAACTTATAAACAAACTTCAGTTTACGAATATTATCTGCGGCAAGTTGATATTGCTGCTCATCGTTACTTGCGAGTTGCTCGGCAAGTTGTGCACTGTACTGCGTGTTTAATTGCTTAATTTGTTTTTCAAAATTTGCAATCGCAGTATCAGGATCGCGCGACGATGTTAGCTCTTCAAGCTCTTCGCGAAGTTCCATTTGCTGCATTAAAAACATTGGATCTTGCAAGGTTTGCTGCTCTGCACGAATATCAACGCCTAGCTCGCTCAGCATATATTCAGCACGCTTTACTGGGTGCTTTAATGTTTGTAGCGCATCGTTAATTTCGGCGGCGCTTTGCACTGCCATTAACTTATCGCGGCTACTCGCATTCGCGTGGCGATCTGGATGTACAGTACGCTGTAATTCCAAGTAGTGCTTGTTAACCGTTGCTAAATCAATATTGTAATCAACGGGGACTGCAAATAATTCAAAGTAACGCATAACTTCAACCAATAATATTCAGAAATAACAAAGCCCTACATTAACTGGCAGGGCTTATTTATACTACAAAGATATTTTAAGCTTAAACGGTAAAGCTTTCGCCACAACCACACTCATCTGCTTGATTAGGGTTTCTAAATTTAAACCCTTCATTTAAGCCTTCTTTAGTGTAGTCGAGCTCTGTGCCATCGATGTAAACTAAGCTTTTAGCGTCAACAATTAATGTTACACCTTTAGCCGCAAAAGTTTCATCGTCTTCGTTTAAATCGTCAACAAACTCAAGTACATAAGCAAGACCTGAACAGCCCGTCGTTTTAATGCCAACGCGCAGGCCTAAACCTTTACCGCGGTTTGCTAAAAATGATTGTACGCGGTTTGCTGCCGCATCTGTCAATGTCACTGCCATGAGTTTCTCTTCTTACTTCGCTTGTTTGCTTTTGTAGTCTGCAATTGCTGCTTGAATTGCGTCTTCGGCTAAAATTGAACAGTGAATTTTCACTGGTGGTAATTCAAGCTCT
Organism: Pseudoalteromonas sp. GutCa3; assembly: GCF_002836155.1. Lineage (NCBI taxonomy): Bacteria > Pseudomonadati > Pseudomonadota > Gammaproteobacteria > Alteromonadales > Pseudoalteromonadaceae > Pseudoalteromonas > Pseudoalteromonas sp. GutCa3. The sequence goes on along the minus strand of NZ_PJBK01000103.1, from coordinate 212,508 downwards.
GCACTGATATCAGTGTTTTTAATTGTCGCTGCTTCGTCTAGCGTTTTGCCTTTAACCCACTCTGTTACAAGTGAAGATGAAGCAATTGCGCTACCACAACCGTAGGTTTTGAATTTTGCATCTTCAATAACGCCAGTGGCAGATACTTTGATTTGCAATTTCATTACGTCACCACATGCTGGTGCGCCTACCATACCCGTTGCCACTGACGGATCATTCTTATCTAGAGTACCTACGTTACGTGGGTTTTCTACGTGGTCGATTACTTTATCACTATAAGCCATTATTCTATCCTCATTACCTGCTAGGGTATGTGCTCACACTATTAGTGGTGAGCCCATTCAACTGAATCTAAATCAATACCTTCTTGATGCATCTCCCAAAGTGGAGACATCTCACGTAGGCGACCGATAGAGTTTTTCATTAATTCGACGGTGTAATCAATCTCTTCTTCGGTAGTAAAGCGACCAATACTAAAACGAATTGAGCTATGTGCTAATTCGTCGTTACGGCCAAGTGCACGTAATACATAAGAAGGCTCTAAGCTTGCAGATGTACAGGCTGAACCTGACGATACTGCAATGTCTTTTACTGCCATAAGTAACGACTCACCTTCAACAAAGTTAAAGCTGATGTTTACAATGCCAGGTACTGATTGGTCTTGCGTGCCGTTAAAGTATACTTCGTCCATATCAGCCATAATGCCGTCGATTAAACGATTACGTAAGGCGCTGATGTGTGCGTGATCTTTTTCGAAATCTTGCTTAGCAATTTTAAACGCTGTGCCCATACCCACTAATTGGTGAGTTGCTAGTGTACCAGAGCGCATACCGCGTTCATGTCCGCCACCGTGCATTTGCGCTTCAAGGCGAGCACGTGGTTTACGACGAACGTAAAGTGCACCAACACCTTTAGGGCCATACACTTTATGTGCAGAGAACGACATAAAATCAACTTTAAGCTGTTGCACGTCAATTAATACTTTACCCGCGCTTTGCGCTGCATCTACGTGGAACATAATTTTACGTTCGCGACACATTTCGCCAATAGTCGCGATATCTTGAATTACACCTAGCTCGTTATTAACGTGCATGATGCTTACAAGTACTGTGTCGTCACGCATTGTGTCGGCAAGTTTTTGTAAATCAAGTAGGCCGTTTTCTTCAACGTCCATGTAAGTTACTTCAAAACCTTGGCGCTCAAGCTCACGACATGTGTCGATTACAGCTTTATGCTCAGTTTTAGCGGTAATAACGTGCTTACCTTTTTTCTTGTAAAACTGTGCTGCACCTTTAATAGCAAGGTTATTTGATTCTGTTGCACCCGATGTGAAAACAATTTCACGTGGGTCTGCATTAATTAAATCAGCAATATCTGTACGTGCTTGGTCAACAGCTTCTTCTGCTTGCCAACCAAAACGGTGTGAGCGTGACGCAGGATTACCAAACTTACCGTCCATTGTCAGGCATTGCATCATTTCTTTAGCAACACGTTCGTCAACAGGCGTGGTCGCTGCGTAATCTAAATAAATCGGTAACTTCATTTCTCTCTCCGCTGCAGGTCAACCTTAAAGTTGACAGCTTACTTGAATGTTTTCCAACTGCTTAATTGCATTATTAATACTGTTATCTTGGCGCGATGCTATTTCTTTCACATCTGATTTTTCCACCAATTCAGCAAGGGTAATATTATTCAAAAATTCTTCTATGCGTGCGCTTAGGTCTGACCACAAATTATGTGTTAAACAACGCATACCACTCTGACAGCCGGTATCGGCACCTTGGCAACGTGTTGCATCGACCGATTCGTCTACGGCGCTAATAATATCGCCAACAGAGATAACGCTCGCTTCACGCCCTAGTAAATAACCACCACCAGGTCCACGAACAGAACTTACTAGGCCATTTTTACGTAAACGAGCAAATAATTGTTCAAGGTAAGACAAAGAAATTTCTTGTCTTTGTGAAATATCAGCAAGGGCTACAGGACCTACACCTGTGTGTAGTGCAACATCCAGCATAGCTGTAACGGCATATCTGCCTTTTGATGTTAACTTCATAACGCCCCCTGCACAAAAGAGTGCAAATTTTAATTACCAGAGTAAATTAGTCAAGTATCATCACTTGATAAAAATTTGATTTAGAAACTCTTACTTTTAAATTGTAGAGTTAACAAATTTTCAATACTTGACCTCTTTGGTCAAGTATTACAGCCATTGTAATTACCTGAGTAATTTAGTCAAGTATTAGCGCGTTAATTAGTCTAGGTCTTTTATAACTAATAGCTATACCTAAGTTACTTAGGGATAGCCTTATTAATTGAGGTGAGAATACCGCGTAAAATATTCATTTCAGCATCTTCAGGGTGAGCTCGGTTAAACAAACGGCGCAATTTAGTCATAACTAAACCAGGGTGTTGCTTGATGATAAAGCCTGTTTTAAACAACGTGTCTTCAAGGTGATCATAAAACAGCTCAGTTTGCTTTGAGCTTGGGTAAACTGCATCGTCTTCTTCAACCTTTTTAGGTTGTTGATTTAAAAATGCCATGCGAGTTTCGTAGCTAAGTGTTTGTACGGCCATAGCTAAATTAAGCGAGCTGTACTCTGGATTAGCAGGAATACATACATGGTAATTACAAAGCTGTAATTCTTCATTAGTTAAACCACTGTTTTCACGACCAAATACTAGCGCTACAGGACCATTTACGGCTTCAGCAACGAGCTTTTCACCACATTCACGTGGTTCAACCATTGGCCACGAAAGCGTACGAGAACGCGCACTTGTGCCAATCGTTAATGTACAGTCAGCGATAGCTTCTTCAACGGTACCTACAATAACTGCATTGCCTAAAACATCAGTTGCGCCTGCAGCTAATGCACTTGCTTGGCTGTCTATTTCGCAAGCAGGATCAACTAAATAAAGTTTTGATAAACCCATGGTTTTCATGGCGCGAGCCGCCGAACCAATATTGCCGGAATGTGACGTGTTAACTAAAACAATGCGAATATCATCTAAGATCATTACTGTGCTACTTTGCTATGCCAAAAAATTGCGCAAATTCTAACATGAAAATGTAATAAGATCCTAGATTCAAAAGGCTAGATCCTATGATCAAACCCAATATAACGATTCTTACATGGATAAGTTGTCGCTGCATGCAAAGCATGACAAGCACTGGATAAATATATCAATCACTTATAGATAACCTGCCACCATTCACTGACATAAAATACAACCATACAATGACATATTAATTTAAAGTTACTCTTTAGTTTGTCGTTGACAAATAGGCATTGTCAGTACGCAAATAAAGTAATCGGTAGAATTTCAGTATTTACGATTTAAGGGCTAAATTTCTACCTATTCTAATGTCTGATTTTTCGCTCTAAGCAGAACTAAGCCATCACTAATATAGAAAAAGATTAAAAATTTAAGAGCCTGTTAGCTTCTACTTGACCATAGAAAACTAAAGAGCACTGTTAGAGTTGACAATACCTTAGAAGTATCAGAACAGAACGATGCTTAAATCTGCACCTATGCCAGACCCGATTTCAGAGTCTGATATAGATGAAGATAGCGCACAGGGACAAAATGGAAGTGCAACCTCAATGCTAAAAATTCACATTAAACCATTTTTGTTTTTCCAGAAATGCAATTAACTCATCTCGAAATTTTATTGCTCGTTTTGATAACGCTCTTTTTTTTGGCCACAGAAGTGATATTTCGCGTGGTTCGCCACTCCATAAGGGCAATACCCGCTCTACTTCACCATTTTCAATTTCATTGTAAACCATACTCATCGGCAGAAGAGCTATTCCTGATCCAGCCTTGACCAAGTTTAAAGTAATGCTCATATCGTTACTTATATGATTATGCTTTTTGGGGTAAATATACTTTTCTTCGTCATTTGTTAAAGCCCAGTCTTTGAATAAATTAGCAGCAATACTCGGACAGGATTTTAATTGAGATACCGTTTTAGGTAGAAGTTTTTTATAACTTGGCGATATCACTAATACAGAACTAATCGAGCCGATTTTTTTTTGTACTAGAGATGAATTTTCTTGAGGGCCTGAGCGAATAGCAATATCAATCTGGTTAGAGATTACATCGTCATCTGGGTCACCTAATGTAATATTGAGCAAAATATCAGGGTTATTAACTGTGAAATTTCGCCAGAACTCATTAAGGGGCCCGCTACCGATATTTGTAGGAACCATTACCTTAAGTTCACCACTCAAACTATTGAGGGCATTATCTAAATTTAAAAGTCGTATATCCAGCTCATGTATAAAGCTGGCGGTTTCCTCATAATAAACTTGCCCCGCATTAGTAAGAGTTAGTCCTTTATTAGAACGATGACATAACTCGCACCCTAGTTTTTTCTCTAGCTCGTGTAAACGCCTTGAAACCGTGGCAATAGTCATCCCAAGGCTCTCTGCTCCACGCGTTAAACTTTTCAACTCGGCAACAGTTATAAAAATTTTAAGGTTATCAAGCATTGTCTTTACAAATATGTAAATGGGATTATTAATTCTACGTATATACTACAGATATGTAAGCCCATAAACTATATTCCATCACTTAAAATGAATATAGGAGAAATTTAGATGAAGCATCGCTTTATTTTCGCAATATTAATGTCTTTTGTACTTACTTTTTTTATGTCAGCTTGGGTTACTTATATCAACATGGGTTTGATAAATAGCTTTATCAACTATTGGATGTCCGCGTGGTTTCTAGCGTGGCCAGCTGCTGGAGTTATATCATTTGTCTCAGCACCTAGAATTCATAGGTTAGCTCATGAAATATCAGATAAATTTTAAAACGGCTAAAACCTTTGATAGTTATCCGATAGAATAATTCTTTCATCGGATAACTATTCTATAAACTGTAACACGTGAATTGCTATGATTTACTAAAACCTCAATGGCCGATTTAGTCAGAGTGTTAAATCGAATGATTAAACTCACAGCTCAAAGCTGAGCTTCGGCAAATTGCTATGAGCGGACTATGATAATATTTCGCTAAGAGACTTTCTCATCGTGTCGAAGTGTTAATACTTCAAATCCTGTTTCTGTCACTAAAATGGTATGCTCCCATTGGGCAGAAAGTTTTTTATCTTTTGTCACGACTGTCCATCCATCTTTTTTAGTTTTTACCTTCTTGGAACCTTGGTTGATCATAGGCTCTATAGTAAATGTCATACCCGCTTCAAGTACTAATCCTGTATGCGCTTTACCATAGTGCAAAACTTGCGGCTCTTCATGCATTTCTTTACCAATACCATGACCGCAATATTCACGTACTACACTATAACCAGAAGATTCAGCGTGCTTTTGAATAGCATAGCCAATATCACCAAGCGTTGCTTTTGGCTTTACCACCTTAATACCTTCCCACATAGCATCATAAGTCGTTTTAACCAATCGTTTGGCTTCTGAGCTTGTCGCTGCAAAAGTATACATTTTACTTGAATCACTGATATAACCATTTTTCTCTAAGGTAATATCAATATTTAAAATATCTTTGCTTTTTAACTTATAAACATGATTGGGTACACCATGACACACTACGTCATTAACTGATGAGTTCAATGAATACCGATAGCCATATTGCCCTTTACTAGCAGGACGAGCATGTAACACATTGGTAATATAGCTTTCTACTTTAGTGTCTATATCTAACGTAGTTATGCCTTCGCAAATAAAATCATCAAGCATTTTAAATACTTGAGCTAAAAGCTTTCCTGACTCTCTCATGAGCTCAATTTCTGCATCCGTTTTTACTATTGCTTTATTCATGCAAAAGATCCTGAATAGTAAGCTTTTCTTTTATGAGTTGTTTTTTAATTATTTCATGGTAGGTAAGTGTCGGATTTAACTCAGCAAGCATGCCTATTTTAATCCAAAACTCTGCTTGTGAATTGATAGATCTGGACATGATATTACTCGATTTTCTAATTTCTTCATGCAGCCCATCTGATATTTTCACTATTCCCATTATATATACCGTATATGATTTATGCATGTATCGTATATAATGAAAACATGGATGTCAACTTGGAGGTCTTACAATCAAAAGTGTATTTCTCGGCCACTTCACAAGAAAAATGATTAATAAGCAATACTTTATGCTTGCATTGAATTATATAAGTAATCCTTTTAAACTGCATTGGGGCAGCTGATAAATTTAATGGGTTATGATATGAGATTGAATGTGACAAGAAGTGCGACTAGTATTTTATATAGCGCTATTTTGTATTTTCACTGTATTATTTTTGCACTAGGAATGGTTGAATCTACTTTTTCTGGGTATGAATTAATGAAGGTGATAAGCCCCACGACGGCAATAATTTCACTGTTAATTGCAGGCGTTTTAGCAACCATAAAAAAAGTAAGTCTATATACAAAGAAGTATTGCATCGCAATAGCTACAGTTGCTGCATTGTGTTTTCTATTTATTCAGTTTTCTTTTTTATTTCATATGCAGGTTAATTTCGATCTGGGAAGCCTTGATAACAACCCATTTACTTTATCATTGTACGCCATTTTTATGTTTACTTGTTTTTCAGCAATTACTATCAAAGCTTTTCATAAAAATATAAAAATAAATGAAATGAAAAAAATAAAATTAGTCGTATTTATAGTTGTATTAATCGGTTCAACTGTGTGGCATCAGTCATCTTTGAATCTAGTCAGAACCCAAGATGCTAATGCAAGAGAAAAAATACACTTATTAGAAACAATGATAAACCGCTCTTTGGCTTCACAGAAAAAAGCTCTAGCTAGAATAAAGACTAGAGTAGAAAAAGTTAGTTTTGAAGATTTTATGCGTCTAATTAATATAGACTCAAAAAATTACATTAGTGATTATAATATAATCAAAGGTGTTTTAGTTCTTGATAATGAATTAAATTATATTTCAGGCGATAATTTTTCTAGCAGTTTTTACTTAAATGGAATGCTAGAAAAACCTACAATAAAATTATGGCTTAAAAGAGATAAAGAGGAAGTCCAATTTGCAGCTAACTCATTAACTCTAGACTCCGATATACCAATTTTAATGTTTTTAGCCCCTGTTAAACTTGCGAATCAAAGTCGTTTTTATATATTAAATTTACTAGATATGAACTTATTATTAGAGAAAAGTTATTTAAAATATCTTAGTCGGTATGATACATATTTAGAATTAACTCCAAATGTATACTTTTCAGTAGACTATAAAAATAAAACTCAGTCTGATTTAAACAAGCTAACTAGCCGTTATAACCATTTTATCACTGAAAAAATAAATGTGATGGGTTTAGTTGAACATAATGTCTATACCTTTATCAATGACTATGAAGCAATACACATTGATACCATAATTGATCAATTAATATTATGGTTTACGTTTCTATTTATATTTATTTTTGTACTGGTAGCTGATTCATCAAGAGCCTTAGAGTTTAGTACAAAGCATGATGAATTAACTGGTTTACTGAGATTGAAAGCTTTGGAAGAAGAGTTTCTGCAGCTTAGCTCGGTTAGAGGATATAGTAATTTTGCAACTGTAATAGTTAAACTAGATTTTTATGAAGAGATACATAACTCTCTAGGTTATGAAATCAGTGATAAAATTCTGAAAAAAGCTTCTGAAAGAATAAGTATAAATGTTGACAACCGAGTATTAATTTCTAAGGGAATTAACGATAGCTTTGTTTTATATTTTACAGATACTACACCAGCTATCCTTGAGCAAAAAATTGAGGCTCTAATACTCGATTTATCTAAAGCGTACTGTATAGACACATTTGACTTCAATCTTACTGCAAGTGCTGGAGTGGTATTTTATCAAACCCCCGAATTATTTAATTTTAAGCTTAACCTTCAGCAAGCAAATATAGCCCTTGAAAAATCTACAGAGCTTGGAGGGAATCAAATACACTTTTATCAACAAATAATGGATGATAAACACAGCGAAAAAATTATTATCCGAAATAATTTACACACGGCTCTAAAAAACAACGAATTAGAAGTGTTCTACCAACCTATACATAACTTGAATGGGAACCAAATTGTAGGTGTTGAAGCGCTAGTTAGGTGGTGTTGTAACGGTGAATGGATCTCTCCGGCAAAATTTATCCCTGTAGCAGAAACTACGGGTCAAATAGTTCAAGTAGGTAAACAAGTTTTAAATCAAGTCCTTCACGATATAAAAAAACATTCGCAACTGCAAAATATAACCGTAGCAGTTAATTTTTCAACCAAGCAGATTATTAAAGACAATTTTTCTATCGACTTACTCCATTTACTTACTCAAAATAACATCACATATAAAAATTTCACTGTTGAAGTCACTGAGTCCTCCTTTCAAGAAAAGACATCTATAGAGAAAACATTACTTGAATTAATTAATTCAGGTTTGAATGTTGCTATAGACGATTTTGGGACTGGTTTTTCAAGTTTGTCATATCTTGCTAATCAGCCCGCGAACATTATTAAAATTGATCGAGAGTTTACTCTTGGAGCGGATAAAGATACGAAAGAACGAAAGCTTTTAGATACCATTATCAAAGTTTGTTATGACTTAGGCAAAAAAGTGGTAGTAGAGGGGGTAGAAGATGAAAAGCTAATTACACACTTATCTAGATATAAAGGTATTAGGATTCAAGGATACTTTTTCTCAAAGCCACTTCCAATTGACCACCTTATTGAATATATTAGAGTAGCACAATACAAATAATATTATTTAGTCGTAAATCAAAAGCTTATTAAGTAAGGAAGTTGCTATGTCTTTAACAGTTAAGTCTTATCGTATAGGGAGTGCGTTAAGCCAAAGCGAAGTAGAATGTATGGCTTTTTACGCAGTCGCAGCTATGAGCCCTCACGATGTGTATGGCCCTATGCAACAAAATTTTTTTGCGGAGATGATCGAAAGTTATAAAGTGGGCAAAGGTGAGTTATATATCCTTTCCACCGCTGAAAAGCATTTAAGCTTCGCGTTTTTATTAGATAAATATGATGAGTCCGGTGTTTATCATATCCATTTACTTTCGACTTTCAAAGCTTGTCGCAAAAAAGGCTACGGGAGCTTTCTATTGGATCATATTATAAAGAAATATCCACAACAGGGTATTACCTTAGAAACGCTACCTGAAAGCATAGACTTTTTTAAGAGGAACAGCTTCAAAATAAAGACTGAAAACCTCCCTCATAGCTTTGTCGAAATGGAACTTAACGCTTCCAAAAAAGAAGGTTTTTCAATTGTTAAGCTGTCTCCGACCGTATACGACAAATATAGAGGAATTTTTAACGATACCGCAAAGCGGCTAGGCTACTGAGAAACCCTCAAGCTGTAATGGTCAATATATAGCGTTAGTAATTATATCACCGGATATTACAACAACGTTAGACAGCATTATTATAATGCCGGTTTAGCGCCAAATGAATCTGAGATTAGATACAAAGATTCTAAAACTGTGGCCAAATTTTATTGACCACTACACATCAAACATATGAACAAACACCTACCCAAAAGCGAACACATCAATACCACTGAAATTTAGTCACTCGTAAAAAACTACCGCAAGTGTGGTAAATTTATTTTGACTGTTGTGGTAACTCAGTGGTGTTGTGATGGTAGGTTTTAACGGAATATACATTTGTATATTCCGCACCTTTTTTACCAGCTTTCCGATAAAATTTTACCTGCTCTGCGAAATAGTTTTACCATCTTTGCGGAACAAATTTACCACTTGAGACAAGCAGACATAAAACAAAACCAGCTTTCGCTGGCTTTGGGTTGAGAGCAAATATTCTGCTAGGTTGAATCCTAGCCCCGACTAGCGAGGCTTTGGATTCAATGACTATTTTTTTGTGTAACAAGCAATTTTTTCGTCCGAAACGGAGTTCTGTGAAACCCAAGTTTCGCTTGATAATTTTAGTGTCTTATACTTGGCTTCTGAGTTTTGATTAAGTATATCTTTTAGATTTTCAAGAGAATCTGGAGTTAGCATGCCTAAATCATCGGATTCAATTTGGATATTGACATTTCTTACTTCTTTATATTCGAGTATTCCATCGTCATAACTGTAGTCGCCATCTAAAAAAGCACTAAGCTCTGATTTTTTCCCGCCAATTTCAACAAATTTTATATTTGTGGAAAGGCTATATCTCCCATCTTTTTTAAAGTTAATTTTATCTTCAATAATATTCTCTAGCTCCCCAACACTATACTTACTAGAGCAATACCATGTTTTTTCAACCAAAGATTCGGAGAAAGCCTTTTGACTCATCATTATTAGTAAGATGTAAACGGATAATCGAAGCATTATTTCTTTCTCCTAAGGTTTATGAAAATTTTATAAACACTGGCAACTATTAGCGCTGTATACACAGCCAAGATAAAATAATACATATTGGGTGATGATACTAAACAATATTCCTCACCTCCCTTTGGATTAACACAACCAGATTTAATACCAATACCTATCAAATATATGAAATACAAAAAACAGACAAAGAGTAATACGTTTTCGAAATGTTTCTTATTCTTAACCATACTGCTACCTTACTTGCACCCGCCACCGTAATCGTTTCCGGAACAGGAAGGTTTCATCTCTTGAGGCGGAGAATTTCCTGACGGCTCTCCCTGCACGGCCTTAACTACTGTTGATACAAGCTTACCTACTGCAACTGATACCACCGTCTGAACGACCTTACCTTTACTTTCAGTAGCAGCGTTAGCCGCGCTTCCAGCAGCATCACCAGCTACACCTGAAGCATCTCCATTCAAGACTGCATTAGCTACGTTAATAGCTTTGGATGCTGCCTGAGCTTGAGGGACCGGTACATAGCCCAAAACTTCACCTGCACCTTGAACTTCTTCAGAAGCAACAACATCGCCTACAAGTTCTTTAGTTGCCGTTAAGTCTTGCTTCAACTTTTGCTGAGCACTGCTATGTTGCTTAGCCCATGTTCTAAAGGAGTTTAGAGGATCTGACGTCTTGCCAGTTGGGTCGACAATATTAATTGGATCGTTATGCACGTAAGCATAAAGATTCATCTGATCTTCATAACCCACAGGATCAGTCTGAAGGAATCGACCTAGCTTTGGATGATAAATCCGTGCTTTGTAGTAATATAAACCTATTTCATATAAATATAGCTGCCCTGTGTAACCAAATCGACCTTGGTTTGTATCAGAACTAACGCCATAAACATCATATGAATTTGTAAATAGAACATTTGATTGACTATTACTAGCAGCAATAACACTCATATTATAGTTTTGATGTAAAAAAATACTGTCCGATAAGCTTGTGCCTGCTCCGTTGAACATAACCCAACTTTCATCAGTATATGACCCTGGAACGAATCTATTTACAATACTATTGTTAACATCATATTCAGCAATTACCCTCGAACCATCGTATAAAAATTGCTTAGTAACCCCATTTATTGTCATTTGGTAGAGGCGTCCCATTGGGTCATATTTAAATGAAGCAGAATCATACCCGTATAATGATACCAATCGGTTCTCATCATCATAAGTGTATAAGTAAGTATTATCGCCACTTGTGAAATTTCCATTAATATCATGGTTTACAAATGTTCCAGCTATATCGGTATACTGGTTCAAATTATTTACGCTGTATGAACCAACTTTATTATGATTTCCTTGATACCGGTACCCGATATTACTTACTTGATCCGTGACAATTTGATGTGCTGGATTATATGTTAAGGTTCGATTTACATCATATTGGTTTTGAGCGAAGTCTATTGATAGATTATCTAAGCGATTTATCTCATCATATGAGTATGAAGTTTTTGATCCACCATAGTATTGAAGATAGTCACGCATATTATTTGACTTATACTGTAAGGTGACTAATGTATTACCAGATTGATTAGTAAGAGATTTTACTCGATTCAGACCATCAAATTGGTAATTAAATGACTTGTTGTCTGGAAATGAAATTTGAGTACGATTTCCATTTTTATCATAACTATAATTAACAGTTCTACTATTTGTAGTACCATTGTATCCTTCACCACTGGTTGTTTTTACTAAATTACCTTGAGTATCATAAGTAAAATTTAAAGCGTAGCTATTATTATATTGGCCCTTAACGGCACTCGTCCTCAGCCCTCTTAAATCATATGAATAAACTATATTATCTGATGAATTAGGCATTTTTTTTAATGAAAGAAGGTTAACCTTGTCATAAGTATAACTTATGATTGCCCCATTTCTTTTTCGTTCTTCAATTAAGTTATCACTCATATCATAGGAATTAAATTCATAACTATAATCAGGGTATATAACTTTTTCTAACCTTCCTAAGTAATCATATTCATACTGTGTCGTATTATTTTTTGCATCTGATATATTTTTAACAAGGCCTGGTTGCTCGCTATAATATTCAACTTTTTTATACAATTGCTCAAGTACGGTGCCATAAGCTTTATGAACTTTGGTTATGTTGCCATAGCCATCATACTCATATTTTGTAACCCTATCACTGCCATATTGAGCGCTGCTGCTTGGCGTACAGGCATCGAGTGATGTATTATCAAATGTGCCAGAATTTAGCCTTACTGTTTCACACACGACTCTATCATATGCATCATAACTTATATGTGTAAAAGCAGTTGTATTACTATTAGAACCTCTTAAAGAAATACCCGTTTTTCGGCCATTCCCATCATAAAAGTTTACAGTTTGTGAGGTTCTTGAAAAACCACTCCAGTTTGCAGGGGTAATGTGTTCGTTTTGCCACGATGAAAGCTCTCCATTTTCAGTCTTAATAAGTAAGCCACTCGAATTATCATAGGTATATCGCACCGCAAGAAATTTTAATGATCCACTACTATCCGTCCCAGGAAGGATTTCCCCCACAATATTTCCACCAATATCATAACGATATGCAGTCGTATGTGGTTGGGCAACCTGTGAAGAAAGTGTGTTAAAAGAGATAATCAATAAAATTAAACCAAATGTTTTTATATGCTTTGTAATAGCCATTTTAATATTCTCTCCCTACGTTACAATCTGTGATACCTGATTCAGGTAAACTAACACCAATTCTATTTCCATATATGTTATATCGATAGCATATTGTATAAACATCAGGGTCATCTTCTGCAGACACAGATTCACCAATTAAAAAAAGGTTGTTTGATTGATTACCAAAGCCGTAGTGATATGTAGTAGTAATCTTATCCCCGTTTTCACAAATATTTGAACCAGACATATTACTAGCCCGACAAAAAAACTCAGAACTAATTAAATTTATGGTAGAAGGACTATTAACAATATTACCACCGCTATTTTTATATCTTGCCGTATAACTTTGAGAGGTGTATTGCACTTTTTTTATCTTATTATGTTTGTTGGCTGGATAAGTAGTTGTTTGAGGTAGACCCGAAGCGTATTGATATCTCGTATAAGTATATTCAGGAAAAACACCTAGAAAATTATTATAGTTACTTGATATGGAAGAGGGTTTATTACAGTTTTTAGGGCTACAATACGATGAAGGGTAGCTTAAATCTGTCAGAACACCATCTTTACTTATCTGCTCTAACCTACCCTTACTATCATATGAATAACTTATTTTAACACCATTAAGCTTATTTTCGATTTTCTCAACCTGGTTGTTTAAGTCATTACTAAAAAAAACATTTTTATCCCAAGATTTTATTTGAGTTGGCCCAGTGCTAATTTTTGCAGTATTTGAGTGGACTTTGTAACCCGAAACAACACTCGTTATCCCTTGATATGTATCGCCAATAGCAAAGCTTGTATACATGTTACTTTGTGAATAACCATAAGTAGTTCGTTCAGGTCCAAACGCATATGTAGTAGTTTTACTATTCAGAGTTGCTCTATTTAATATCCCGTGGTCACGATACTCTAACCAAGTAAATGGCGCTGAAGCTTCTACAGAAGCATAGTTTTTATATCCATAAGTTACTTCAGAACCATTCGGTTTAGATATCTTAACTATTCGAGGGAAATATTCGTCATTTAGGTTTGGCAGAATGTTAGTACCCGAATCGCCATATTGAAAGCCTTTTGAAAGGGCTTTATGATAGAAAACAGTCGTTCTTCCAAGATAGTCCGTTACTGAAAACACACTATTACCAATATAAAACGCTCTTGGCATTCCATCTGGCCAGTTATAATAGGCTGTAGGCCAAGTATTTGAGATATCGCAGGTATCAGTTAACAACGGACATATTTCTACTGCATTATTTAATGCAACTATTTTAACTGGATGCTTCGTAGACCATTCCAAAGAATTCGCATTAATATTAGAATTATTGGTAGCGCTTTGTTTGCTGGCTTCTAATGGTCTATTATGTACATTGTATATGTACTTTAACTGTAACCCATTATTTGTAGTGACACTTTTAATAGGACTCGATAAGTAATGGCCTTCTTTATGAATGGTAATGGTAAACCCATCAGGCCGAATAATTTCTTTCATATATCCAAATGGAGCATATGATTGAGAAATAGTGGATGGAATAGTATTTTGCATCCTATACTTCACCAAAGTTCCATCTTCTTTTGTCAGTTGGAATGTTTGACTGTCAATTTTTTCTAACGATACAGGAATGTCCCTTAGTTCTTTCAATTCTCCATTAGCCATAATTTCAAAATTATATGAACTCTCATGATCGAATACAGATATGACTTCGAATGTGCTAAAACCGTTGCTTGATTTACTATACAGCGAGCGTCGAATACCTCCGTAGAACTTATCTTTGTATCCGGGATTATAGGAATCTAAGTTTAAAACATCATTCGCATTGATTGATATTGTGTGTGTCAAACTTAAATTACCATGCCCGATACTAACATCTTTAATGGCATATGAAATCATCCCATTAACCATGTTTACATGCTTTCTATCAACGGCCGTATATATTGGTTCTCCTAGTTTAGGTCCATCATATGACGATGCAATAGATAATTTTATTGATAATAGAAAGAAAATTAAAATTGTAATCTTTAAATAATTTGACATGACGCTATTCCTTTTTTAGTTGCAACTTCCGATACTTACATTTTGTCTATTTCCAGCTTTATCATATTCAAAGTTTCTTTCACCATTAATACTATCTTTAGCACATACAAGCCTTCCTAACTCATCGTATTCATATTCAATCTCAGTGCTAGTGGCTAATGATGAAAAGTTAATGCTGCTAAGTGAAACACCGCCAGTATCATCCTCACCAGAAGTAGAAGCAAAAAAACGGATATCAGTTTCACCAGGGTAGAATTCAAAGTTTATTACTTGTGAGTTCCAATCGCTGTTATTTAAACTTTGTTTAGCTGCATCTATTTTCCAAATCTCTTTCCAATTCCCTTCATGGTAAACTTCGAGGCCTAAAACCCCTTTTTCTATACTTTTAGTTTGATACTCAAAACTGAGTGAGTTAGTGGTTACTTTATCTTTTTGTAATAAAGCCGACTTTGTGCTGTAAGCGCTTACACTGCCATTTTTCAAAAAGAATGTTTGATTTTGTTTGCTTTTACCTGACCGATTAAAATTAGCATTTGCTATTGATTTAATTGTAAATGATGACTTTCCGGCATTTTTGAAACCCGTCAAATTCTGGTCATCTTCAGATAAAGTTTTCGCATTAGCCGTAAAAGCCAAAGAAATTATTGTTAGACCTAGTGTAAGATTCATTTGATTTACTCCTTGTATATGGGGTCTAAATTTATAATATAATACCGAATTGTACCTGTAAACATAACTTTAAAAAATTGTAATCTCCCGTGGTCAGCGCCACTTAAGTCGAGATTTCGCGGTAGCTTGAGAATAGTGTGAATTTCAAGCAAGGTGTGGCGCACAGATTGAGATTTATTAATCAGAGTCCACCTTAAATTTAAGTAAGATTAGGTTTAGGTAAATATTCGAATGGTTGAAAATTAATTACATTAAGGCTTTAAAAACCTTAATGTATAAATACGGAATTTATGGGTAGGTGATTTCCGCTTTGTGCCATTAGGAGACATAGTTGTGGCTTGAAAAAACTGGATTTGACGATCTTGTTTGTCACCGAAGGCGACAGTCACGAGATTTTAATTTTTACCAGCCTACGACTAAAGCGGCCAGTCGAGACAATACTCATTAAGACAGCAGGTGCGACATTGCTGACATTAGCGATGTCGATATTCCAAGTCATGTTTATGTTCGGTTTGATCAGATCTGCCGCCTTTCAGTAACGACGGCTTCTATTGCAAATATGTTGTAAAAGCGGACAGTCGAATCGTTGAGGGACAACTATAGGTTTGTGCTATGTGCTAAAAAGTAGCCTTTTTTTTATGAACACTGACCCCATCGAATTGATATAAAGCATACATTAAGTTCATCAAACTTTAGGTCGATTAAGATTGATTAGTGGCGTGCTCTGAAATGTACTTCATTGTCTGCCATGTCATTTTTTACTGCGAGTTTGATTGAGTCATCAATTTCATTGGTAGATAGATTGTAAAGGCCACATAAAGAGAGGGCTTTTTTCACGTTGATTGAGGCGCCCAAATACTCATAAATAACGCGCGTACAAATTGGCATTCGTTCACCACTTCCGCTGACACCAATCTTCAAACCTTTTAACTGCGAGATCCTGTTCTTAAAGGTTGGAAATAGGATTGTTTGTGAAATTTCATGTTTAGTTAGTGATTCATAATCAACCATAAAAATACGGTCAACCAAAAAGCTCGCCATACCAAGATAAATGCAATGATACGCTTTATTGTGAGGAAGCTCGATAATTCTTTCAGTACGCTGGTAATAGACTTTTTGACCTTTTTTTTCAAAACATACTAGTGTTCTAAGCAGCTTACCCGGGTGAGCCATCGACATGTAATATTCGAAGTAGTATCCCAGATATTTGTCTAAATCATGGGTGCCGCTTTTTTCCAAGGCCTTTAAATGTTCATTTTCCGGATTTGTAATTACTGCTTCTTCCTGAAGCTTCGGGCGTACTTGGATCAGGAGTTTAAATTGATTGTGTGGCAGCATTATTTCAAATTCTTCAACACCAAAAAACTCGCAAATACGCAGCATGGTATTGGCGCTAGGTTTGTGTTGGCCATTTAAATAGCGATTAAACTGCGCGCGATTGAAGGAAAGGCGACGACAAACTTCAGCTATTGATTTGAAGTAGCTACAAAGTAGTTTGAGGTTTTTAGCAAAATCAACATGTGTGTTCATCACCAAGGTATTTGCCCTTCTAGATTAATTAATTGTCATTCTACTGTTCAATGGACCAAGACACAACGGCTGTTGCTTCGCTATTTGATGCTATAAGTGCATCAAATAGCGTCATTTTGGTTAGAGTTACGAAATAGCAAAACTAGACGGCATTTGCTTAAATGATGGCCTATTTATAACAATGATTACCAAACCACTTTTCACATCAAGTGTTTGGTTTATTAACTTTAGGTGAGCAAATGTTGACACGACTTGAGTCTGATTTATTAGGGGAAATGGAATTACCTGACGAGGTTTGGTATGGCATTCAAACACAACGAGCCCGTGATAATTTTTCAATAACGGGTATTCCAATTGGGCATTTCCCGGAACTTGTCGACAGTTTAGCCATGGTAAAAGCTTCCGCAGCCCATGCAAATAAAAAACTCGGCTTGCTCTCAGAGCTTAAAGCCAATGCAATTATTGCCGCGTGTGATGATATTCGCCAAGGCGATTATTACCATGCCTTTGTCGTGGACTCGATTCAAGGTGGCGCAGGAACATCCACAAATATGAATGCCAATGAAGTGATTGCAAATATTGCTCTGACAAAATTGGGCTATGAGAAAGGGAATTATAAAGAGTTACATCCAAACGATGATGTGAACCGCTGTCAATCAACCAATGACGTATACCCTTCAGCCGCGTGCTTAGCGATCCAATTGGCGGGTGATAATCTTATTATTGCTGTCGAAGCACTTAAAATCGGCTTAGAAGAAAAAGCCGAAGAGTTTAAAGATGTGATTAAGATGGGGCGTACGCAACTTCAAGATGCGGTACCTATGAGTTTGGGCCAGGAGTTTGGTGCCTATGCAGTAACCTTAGGTGAAGAAACCTCGCGTTTGCAAGAAGCGGGCAAACTGCTGTGTGAAATAAACCTCGGTGGCACAGCCATAGGAACTGGGATAAATAGTCATCGAGGATATTCCTCTCTTGCAATAAGTTACCTTGCCAAAATATCAAATAAGCCTCTGGTGCAAGCTTCTAATTTAGTTGAAGCAACGTCAGATATGGGCGCTTTTGTTTATTACTCAGGGATCTTAAAACGACTCGCGGTGAAACTAAGCAAAATATGTAATGATTTACGCTTGCTTTCGAGCGGCCCTCGAACGGGTTTCGGTGAGATAAGCTTACCTGCGGTACAGCCCGGTTCGAGCATCATGCCGGGCAAAGTCAATCCTGTGATCCCAGAAGCGGTCAATCAAACAGCATATCAGGTCATTGCCAGTGACTTAGCGGTCACGTTAGCCGCAGAGGCGGGGCAATTGCAGCTAAACGCCATGGAGCCCTTGATCATTTATAACATTCTAAACTCTATTAAAATGTTGGCATCAAATTGCGACATGTTAAACAAGCGTTGCATCAAGGGCATTAAGGCAAATGTAAGTCGATGTCAGGAGCATGTTTTAAATAGTATTGGTACCGTCACAGCCTTGGTGCCTTTAATAGGTTATGGCAACGCATCATCTGTCGCAGCCCAAGCACTTAGGGAAAACAAAACAATTCATGAAATAGTCCTTGAGCGCGGTTTAATGAGTGAAGAAGCCTTAACGGCGGCTCTGGACCCACGCTCAATGTTAGCCATGAGTTAAACCCAACATGAAAATACTCATTTTATATACAGGTGGAACGATAGGCATGAAGGCATCGGCTGATGGTTTTGTTCCTATGGAACATTTTGAGCAGTATTTTACAGATACGCTAAAAATGAGATGCAATACGGTTTTGCCCATGTTTGATTTTGTCAGCTTAGACATGCTTATCGATAGCGCGAACTTGGTGCCGAATAATTGGACCTTAATTGGCAATAAGTTATTGGCGTTATGGCAAGACTACAATGGTTTTGTCGTACTACACGGTACCGATACCATGGCATATACTGCATCAGCCCTGTCATTTATGTTTCAAGGAAACGACAAACCCATCATTATTACCGGCTCACAGATACCCTTATCTGAAAAACACAATGATGCTTACGAAAATGTCATACAGTCACTGCAACTCGCCACCTATTCAGACTTAAAAGAGGTGTGTATTTGTTTCAATGGTAAAATTCTTCGCGGCAACCGCAGCACTAAAGTTAAAAGCAGCGAGTTTGATGCGTTTAACTCGCCGAATTACCCCAGTCTTGGCGCTGTTAACGGTGAAATTCAACTACATAGCAATTTACAGAGGCTGCCTGAGGCGCTTCGGTTTTTAGTGCCCAAATTTGATTGTGATGCGGTGATGGTGTTACAAATATTTCCCGGTATTTCAGAAGTGGCATTTGATGGGATTTTTAATCAGAATCGCTTCAAAGCGATCATTATTAAAACATACGGTATGGGAAACTCTCCCAATGTAGACAGCCCATTAATGCGAATAATGGCACGAGCGGTCTCGCAAGGATTGATAGTTCTCAATGTTACTCAATGCATGCAGGGTGGGGTTAACCAGGAAACTTATTCCACTGGCAGTCATATGAAAAAGCTCGGTGTGATTGCGGGTAAGGATATGACCTTAGAAGCCGCATTCACTAAGTTACATTTTTTACTTGCAAGGGGCTTGAATACCGCAGAGATTAAGCAGCAACTTAATGTCGCGCTTGCCGGTGAGCTAAGTTATTAATCGTTAAAAGATACTGTGCTTTTATAAAAAAAGTTTTATAAGCTAAGAGTAACTAATATTATCTTTGAAAGAAATATAGACAGCGTTTAGAAAGCAAGCCCTGAGTATTCGTTGTGAGTAAAGTAACTCATTGCCTCGGAAGAAAACCGGTAATCATTAAAATGATGTTGGCACAATATTCGTATACAACGAGCACATAACCTAAACAATCTAAGTATAGATAATTAAGGTTGAGTGACTATATTTGGCACTTTCTTGTCGATCAATATCGCAAAAATCAACAAATGCTTAAGTCAGCTATCAGGCATTTTTTGTCTTTAACTAAGATTACTCAACGGCTCCTATACGTCATAACTTACCAGTCGCGATTGATTCAATCCTATGACCGTAATTCGCTCTAAACCGACTATCAGCCACTTACTTGAGATGCTATATTAAATATAACTTTAGCAAACTTAGAGATGTGTATGCCTAGCTATATTCAACCTAGTGCTAATCATAAATTTGTAGAGATGCTCAGCGATGGAAAAATTAATTTAAACTCAAATCCTTTGGATGAAATTGAATTGATCCAGCGTGGCTTAGATATAAAATGTGTTGAGAAATTTAGACTTGAGTTACGCTGGGATCAGCAATCGTTTACTAAGGCGATTGGTACAAATACAAAAGCTTTCGAACGCTATGTAAAGGAACATAAACGTTTAAATGTAACCTTAAGTGAAAATACCGTTGAATTAGCTCATTTGGCATCAGCTTGTATTGATTACTTTGAGAGTGTTGAACGGTGGACCACATGGCTTAATACACGCTCTTTGCAATTTAGTTCAGAAATGCCTTTGACGTTTGTTAACACTATTGCCGGACGGGAGTTGATCAAAAAAACTGTAGACAGCCTCAACCATGGTTATAATGCTTGAATTAAAATATCTCAGATGTCGCTTGATATTAGAATCTTCAAACTTACAAAGCAATATCACCAATATCATTAATTGGAAAACTCTGAAAACAGAGTGAGTAACCTTAAATATTATACATCTACTTTTAAATCAAAAATAGAATACTAGTCCTCAAATAAAGGGCTGGCATTCTATTACTACTCACTGCCTTTTCGGCAGAGTTACATTAACTTAAACATCGAATCGATTGTTTTTATCTTCAGCTGCCTATACGGCAGATCACCTTTATTTCGATGGCGCATGTAATCCAAATCCATTCTCAGCTGCCTACTCGGCAGGTCACTATAAAAGTAGCTAAGCTTATTTATATAATTCATATAATTAAAAAGCAAATTCAATTTTACCCATATTTTTATATGCTTGCTCAGAGGGTTCTGTTATCAACGGCTTATAATGAAGACATTAATAAAGGTTAATTACTTTCTATTAAAGGTGATAAATCAGGAACCGTGCCCTTAAACTTTTCATTTGAGGAAAAACCATAATTACTCAAGACTGGCTCTGCTTGGCAATCGGCATCTTGCTTTTGAATATGAAGAATATAATCTTCTTGTGAACTCTTACTAGTCATAGCTACCCTATGAAATATATCAATCTCTCGGGGAGCTTCGAGCTTTTTAGGATTAAAATCTTCACCTCTTGCTAATGCTCTTTTTTGCAGGCGCTTTAATCTTCTCCTACTTTCACCTGTGAATATTTTTGCTACCGACTGATTACGTATAAAACGTACTTCTTGGCAACTGTCAGGAACGGTTGAAATTTGGCTTATTTTAAAAAAGCCACAATCTTGCATGTCAACAAAGTATGCTTGCTCTTTAAGGCTGTTTAAAACCTCCATATCCTTATGAACAAAAGCAATTACATTGCCAATTGATGAGTCTGACCAAGCTGGAAACGTAACTCCCATTCCTTCAATGTTATGCTTTAAAATAAACCCATGCATGATAGAAATACAACGGCCAGTAAGCAGCGCTAGATTGGCTTGTTTTGGTAAAAAGTGGACTGTGAAGTAATACCTTTGCATAACTACGCCTTTTTAGCCTCTGCTTTTTTCTGGAACATTCCGCCCTTAATCAATACAGAAAATAAATAATAAATAGCTGGGTCTATATTTTCATTTTTATTAGTAATACAATTTTTAAGGGCTGATAAATACCATTCAGTATTTTTGAAAATAGAATAAAAGTTCTGCTCAGAATCGGGAGGACGTCGGGCAATGCCTATTTCTTTATCTGCACCAAACTCATGCACACGTAATCTTTTACTTGCATCCTCATCCCACCAATCATCAATTGACTGAAGCGCTGCACCTATTTTTACTGAATTAAAACTTACAGCGTAACGGCCATCTGCACACTTAGATTTTACAAACTGTTTTGAGGCCTCTCCTTGCTTAACCTTGTCGTTAAGGATTTGGCTTGGGTAAACCTCTTGGCAAAATGAGGCTTCTATTTTCGCGGTTATATCGGCACTCCAAAACACATTGGGATCAGTTAATGCGCTCTCAATTTCATTACTAAGCTCTTCCAATACTTTTTGATCATCAGAAGCCCACTTACTTTCCCAAGCTAACTTACGGGTGTTACCGATTAAATAACAACTCCCTTTGCTGGTTTTAATTTCAATTTGAGTGTTACCCGTGTTTTGATTACGCCAAAGCCATGTACCCAACAAAATATTTCGACAATATCTTACAGCTAACTCTTTATAACCCCCGCACTCTTTAAATGTTGTGGCCAACTCTTTTAATAAAGAGAAAATCTCTGGGTCACTACAGCCTGAAGGAGCCAACGAGTTAGCCTTTACCCTCAAAGAAAACCTGCAAAATATATGTTCCACATTTGGAGGCACATAACACTCTTCTAGAGTTAATATATTGTTATGTGTTAAGTCCTGAGGTGAGATGTTTTTTGGTAAAAACTGCGGGGTGAATGCTTCAGTAAAACCAGATTTAGGGCCTCGAATTTTATTAATATCAGCCTCTAGAGGAACAAAATCAGAGTCAGCCGTTTTATAAAAAAACACAGCTTTACCAGGGTAAAGCGAGCGGTCATATTTTAATATATTACATAGTTCCATTAAGTATTTTCCGGTTAAACTTTTTTCATTAGCATAAACTTTTCTTGTGCATCTAGCACCCAAAAAGCGCTATTAAAATAGTTACCAATACCTTTTAACCTAACACTAATGGCCGTTTCGTATTTCACCACTCCTATTGCTGGTTCAGCATAACAATGTAGCTTTTCAAGCGCTCCTACTCTAGCTTTGGCTTCAGTAAGTAACATATACCCCGTCATAGATGGGCTCAATTTAGAGTCGTTATTTAATAGCAAGAGTAGCGCATCTAAATCCTCTATTTTGTGCTCCGTTGGCATTACCCAGCAACCTGATAAAGGGAGTCGCCTTAACTTTTCAAATAACTGATTTTCATTACTATACAAACAGCACCAATTTACATTTGAAGTAAGCTCAGGCTGATGCATAACACCACCTGCAAAGTTAGATGGAAAATGCGCTTTCAAAATGTCAGGCTCACTATCTACTGCCTGTAAATCATCTTCATAACCATCAATGTGTATTATTAAATCAAATATCAAATCACAGTATTTGCCGTCAATAATTCCTGGTCGCTTAAGCTTACTTTGCTGAGCGCCTTGAAGGCTAAGTTCAGGAAGCTTTTTCCCTGCAACCGCAGCGTAATCCTTAATAAACCATGAAAAAGATGTGAATCGTACATTTGTCCTAAGCGCCTCATTAAGTTTTCTTTGGTAGCTATGAAGCATGCCCCAAACAGCGGTTAAAGATGGAATACCTGAGCAGTAAGGGTTCGATAACGCTTGTGCATCAAACACACGCAAGCCGCTTAAATGTAAATAACGAAAATGTTCTTCATCTACTTCTATCGGTTCATTTTTTTGATCTGTAAGGTTGATAAGTAGCCAATGTAAAGCTGCTTTCAAAGGGCTCATTAATTTAGGATGAAAAGCATACCTTTGTGTCATATGCACTTTGCCCAGCATCTCATTTAGTAAGCTAAATAAGGGAATAGTTAGCGAAGGGAGTTCATCGTCGGACAGCGATAGTATTTTATACTCTAGTTGGTCTGAAGTCCCCTCAAGCTGCTCTAAGCCAACTTCAGTCTCAATAATGCCTAAGCGCCACTCATATATAGGTGAAAACCACTCTAAAAGCGTACTTCTTACATCTCTAATATTTTTAACTTTTTGTTGTCTGCGTTGTTTAAGAGCCAAGGCGTTATTGCTAAATATAATACCCTCTAAAGCTTTAATGAATTCTGGTTTTAATAGTGCTCCAACGTTAAATACTGTTTGGCCATTGTTTAATTTAAATTGTCGAGAACTACTTAAACCATGATATTTATTTAGTATCTTAGGAGGGTAATTAAGTACATTAACAACCCCACCTAAGGAAGCAGCTAACAAACTAACAGCAGCAGGACGCGTAAACTCTACATTGCTAAATCGAGCTCGTTTATCAATTGCCGCCTGTTGAATTTTTGATTGAACAACATGGCTAATTACAGGCGTAACAGCTAAGTAACCATCATGATAAGGCATTCTAATTTGGCGAGAGTAGCGGTCAACAGAGTCGGGAATGGCCTCTTCAGGCAATGATTTTTTAACGGTTACACATAAGCTTTTAAATGCCTTAACGGATAACCCAAGAGAGGTAAATGCGGCTTTCCAGTTATCTGAGTTCGTAGCTAATACTTGTGCCAAACAACTGTCTTGATTTTGCCATTTAAAGTAACTAACAAATAATTTAGCAAAATTAACTTTAGCTGAGTCATGTGACCAGCCATAGGCTTTCGGATAGTTAGCACTACTCAAAACATAAGAATCTAGTAGTGGAGGCGCTACAGCTAAATTTTGCTTACTGACTCTAATATCAGGGTACTTTAAATTATGAGTATGAAACCACGCTATTTCCTTAATACATTTATTAATATGCTCTTCACTTTTTAAAGCCTGTTTTGCTAACTGCTTATCCAGCAAGTCATCAACTTGGTTTTTTCGGTAAGTCAGGTTTAATAAAATAATTAAAGTATTGCCTTCGCAGCCTGTTATATCAATCGTTGTTGTGTAAGGGTTAAAAGCACGACGTATCAACCTATCTCGCTCAGCGATGTCTGTAATCTCTAACAGTTCTTTTAAATGCATATACTCACCATGCCGACAAATACATTCTAGCTTTATCATTTCCAAAACTAGTTTTGTACTCTATAGCATGCCTTAAAAAAAACACGCCCTTATAGGGATTGATTCGCTGGTTCATTTTATGACGAAATGCCGTTTGCAAAATACCATCTTGGTACAACCTATAAACCTGTTCTACTGAAGTGCCTAACAAAGTTGCAGCCTCTAATACGCTTACCAATAAGTCGGCTGTGTTTGGTTTTTTAGCTTTAGGATTACCCTCAACCAAAGTAACTAAATAATCTAATAGAGCCCTATAAATAAAGTGAAGTTCTCTCTGCATTTGAGTACTGGGGCAAGCCAAAATAGCATCACCGAAAATAAACTTAAACTCTGTTTTATTAAACAGATCTATTAGCTTCATTTCTGCATTTTTACTTAGTTCATCAAGCTCTTTATAAAAAACTGCTGGCCACATACTAAAATAATCCACAGCGTCATCTAAACAAAAGTTATCTGTTTGAGAATACCGCCCCTGATACCAAAGAAGCGCAGCAAAGCGTTCTGTAAGAGTAGTGTTGTTAAATAGCGAGTGGCTATCATTGCGCTCACTTTTATCCAGCAATTTATTTAAATGCTCAATGCTTAATGCATTTACAGGCGAGGTACTAGCCCAAGTTAGCTCAAAACCGCATGAACAATGAGTGATTGACTCATTTTCTATGTAGTTAATTGGAGCGCAGCATTCAGGACAGTTATGAGCCAAAGTACACTGATGTTTAGTACATGCATCTACCCACTTTATGTGCCAGCTTTGTTTTATATAAGCTTCTTCTGCAAGACATTGTGGGCATACCGGAATCGAATCAACGGCTGCCTCGGTGTGATAACGAATAGATTTCTGGGGAATATCTACGCCATTTTTATATAAGGCAGCTGAGGAGTTAAATTTAATATCTGACTTTAACAAAGCCAGTTTTTGTAGCTCGTATCGAGGTAAATCTAATAATGTCTCGAGTAAACCTAAAGCCCGCATCCTAAAGTGGCTATTATGCTTGGCGTGGTATACGTTGAGTCTTTTTAAATCTATCGGGAATGCACCATGCGCCTCAAAATCAAGCTCATGTAGCTCTTCGCGAATAGCTAAGCTTAGCTCTTGATACGAATCGAAAAAATTCTCTGAAACGACCCGTAATAAGTAACTTTCCAACGATTCGTCAGAAAATGCCCGAGCCTTGGGAGAAAATAGAAAAGTCATCCAACACCTTGAAACTTAGAAATCCTAAGTCACAAGGTAAAGTCTTCTAGTATAAATTACAAGTCGATATCATTAATAAGCATAACCAAGACCCCCACTTCAGATAGTGGATACTAATTCAAAATAATATTTGAATATGATAAGGGTGAGGCTCAATATGTTGAACTACAAGAATGCCTCTATAACTCTAGTTCTAAGTGATTTAATTTGTATATTGCCCAATGAACAACCTAAAAGCCTCTCATCATAAGCTGTATTGAGACCAGAAGATAAATCGCCTAAAATGAGTTTATCAATGTTCACTTTTAACTTACTACATGTGTCTCTCAGTGGTGGTTTAAAATGTCTAAATATGTCTTCTCCCACTGAAATTGAGTCACATTCCATATCAACATAAGAGCAACTATCTGGTATATCAATATTAACCCGCTGGGCAAACTCAATTAAGCTTGTTTCTGCAAATGTGAATAACCAGGCGAATTCAATTTTACCTTTGCCAGACCTAAGAATGCGCCCTAGAACTTGCCTAAAGTACAACTCCGTTTTTATAGAACTTAAATGACAACAAACTTGTAGCCTAGGTATATCAGTTCCTTCACTGATCATACCAACGCTAACAATCCACTCTTCAGTTGATGACTTAAATGAATTGATCTTCTGTGTCGAATTATCATGCAAGTAAGTAACTATAGTTGACGTTTGGTTAAATTCTTCAATTAATAGAATGTTTATCATTTCAGCGTGCTTAACTGAAGACGCGACAACTAGACCGCCAGCAGTCGGGTTTGAATCTCTTATCTCCGACAATTTTAATACAGCTAACTTCAATAAATATCTAAGTGCGGAGTCATTATTAAGTACCTCTTGGTACGTTGATTGAGCTTGTTTAACAAATTCAGCTATAGACCCATATGTATCGTGACCATCCGAAATACTATTGCTATCAACTAAGACTATTTTTGGCTCTCTACACACGTTATCTCTAATAGCCTGAATCAAGCTGTATTGATAATCGCATATCAACTCACCTTCCGGGTCAGAATAGTTCACTAAAGCAATAGGAAGGGCGTCTGAGCGCCAAGGAGTGCCCGACAGCGCAAGCGTGTAAGTTGCAATATCCTGTAAATGGAAAACAACTCTCTCACCCCACGTATTGATTTTAGATTTATCTTGCGAGAATGAGCAGTGATGTATTTCATCAAAAATAAAAAATGTACGATACTTTCTAAGCCTATCCCAAGTACTTTCAGGAATAGAGCATAAACTTTGATAAGTCATTGAAGCACCTACAGCCGTAAATGAGCCATCAAACGAACACCCAATTATTTTTCCAAATGTTCTTTTGATATTATTAGCCACTTCAACCGATGGTGAGAAACAGATCACTCTGTCTATCATTCCTTTATCAAATAACGTTTTGGCCAATGAAGCTGCCATTATTGTTTTACCAGCACCAGGAGTGGCCTGACATAAAAAGTGCTTATCACTGGCAGTGTATTTCTTTACTGCTAACTCAACACATTCTTTTTGCCAACTTCTCAGCATTGCGGAGCATCATTGCTCAAAGAAGCCAATATAGTGGTTAAAGCGTTAACTTTTCCTAATAACTTAGCTGAATTATTTTTAGCATCATCTAATGCAGAGTAGAACAAGCTAAGGTGCTCAGGGAATCGCTTTTGTAGGGCTTTATATTCATCAACTTCCCCTAACAAAATCGCAAGCTCAGCCTCAAACTGTTTCTTTTCATTCAATAAAGTCTCAATAAGCGGTGATACTTGATTATCGATATTACTGGTACTTAGTTTCTCTTGCTCAATTACGGCCTGTTTCGCCACAAACGTGGCGTTATTGAACAGCCCAGTTTTAAAATACTTTTTATGACGACCACTTCCTTTTGAATTTAAGAGTTCCTTCCGCTCAAGAGCTGTCGTTTGCCTATAAATGAATTTACGTGCCTCATCTATATCTTGATATGTATCAGTTACGGTTAATAACTCATCCCTGAGCTCGACAATTGTAAAACCATTGCACTCTTTTTCGATCAAAAGGGAATAAATGTGTTGGTTTAATTTAATAACTTGGGGCATTTCTTATACTACATCAATTAAGAAAACTTAGGGTTGCTAAGTATATAGAACAATGCAAAACTTAGAAATACTAAGTTTCATACTTGAGAGTGACTTTAAGAACATACCCACAAATCAAACTTAGGATTCCTAAGTGTACAAACTATTGTAAAACTTAGACAATCTAAGCCATTAGAGACTGAAAAATGATACTTCTGTGTTCCAAAATCCAATCCCAATTAGACTCAAACAGGCCCGCGCTAAGTCAGGTATTACTCAAAAGCAGCTGGGGATACTTATCGGTATGGATGAAAACTCAGCGAGTGGTCGCATGAACCACTATGAGAAAGGCCGTCACATCCCAGACTTAGCAACCCTAAAAAAGATTGCTGATGAACTAAATGTCCCATTAAATTATTTTTTCTGTGAAGATGATGAGTCAGCAAGATTAGCTATAGAAGTATCAAAATTACAAAATGAGCAAAAGAAAGAATTGATGGAGTTTATTAAGAGACTTCATACATAACTAATCTAGATTACATTCACTTTTTACGGACTATCCACATTAGCCCTTTGCTGATACTCTGCTTGTTTAGCATACAAAAGGATTTAATGTGTCAGTTATACGCCACCTACAAATACAAAATTTTAGATCAATAAAAAATCTATCTTGGAATCCTAAACCAGGCCTAAATTGCCTTATAGGCTCTGGTGACGTGGGTAAATCAACAATTTTAGATGCTATAGATTTAGCTCTCGGCGCCCGCAGAGCATATTCATTCAATGATGCAGATTTTTATCAATTAGACACAACCTCACCACTCGTTATCACAATAACAATTGGTGACCTACATGATGAATTAAAAAATGTTGAACGATATGGTTCTTTTCTTAGAGGATTCAATTCTGCTACTAAAGCAATATCCGACGAGCCTCAAACAGATACTGAAACAGTTCTTACAATAAAATTACATGTGGATGCTGATTTAGCCCCAGACTGGCGATTATATTCTGAACGAGCAGATGCTGATGGTTTAGAACGAAGACTACCTTGGAAGCACAGAGAACTATTGTCACCAGCTAGACTTGGCACGACTTCGAACCAAAACCTTGCATGGGGAAATAGGTCAGTACTGAACAAGCTTTCTGAAGAAACATTAGATGTATCTGCTGTTCTTGCTCTATTAGGGCGGCAAACACGTGCAGCCTTTGCAGAACAACAAGTACAAGGGGTAACAGAGGTTTTAAATCAAGTTCAACTAATTGCCAATGGGCTTGGCGTACCTGTTGGACAACTTAGTGCTCTCCTTGATGTAAATGGAATATCCATGTCCAATGGAGCTATAAGCCTTCACAATAACGATGGAACACCTCTAAGACAATTGGGAACAGGATCTTCTCGACTTCTCATTAGCGGACTCCAAAAGGCGACTAGCTGTTCTAGTATTTTAATAGTTGACGAAGCTGAATATGGCCTTGAGCCTTATCGTATCACTAGGCTGCTTAACGAACTAGGTTCAAAAGATAGAGAGCCAACGCAACAAGTTTTTATTACAACACACTCACCTTACGTCTTGCGAGAGTTACAGGCTTGTCAGCTACATGTTGTTCGTAAACTTCCAGCTCTTCCAGCTCTTCCACCGATACCAAATCTGACTGCAACACATCCTGTATACTCACATTCCATCTTCTCTTTAAGTAATGGGGAAGAGCAACAATCAACACTAAGAGTATGTGCAGAAGCTTTTTTGAGTAAAGCTGTAATCGTTTGTGAAGGTAAAACTGAAATCGGGTTAGTGAGGGGGATTGACCTATACAGGCAAGATCATGATCAGCAAACAATTCTTGCAAAAGGTGTTTATTGTGCCGATGGCGGTGGCGACAGTATGTTTACTCGAGCAAAAGTTTTCAAATCTCTTGGTTATCCAACATCACTTTTTAAAGACTCTGATAAGCCCCAAGAACATCAACAATTAACAACCGAAATGGTAAATTTAGGCATATCTACCTTTGAATGGATGAATGGTAATGCAACTGAAGACGCGCTCTTTGTGGCATGTCCAATAAATTTAATTAATAATTTATTAAACTTAGCAATTAGCCGCAAGGGAGAAGATTCGGTTAGAGCGCACATTTCAAACTACTCAAATAATCAAATTACCTTAGATGATTGTCGAGAGCGTTTCAATGAAAATCATAGAGCTGTATTGGCAAAAGCAGCAAATAAAAAAAGCTGGTTTAAAGATATCGAACCTGCTGAGAGTATAGCCCGAAATACAATTGCCCCCAACTATCAAAGCTTTTCACCAATACTAACTAATACCCTGAGTGGTCTCTACCAATGGGCTCAGACTCAAGGTAATTGTTAATGAGGATCGAAGCCGTTATTAATTCCCAACGTGGAGCAATTGTTGCCCCTGCTGGTTGTGGTAAAACTCATTTAATCACGGAAGTTTTATCCGTTAAAAACACTAAACCTATATTGGTGCTCACACACACTACAGCAGGAGTTTCGGCACTAAAAAAAAGACTACGAAAGCTATCCGTACCCCCGTCGCATTATGTAGTTACTACTATTGATGGGTGGGCACTTCGTATAGCGAATAACTTCCCTGCAATCTGTCCTGTACACTCTTCACCAGAAACCCCCCGAGCTTTCTATCCAGAGATCAGGCAGGCTATTTTAAAATTACTAAACTCGGGCTGTATTAGTGACATATTACAAGCATCATATTCACGGCTACTTGTTGACGAATATCAAGACTGTGACGTTAACCAACATAATTTAATTACTTCACTTTCAGAAGTTCTCCCGACAGTTATTTTTGGCGACCCAATGCAATGTATTTTTAACTTCGCAGGACCAATGCCAAACTGGGATAATGGAGTGCTACAGAAATTCCCCCTTATAGGTGAATTAGATACACCATGGCGTTGGAATAATGCTGGTTCACCAAAGCTTGGGGAGTGGATACTTGCGGCAAGAGAGTTACTTCGTCAGGGAGCAAGAGTTGATCTGCGGAGTTGTCCAGCACATATAACACTTCACCCACTAACCGGCATAGCTCAAACTGACCTTTTAAGTCAGCATAATGCACAACATACCATTTTGAACCGCCACCCAACCGACTCTTTGCTAATTATAGGAAGTTCAATAAACGAGCGCTCTAGGCATAGCTATGCCCAAGGAAGCTCACGAATTGAAGTCGTTGAACCTGTACAGCTTGCTAGCGTAACAAATGCCGCAAGCCAATTTGATGGTAATACAGGGCTAGCCCTTTCAAACACCATTTTGCAAGTTTCTAGCGCTATGATGACCAATGTCGAGCTGGCAAAAACATCCAAACGTATAGAAAGTATTCTCAATGGCCGAAACAGAACAGCTGTAACCAATAGCGAACAAGCTCTATGTAACGTGGCTATCAATAGCACTCGAGTAAATATTTTAGAGGCTCTACAGCAGCTAGAACGAAAAACTGGTACTAATGTTTACCGCAAAGGCGCATATAATGCTTTAAAGGACTCTTTATCTCTTGCTATAACTTCACCAAACCTCAGTATATTTGAAGCAGCGTCTTCAATAAGAGAACGATTACGTCAGCAAGGAGATAAACGAATACCTAATAGAGCTATTGGCTCTACTCTTTTACTAAAGGGCTTGGAAGCAGATCATTGCATGATTCTAGATGCACAAGCTCAGGGGATGAATGCAAACCATTTATATGTAGCACTCTCACGTGGAGCTAAAACTATCACCGTATTTTCTAGTGATTCTTATATTCCATAGAGTACACAATAACTTCAAAAGGTGAAGTTCAGCTAAGCAGGAATAACAAGGGAAATACCTGAGGTAGTTAACGAATTCTGGTCAATGGATTTTTGCATGAACAATGAACACCCATCAAGTTTTTACTGCCCTTAAAAAGACTGATACAGGCCTATGCATAGCTAATGCGAAAACACTAATCAGTAAGATCAACCCAAAATTCTTGAAGCTGCTTAGGTGGAATAGATTTAAGTGCTAACTATTTTTTCAGTCTTTTTTTATCGAAGCTTCGTGTAATTTTTCTTCAATATTTTTTGATGACACAGGAGTTTCTTTGCTCTCAGGAGCAGGCTGTTTTCCCTGTGTAAGCTCAACCAGTGGCTTCAAAATTGTAGGGGAAAGCACTGCTTTTGGTTTCGATGGTGTTTGCACTTCTGAGGCAGCCTCATGATTCAATATGCTAGGAATATTCCAAGCAAATATTGATAATCCGATTGAAAACGAGATTACCAAGGACATAGCTTTTCGATACAGACATTTATATGGGGCAGTTCTGGTATCAATAAGCTCGCTAACATCTTTGTGAGAAATATGATTTCGCGTGGTGTCCTTCCAATGAAGCAAGTCACTCAACGTTAATATCAGTGATTGCCGTTCAAAATATATACGGATCAATGGGCCGACGAGTAAATAGCCTGATAATATCTTAAATAGCCAGTGAATATTTTCAGAATCAAGTAACTCCTCTTTCCCTATTAAGCGTGAGAAAAGCATAATTGCTAGGAAAAAAATTGCTGATAAAGCATCTTTAAACAATCCTGATACTAAGTCATTGGTTGACTTCGAATACCCGTCGGTAGCTAATTTAATATCTTTTTGAAAATCAGATAGCTCCTTTGCATGAGCTTCTTTTCTGTCTTTTATGACGAATTCATATTTATCTTTAGCTTGATCAAGGGCATTAGATAAATGAGTATAAACACTTGGGATCAAAGATGTGTTATCAACCAAATCTAAACTCAATCTATCCATAACCAAAAGCAATCGAACTTGAATTCGTTCTTCATAAACCCAAGAAACTACAGATTCTAATATTGTTAGTTGTGATAAATCACAGGAGTGGTTTTCATCCACCAGTTTCATATTTAAGCGCTTTATGCCCGATATTATGATGTCATTTGATCCTAAGAATTCTTTTGATAAAGCGACACCAAGTAGTTGTTCGTAGGCGTTAAAAAAAGGCTGAGTTAATGCACATATTTCAATGTCATTGGGTAGTCGGTAATTAAGCGGCTCACAAATTGTTTCAGCTTGCCCAACAAAATGTGTTTGTGCCTTAATATCAGCGCTAGATGGAATCGCAATGCTGTCGTTATTTTTAAATATTGATGAAGACTGTCTACCCAAAGATATAATACATAAACGCTGCCCTTGAATTTGGAGATCACCAAACCCAAGCCAGATTACTGTCGAATCAGACTTATTGAGGCAACTATCCTTACTAAACATTTCTGATGTAAGTTTTTGCAGCCAATTGAGATAAAAATCCTGTGAAAGAAACAGCATTTGATGGGTCCGGTCCGGAATATCCGTAGAGGCTTCACTTTCAAGGATGTCTTTTTTTCTTATAACCGCTTTACAGTTTCCATCATCTGGAATTCTTCCAAATTCACTCCAATCATCCTGTAACTCACCTTCCCAACGCAATTTTAAAAAGGAAAGCTGACTCACCCCAATATTTTCTAACGTTCGAATTTGTGATGGCTGGAATGTAAACTCAACTCTATCATCGAGTTCAGTCATAGTTGTGTGTTCTATAAGGGTACTTAACGTTTCAAGCATACTTAGGTCATTTCAAATTGAGCTGTACGAATTGTTATAATTTTCTCACCATTTCCTTCAGATATGTTGATGTTATTTTCGCCCAACTCGCCTTTAAAAAATATGGTTACATCTTCACCTGTAACTAATTTACTCTTACGGTTTGAGCCTGAAATTGAATTTGGACGAGACTCAAAAATTTGCCCGGCTATTTCCTTCTCAGTAAGCATATTAAGCAGTGAAGCACCACACTCAGTTTGTACCTGTTGATATCGCTCTTTATCCTCTTGTTGTTCTTCAGAAAGGTTATCTTCCATCAACTCTGAGGGAATAAATGTTCCTAGGACGTGATCAGTATAGCTGTCGGTATCAAACTGCTCATGTGAGTCAAAATATGAAACAGAGCGAGCCTTAATATCTGTATGTTTAACATGAGATGGCAGCATATCGGCAACATCTTTCGACCAGTTCGTTGTGCTAGCAACCGTCTTTTTTGTTAATGATGAAGGATTATCCCTTACAATTACTTGCAAAAAGCTTCTGAAATAGTCTGATATTGCTTCATTCGTGTCTTTGTCTTTACCAGTTTTACCGCGCTGTAGGGCGATAACGTTCCAAGCAAACTCAGTTCCTGGATCTATAATAGCCCACTTTTGCAATGCTCTTGGCGTATCAGCCAAAGAATCAAGAATTCTTGTTAGAGACACGACTTGCCTGCCATCGATATTATTTCGCTTTTGCTGGTAAACGGTTGTGAAATCTATCTTTAGGAAAGATAGTAACTTATAGCGTTCATCCCCAATTAGAACAGAAACGACTGCAACAATGAAAATCCCGTCACTCATTGTTAGATTGTGAGACGTAAAAAATCGCTGAGCTAGCATTCGTGACTTTGGAACTAACGATGTAATATCATTCAAAATATCAACACAGTCGATACAACAATTATTATATTCTGGATTTGAGAATAAAAATTGCGTTCCCTCACAAGCTCTTTTAATTTGCTTTTCAAAAAACTCTTTTTGTTCAGGCTCTAAAGCAACTTCGTCATTAAAAGAAGGCTCTTCTAAATCATGCCGAATTACATGATAAATAAAATTTTCTATTTTAAGTGAGTCTATAACTGTGGGGTTTATAACCGCCATAATGCTCCCTGCTTATTTTTTAGTTTAACAACAACTTAGCTATGATGTATCACAAATATATTTTGTTATTCAGACGAACTATACCATTTTATAGTCAAATGTTTATTCTCTACACTAGAGTTTAACTCGAATGATAAGTTAAGCTTGATCTATTGAAGCTTCAATATGTATCGTTTTGATGGCTGATACAACTCCTACCTCGAATATTTTTCGTCCGAGCTGATTTTGACTGAACAGTATTTGAGGTCTTCATACCAGTCTTTACTTGCTCATTAAACCAGCTTTGACGTCTAACATGGACGAGAGCAAGCAAATAAAACTGGTCTTTCTTCATAAACACCTGCACTGCTTATATACACTTTAACATTCAAAATAACGATATCTATTTGCTAAACATTAGATTATTTGATGATACTTTTATTTGATAAATTATTCGAACTATTAAAAGTAAAAACGCTTACTCAATGAAAGAATAAGCTCTAAAAGTTTTGATCATACGATTTGATTAGGAATATCTTTATTACTCTTCACAATTAAGGCCTACTTATTTTACTATTGCAAACTTCCGACCTGTGAGCATATCCTCAGGGTCCAATGCATTTGGGTTATAAGATGAATTCTTCGTTACTTCATAAATAATAATATCTTTAATATCTTGTTTAAATGGGTTTTTTAGCTTTAGTGAATCTTTGTCATTAAAAAAATCAAATTTTTCATAAACTGCAATAAAATGTTTATTTTCAAGATATTCGTTACAACTTAGTGCTAATTTTAAAGCCTCCATCAGTAGATGTTTAAGTGCTCTATTTTCCCCTCGGCATGCAGCAAATAGCGCCATTGTAGTATGTTTACTTTCAAGCTTAGGTGGCTCATCAAATGGCATTTGCTTCACTAGGCCCATTAAATATTGACGAAAGTACTTGCTGTCGTTCTTTAAGCTAAAGTATTCAAGTTTTCTTTTTCTAACTAAGCGAGAAGCCCATTGTGGTTCTTCAGCTATTTTTGCAGCCCAAGGCATACCAACCAGTACTATTGGCACTTTGGCTTCTTCACTAATAAACTTTAACCCATTTGCGATTTGTTGTCGTTCTTGTACACTTTTAAACTCTATTAACTCCTGAAACTCGTTAATGATGAGTAATTCAACCTGAGCTTTAATTAAGCTTTCTACAAGCTTTTTAGTAAGCTCTGTTTTGTAGCCTCGCTTTTTCATTTGGCTACTTCCGAATAGCTCCAGATCTGCCAGCATTTGGATTAAAGTTGCATCTAAGCCTTTACCTCTAGATATACGACTTATTAGGACTGGCATAGTGTTTCGACTATAATTCTGAGTAGCTAGAACTCTTTTTTTGTAGTGATTAATAGTGTGGCTTTTTCCAACTCCTGTATCACCAATTAAAAGCATACCTTGCTGATCTGATTGGAATTTACGGTTTAATCTTAATTCATCAAAGTCATTAAAAATTGCTTTAATTTGTGGGTGCATAACGATGCAATCGCTAAAGTTACGTAACTGTTCTATCTGTATTTCTGTTAAGGCATTCATTCAAATGCCTCTAAGTCATCATCCCAATCATCGAAAGCATCGTTACTAATATTTTTGTGCACAGGAGCTGCACTTTCTTCAGAGACCTTAATGGTACCCTTTCCTGTATTACTTACATCAGCTATTTGAGCCTGCTTTTTAACGGCCGTTATCTTAGCTTTAGTTTTTGATGCAATAAAAACCTCTTGCTCTTGTTTTACTCGCTCATGTATAGCCATGCGAGCTTTAGCCAAACCCAAACTATTTTTAGATTCCCTAATGGTTTCTCTGTTAACTTTTTTTATTGTTTTATGCTCATAAATACTTAACCCATCCGTATAACCGGTAGGGTCTGTACACGGTACTTCTAGGTAGCTTTCCAGTTCTTCTAAGTAAACATAAATTTTTGAAATATCATCAGGGTCGACTTTAATCAGTTTTTTTAAAGTTTCTTTTGTTTGGGGATAATGTTTTCGATAATCAGCTAAAGCAGTCGAGTCATACATTAGCTCTTGATATTTTATACCATTTCTAGTTAACGTTCTTGAGTCTGAGATGCGCATTAGCATAGTAAAACGCGCCTCATCCTCTTCATTCATAGTTAAAGGAGGATAAACATCAAATCCTTGTTGCCATCGCTTAATTGGGATACGAGTTTCACGTGAGTTACTATCTTGGTGGTATACGTCTACAATCCAGCGGTGAAATTCTTCAACAAAAGTTGAGAAACGCATAATTGCATCTTTCTCAGGTTTGTATTCTTCTTTTTCTAATATATTTGAAAATGTTTTACCTGGAACTTCCGGCAAGAAATATTGGTTCATCACACCAAAAAAACGCTCTATAAATGGTTTGAGCCAGGGCTTGCGTACGGGGTTATATTGAATATTTATTCCTGCAGACTGACAAGCATGCTCTAAGTTTTTTGACCAAAACTCAGCACCATTATCTACTACTAAATTTTCAAATTTACCAAAGCAAGGCCAATCATTTTGTAGTTGTATATTCAGAGCATCAAGTGACTTTGGCTTAATCGCATGAGCAATAGCCTTAGCCGCAGATACATACGAAGGAGATTTATAACTAAGATGAAAACCAAGAACGCAACCACTAAATACATCAATAAGTAATGTTAGGTAAGGCCTTCCTATAGGGATAAGTAACTCATCATCAAGTAGAATTAAATCAAGTGGGGTATGATCAATCTCTACACGCTCTAATATTCTTGTAGGGGGTACATGAGCAGCACAGTAAGCAAACCATTGATCTGCTTTAAATTTACCATGTCTTGCCACAGCGACAGCATATGGGGGTATTGCTTTGATTCTTTTATTAAAAGCTGTGTAAGATATAATTGGAATCTTACCTTCAACAATACTCTCATTTTCAATAACAATAAGGTCTTTATAGTACTGGTAGGCAGTTGCTATGGTAGGCCTTTTAGCATCTAAAAAACGCTCTAATGCTTTATCAAAAAAACTCTCATCGCCTTCTATGCGTTTGTTTCGGTTACCCATTTTATGGTTCTTAACCACAAGAGAAGCTAGGTCACCATTACTTTCGATGTATTTTTTACGCCAACGAGCAACAGTCCGCCAATTTGGCCGAGCTTGCTCATCTTCTTTAAAAATCTCATCTAAAATAGGATCTAAATTTCGCTGGGTCCACCCAGCTGACAGCTTTTTATCTATAGAGATAATTAGTTTATACCTTTGTAGCGCTTCGTTTTTTAAAGTATTTGAAAAGGTATCCAAATCACGCTTGATTAAGTTAGCGTCATCTAATTTGACATATCGTGTAGGTGTTTGCGGTTTGAGTGGCGCTAACGATTCATTAAATTCATCGAAAAAATCTGTCATGGTGTAACCCATAATGTTGGGTTATTACTTAGATCATCATCCTCTAAATCTGCTTTCAACAAACCTTTATGAAGCAATGCATATAAAAAAGACCGTGCTTCACCAATTGACAAATTAAATTGAGATTTTACATCAACTAAGTTTATTGCTCCTGATTTATTAATAAAATTAAGCATTTCACTCTGAATATTTTTAATACCGTAAACACCCGAGTATCGATGCAATAGCTTAAAGTTATTCAAAGCAAGTCCTTTTGTAATCTGGTTTTCAGTTACTAAAATCAACTGAACGCCCATTTTTAGACAAGCGGCTCTTTTTGCAGAGAACCTTTCTCTAAATAAAGGCTCAGCTGTTTCTGTTTCATACTTATACTCATGATATTTTACACATTTATCTTTGTATACGACTACCGTGTCAGGGGTATAAGGCAAGCTTTTACCCATGAACTCATACTTAAAACCCTCTGGTTGACTACCATAGCTTTCGATTAAATCGTTATATTCATTATGAAAACAAGCATTAAACTCTAATGTACTTTCACACATAATTACATTGCCAACTTTAGTGCTAGCAAATTTGAATACATTCTTATTAGGGGAAGGTTTTCTTAAGTTACGTATATACATGCGCTAAACCAGTATTTTTATTATCATCGTATACATAATATACAAATAAAAAATGGTTATGTCACACTATGCTTAAATAAAAATATAAGTCCATGATAGTAAATAAATTTATTTCCCCTGCATTTTCTTAAGTAAGTTTTATGTCAAAGTATGGTTTAATTATGTCACAGTATGCTTGTATTATGTCAAAGTATGCTTGTATTATGTCAAAGTATGGTTTCAGCGACACTAAGTGGAATATCTTTAATAGCTGCGTGCTCTGTTTTAGTGAATTTGCGACTAAGTAAACCGTCTTTGCTTTTCACGAATGGGTCTGTTGAACCACCTTTGTTATACAGCCTACGAATGACAGGAACTTTAGTTTCACTTCCATCGAGCAAACATCGACGAAAACCCTTCCCCTGCTCTATATCACGTTGTTGCTTCAGCTCTAGATAATCATAAGACTTCCAGCGAGCATCACCAACGGGGATATCCTCAAGGATATCAGATAAGAAAGCGGGCTTTTCTTTTAGGCTCTTAACATCAGACAACTTTACATTTGGAATACCCGTCGCAGTAGCAACGAGGCAAAGTCTCTCTCTATTTTCTAGGGAGCCAAAATCTGTCCCTGTAAAAATAGCATCTGAAAGTGTATACCCTTGCGTAATCAGTACTGACTTGATCACAGCGTAGCTCGCAGTAGAAATGTAATTTTTAACATTTTCTAAAACTATCAGCCAAGGCTTGCATTTTAAGATGAAATTAAGAGCATAGAAAAAACAAGCACCAGAACTTTCATGTTGCTCAGCAAAATCAAGCTTATTCTTGGTAATACCTGATGTGCTAACACCGGTGCATGGTATGCCCATTATAATCGCGTCTACAAGCGGAGGTTTTTTTAAATCAACCAACTCAATCTGACTTTCAATAAAAAAAGATTCGTCGTCAAATAGATAACTTTGATTTTTAATCATTGCATCTAAATACTTTTTCTCTTGCTCAACAGCGTAACGAGTTAATGTACTAATATTTGAACGTTTAAAACCATCATGTAAAGCCGAGTCCAATATACCAACTCCTGAAAACAAAGACCCTACTGTGATTTTTTTATTCCTAATACTTTCTTCAAAGCGCTGGTACATATTTTTAGAATTTATATCATGAGAATGCAATTCTAAAGAAGCAACACCCATTTTTAAAACGATTCTGATTTTTGTTCCAACAGCTCCAAAAAAATCAATCAATTCATCTGTCTTGATCTCGATTAAAGGATATACAGAACCGTTTCTTGTTCGCTTTGAAACTGTAAAAATTCCATTTTCAGAGACAACTAACATAGCTCTTTTTTTAGTTT
This sequence comes from Pseudoalteromonas sp. GutCa3, assembly GCF_002836155.1. Lineage (NCBI taxonomy): Bacteria > Pseudomonadati > Pseudomonadota > Gammaproteobacteria > Alteromonadales > Pseudoalteromonadaceae > Pseudoalteromonas > Pseudoalteromonas sp. GutCa3. The sequence goes on along the minus strand of NZ_PJBK01000103.1, from coordinate 172,126 downwards.
CGTCAAATATCAAATCAAGTTTGTCACCAATATTAAATAATGGTTTTAACCTATGGCCCTCAAACCAAATTCTTGATACTCCGCGATTAATTCCAATTTTAGTGTTTATCAATCCGTTCATAAAAACCTCTTTCCTGCGTGTTGTAGGCAGCTCGTAAGCGCCTGTTTTAGTTTTGGTCTTAGACCTCATCAAATTAACAATAGCATAAAACATTCTTTTAGTTTATCTGAACAGTAGTTTTCAAAATAAAAAAACCTAACTGTACATCCAAATTCTATCGATTGGAGACTGAAGGCAAGGTTGAAAAATACATAACAAACCTCTACTATCAAGTTTGGAGAAGCTACATTCGTAGCAAGCAAAAAAACAGGCGCTTACGAGCTGCCTTCAACACGTAGATAGAGGTTATTATGAAAATAAATATAGCAATTAATGTTCTTGAAAAAGCAGCGAACTCTAAAGCCGTAAATTTCAAATCTTTAAAGGATATATACAAATTAGCAGCTCTAAAAAATCACCCAGATAGAAAGCAGGGCGAATTATCAGAGTTCTCGATGGTCGAAATAAATAAAGCCTGGGAGTTCGTATCGAGTAAAGCTGCGGAAGTTGATAGACTTATAGCAAGCAAAGGTACGAAGCAAAGTTTTGAAAATCAAACATCACCGATTAAAGATCATGATCTAACGGATTCAGGATTACCCGCTTTTTTTAGTAGAGAAACATTGTTAAATGAAGCGTTTACTATTGTAAAAGATAGCAAATGGAATGATTGGAATAACAATAAGTTTGAAACAATTTATTTTGAAAAATATCAAGTAAGTGTTCATATATATAGCTCAGTAATTATCATAACAAACATTAAAGACGCCCTAGAAACAGGTCGAAAATGTACAGAGTATCGTATAAATTGGGGGTTAGATAATGATGAAATAGGAATGCAGCGTTTTTATGAGTGGGTCAGAAATATAAACAATGATTCATGCTTAACTAGCGTACTTGCCAATATATATACAGCAGATTACAAAGATATAAATGAATACACTTGCAGTGCAGAACTGGCTAAGGGACTTAAAGTAACTAGGTCGGAGTTAAAAGCAGTCAAAGTTTTTTCACCATTCAAACTAAATAAAATCAAACCGCTAACTGAAGTTAAAGCTAAGGTTAGCGCAAATCATTTAATAAAAATCATTGCGAATGGGCAGTACTGTAATTTACAAAGAAACTACCGTTATACCGATGATTACAGCTATGATTCAGCATCTAATTTTGGTCAAAAGGTATTTGAAAACCCCTTTAAATTATTGAAAGAGTTAATTGAAGATAGAAGCCAATGCTTCCATGTTTTCAAGTACAATAATGGGTTTTCATTTGGTCAACATAGTAATGATGGTAATTCTGTAATACCAAGCATTGAAAACCGCTTCCCCAGCTTTGATCTTATACAATCTAACAATATAGCTATACAATAAAAAAAACGCTTCAGACTTGTCTGAGGCGTTTTTTTTACGTATTATTTTTCAATATAATATGAAAAATGGCAAACCATTTAAATAATGAAAAATAGAAATAAAATCACAGAAAATAAAATCACAGAAAATAAAATCACAGAAAATATGATTTTAAAATCTGTTGCGAGCTCTACTGCTATCGATACTAACGAAGAAATAAAGGGAATAGAAAAAAAACTAAAAAAAAATAACCTCAAATATAAGCACCTTTCACTCGCACTTTAGGGTTGGTTAATAATTTCTACTAATTTCTACTAAATTACCTGACAATTCAACGCTCCTAATTTCAGGGATTAGTGCAACTAATTTATTTTTAAGTTCTGGTAAGGTGAACTCATAAATTTCTAACAGTGAGTGTGAAGTGTCATAGAAATGCTTTATAAAAATTTCTTCTTTTGAATTATCTAATCTATAGAAAGAAATCCAAGCCTTTTTTAGGTTCGATTCGAAATCTTCTTTTGGAGTAGTTGCAAATCTTCTAGATAAAATTTCACCATCTATTTCAAACGTATGCTTATATCGATAAGCACTTTCGTCATAATCACTTTCTCTACATCTTATGCATTCACATCGCCCAAATTGAAAAGCATTCTTAATCCATTCATTCCAATTTTGAGATGGCTTTAAAGAAATTCTTGTTTTATCAAATTCAATCATTTTATACACCCTAAATCTCAATTGATTCCACCCTACTAATAAAAATTAGTAGGGTGGAATGTTATTCCACCTACATGAACTAACTTCTAACTCTTTATTTTTATAAATTCAAATACATTATCTAATAAAATATTAACAGAAATAAAAATTGATTCTATATCTGAATTTCTCTCAAATTTCTGAAACTGAATGCAATAATTTAAATTATGAAAAGCGAGCTCAGTAAAAGCGAATTCCTTTAATGATAATTTTTTAGCTTTACTAATATTTTCATCTAAGAGTGAAAATATATCAACACTGTGACCAACAAGGGTCGCTGAATCGTTATTACCAATCAGCTTATACTTAACATCATAATTATTGGATAAATACAATAAACTTTTAAATAGTTCAAATGCCGACAAAGCTAGCTTATTATCACTAATAACTTCATCGTCAAATTTACACTCTTTAAGTGCTAAGAAAACTCTACTTGCTTTTAGCTTTAATTCAGCGGGTGCAGTAACCGTAGAAGAAATTTTATTTTCCATATTTATATCACTTAGTAATTAAGGCCGAAAGAAAATTAGAAAGGTCGCAAAAAAGTGACTTAGTAAGTTCATCCTGGTTGGTCTCTTTTCGCTGTAATATTTGTAAACTATTGAGCGTTTTAATTAAATCAAACGGAACTGATGAATTTATATTAATCCTTTCAGAAATTTCTTTAGAAATAGAGCTAATAGTTAATATACTTACAGCCCCTACATTTGGGTAGAAATTGCAGTATTTCTCAGTTATATACGCACTGAAAAGCTCATTAGCTTCAACCAAAGAGTTCGATTCAACAATCTTAAAATCGAAAAACAAATCACTGCCACTTTCGTAACTACCCGAAACAATATAAAAACTACTCATAATAACCTCTTTTCTACGTGTTGAAGGCAGCTCGTAAGCGCCTAACCTTAAAAATATTTAAAATTAAAAAAGCGCCCTAGGGCGCTTTAATTCTATTTAAAGATTGTGTCGTTGTTTAACTTCAATCATAGACTTTGAAAGCTCTATACCTGCGCGAGAGCGCATATGGGCAGCAGTTAACTTTACGCTATCTGCATTCTTAACCATGCGGTCTGCTACAATACAAAGGTTCTTCCAGCATTCGTTATCTTTATCAGGATTTATTGATGTTATGTCCTTAATAGAACTTAATATCAACTGTTCATCTTCATAATCAACTGAAAAGTAACTAATTGCTAAAGCTAAAGACTCTAAGTAAACAGCATGACCAGATATTTGACTTTCACGCAAATTTGTTGTTGCAAGACTACCCTCATGTACCAACTGCCAAGAGCGGGTATTTTCAAATAGACCTCCTACAACTAGATCAAAAAAAGCATTGTATTTAGCTAATTCATCACTTGTTAGATTTTCAAAATTTCCCTCTTTAATGCCAAATAAAGTTGTTGTAAATTTTTTCCAATGTACCAAAGACCAAACCTTTTCGGATTTTTTAGCAATTGTTACATTTTCCAAATCAACTAAATCATAAAGCCAACTAAAAGGTTGTCGTTTAATTGCGTCCAAAACAAAGCTATTAAATGAACTTCTTAAATCATACAAAGAACTTATTGCTGCGTTAGGTCGCGAAGAATTCGCGTTAAGGTCGCTAAAAAGCTGTTTAGAATGCTCTAGTCCTTCATCATAATAAAATATTACAGAGATGGTTTCATCACCTAAACTTTTATCTTTTTCAATGAAGTATTCTGATGCAAGCCTTCGATGTTGTCCGTCATTTATCAACAACTTAGAGTCAATTTGGATGTTTAAAACACCTAACCTATCAGCTAAACCTTTCATCGATATTGGATCAAAACCCATCGATTTATTCACGCTAACTATAATACTAGGCAAAACGTAATCAGTCCTATTATTTAGAACATAATCACTTATTTCTTCTGCATGTTTTTTATTAACCTTACGTTGAGCTCTCAATTCAGCCGAAACACCTTCTTCAGCAAGATTAAAAAATTTGACCAACATTTTAAAGGGTACTTGAGCCACATAATACTCTTTGCCAGCCTGTATTCCTTTAACTGCTGGGAACGTGTAACAAATCTCAGCGGCCATAGAGTTATAATCATCAATAACACTTTGTCGCTTCGCTTGTTCCTCAGCTCTTTTTTGAATTTCAATAGTTTTATTTTCTAGAATAAGTTCAGCTTCGCTTGAAAATTTATCCATCCACTCTTCAAAAGGTATATCTTGACGATACTGATTTTGCGGATAAATAGTTTTACAAGCAGATTCAGAATCGACACCTGTTCTAAGTTTTTCAATTACACTTGCACAATGTTCAATTTGAATCTTTCTGGTTTTATCGACAATAGCTTGAAAACACAAATCAGAATAAACATCGCCAACTGATAATTTGTCTTCACCTTCAATAAAAACAACTTCTTGTTTAAAAATACTTTTAGGGGATTTATTTGCTTTAGAGCATGCAGATTCAGCAGTCCAAGCATCTTTATGTCGCCCTTCTATTTTTCCAAAGAAAGCAGTACAATTTTCTAATTTGAAATTAAAACCATCTACAACGATACGATAATACATAATAACCTCTTTTCTACGTGTTGAAGGCAGCTCGTAAGCGCCTGTTTTAGTTTGGGTCAAAGACCAATTAACCCTGATAGGATAGCAATATATTATAGAAATTAAAAGGCTTAGATACCTTATATCTGCTTCTTTTAACAGCTAAAGTAGATTGATAAAGAGTCCAACTAAAACCCTTTTACTTCTTTTAATTTATTAAATTTATTAAATTTATCAGCTAGCTTTACCGCTAATTTATACCTTGTTTTATATAATATATTTGGTTTAGAAATTAAATATAAAACGTCTATTAAGAAAAGACCAGTAGATTTTTTATAGGATTCAGTAATTATTGACCATGATTTTTCCAAATCATCTGAGTTTTTAGGATATCCACCTAACGATAAACTAAACGTCTTTTTTGTGTCCGTTAGATAATTTATATTTTGCATTACATAACTACGTTCTTTTTTACTCCAGTATGCAATGAAAATATCTAAAGTATTATTTCTGACTTCGTTAGCTGTAAAAATCCTAACAATCCTCATTTCTCCAGAATTTAAAAAAGGGGAAATATTAACTAATATCTCTTTTTCAATAGGTTTTAACTTTAAAAAATCAGTATTAAGTAAAAAACAATTGTTAATACTAGTAGTGCAGATGATTCTATTTTCACAAAAAATAAAACAACTGCCGCAAAGCTTATAAATAATTTCTTTTATTAATTTCAATAGAGCTCCTAAAGTTGTTTTGTGTTGTTAGTTATGCGTTCATATTGATAACTATTAATAACAAAGACACGTTACCAATAGTTATCAACAATCTCTTTATTAACCTGGTTTTTATATTAAGAATTCGCTCCGCGCCAATAATTATTTTATTTTATTAAAGAAATTATAGTGACTTATTAATAGCCAGTTTGATATTTATAGGTTTATTTAATTCACACCCACTCGGATATTTAAAACCAATAGTGTCTTCTAACTCTTTGGCCTTGCGCCTTTGATCACTTGTGTAAGACCCGTCTAAAGAGAGCAGTTTGAGGGCGCTCAACAAGATAGAAATGTCTTTATCATTTAATTTCATAATGCTTACCTCAATAAATTTATCAATTTATATTTTTATAGCTTTTTCCATATATCTACTTGATATTGAAACCTCGGAAATAAAGTTTGGCATGCCAAATTTAATGCCTCAAATTTGTCTACAAACTTATAATATAATAGACAGCTTAATACACACTATATAAATCGTCTACTAAATCGTTTACATTAACTAAATAGACAATAATTCTACTTTTCGATTTAATAGACACATATGAGAAAATTTGGATACGCAAGAGTATCAACAAGTCAGCAGTCGCTAACGCTACAAAAAAAAGCGCTTGAGGCTGAAGGTGCTAAACCATCACGAATATTTTCAGATATTGGCAGTAGGTCTAATATGGATAGAGATGGCTTGAATCTTTTACGAATAAAAGTAGAAGAAGGAGACCTTGTTCTAGTTACTCGATTAGATCGTTTGGGTAGTGATACTGCCGATATGATTAAACTAATAAAAGAATTTGATAAAGGAGGTGTTGCAATTCGTTTTATTAAAGAAGGTCTAAGTACAGAAGGTACAATGGGGAGAATGGTTGTTACTATTCTAAGTGCTGTTGCTAATGCTGAACGTGAACGTATATTAGAACGTACTAATGAAGGGCGTATGGAAGCTATGAAAAATGGCGTTGTATTTGGTAGAAAGCGATCTATTGACCGAGTTAAATTAATGGAATTAAGTAAAAGTATGGGCGCTAAAAATATAGCTATAGAATTAGGAATAGCTATATCAACAGTATATAAAATTATAAAAGAAGAGAGTCAAATAAAAAAAGACACTTGAAGTGTCTTTACAGAGAGTATGATAACTTAAACACTGAAAGAGCAACTAATGAAACACCAATCATTACAGTGTAGAAGTATTTTTCCTTATTAAGATACATATTTATAATCGCAGGGATTAGAAATATAACTCTTGGAGTTAAAATAATAATTGTATACATTAAAAATAAAACTTTAAAAAAATCAATCCATTCATATATTGCGACATTAGATACATCACTAAATATAACTGCATACGAAAAGGCCAGCAGCACTGATATCACTGCAAAAAATTGTGTTATAGTGCCTAGAGATCGTGCTATCGATTTCTTTTTAACAGGATCAGCTAATGGAAATCCTGCACAGAAAAGGTGTTCAACCTTTTGATAATTCCAAAACTTCTTAAATCTACGAATATATTTTATTGCAATACTACTAATCATTTGAAACATAACAAGCGTCCTTTTCACCTTATTTGATTATTTTAATTGCTTTTTTTAGTAGAAAAGGCTTCGGCCATTTCTTTTTAAAAGCTTTAATGTGTTCATTTTCATTGCAATCTAGTGCAACATCCATTTTTACTCCTTCATTCAAATTTAGTTAATTTCTACATTTACAGTTCTTCATTTTCAGGTTACAAATTTTTTTAAGTTCTTGTTCTGATAATTTTCGTATTTCTAAAACACCAGGCATTTGTGAAAAAAGCTCAATCATAAAATCATCATCACCTCTTGGATCAATAATAACTTTTTCTGCATCTTCTATTTTTATATAAATCGCCATGTTTCTAGCCCTTTCATTTATTAAATTTTGCATTCTTCATGCGATATGGTATGAAACGTACAATACATTTCATAGAATACAAGAACTACAATTGTTTGCTTTTGTGAGTAGCGCTATCGATAACGCCACTGGCAAAAGCTATTATTCCAACTCAATTAAAACAGCTCATTATATAAGCTTCCAAACACATAACTTGCATCCAGATTATCGTCACTAGACCACGTTTGGTGTGAATCTCTACTAGAGCCATCTTTCGTTAAATCTGGTTGCTCTTCAGGTGAAAAAATCAGTTCAGAAAGTGGTAAAAAGATAGAATAGTGATGCTTATTGTCATCGACATACAAGCTGATTCGACTATGATCGAACTCAGGATTATCCAATATCTCTTGTATCCCTTCTGTTATTTCGCCCTCAAAATCCAATACCCAATCACGCATAATTTACTTTCCAATATTAGACTGATTCAAGTGGTGGTACGGAGGTAAGATCAGATAGCTTCCATATCTCCCACTTATCTACGCCGATGTCGGGCGTGTAAAAATAGCCACCAACACAATACCCCAACATTTGAAGTTGACCACTTGAAGTTTGCATCAGCACTCTTTTGCCTTTCTCAACACCTAGAGGCCAATTTTGCTTACGTTTTAATGCTGCCATTTCTTATTCCAATGGTTATTCTGTTATTGATTCATAGAGCGGTGTGATAGTTTCAACCGCTTCGCTAAGAGAAACACTTGTCATTAATCGGTATTTATTAATTGCCAACAGTCGCTCATTTTTCATCAATAGATTAAATACAGGTCTTGGTAATCTTACACCGTTCAAAATGGCATATTTTTCTTCAAGTTTTAGCTGTATTTCGCTCATAGGCCGCCTTCCAACGTTAACTATTAATGTAAAACACCATGTTTTAAATCAGTGTTTGGGTGTAATCTATTAAGCGTTTCAACACACCATGTTCTACGTGATTTATCTTCGTCTAGTAAACCTATTTGTAAAATTGTTTTACTAGTATCATGAGTCTCTTCAGCCTTAGCTAAAGACAACCCTTCTTTGCCAAACATTGCTGGCAATGCCATTGAAGATGAGTACTGATTAATGATTTTATGGCGCTGATTGCTTGATTGAAAGTTTAAACTTTGTTTATGGAAAACTTTTAAAGGCGCTTCTCCTTGAAAGTTAATTTCATATTGCATATGCAAAGTTATAACACCTTCAGTATCTACAAGTTTTGAAATTTCCATGTGTAATGATTTTTTAAATTGAGCCTTTAAATAATTTTTATTTGGTAGTCTAACAAACTTATTAAATAAACTTGGAACATCAATTTCCTGTCCATTCTCTACCCACATTCTTGTTAACTTGATAGCGCTTTTATTGCGTAAATCAAGGTCGTAAGGAAGATAAATTGTAGGCTCAAAATATAAGTGTTTTTCAATCATGTTTTTTCCAATGATTAAACTTTTAATAAAGCCAAAGAGATTCATTGAGTATGCCAACCACTTTTTTTAGTGGCGCACTACGTTTATTTTCAGAAAGGCTTTTCAGTGCTTGATGAAACTCTTTTGAATCTTTTTGATTGAGCCTAATGTAGGGTTCTTCTGTTTTTGATTTATCTAAAAACAACTCACTAAGCTTTAGAACTTTTTTCTTTCGCTTGTTTATTTCGTACTGTTCAGCGAGCCATTTAGACAAATTATTAAAGTCTTGCTTTCGACCAGTAAAAATATGGTCTTCTGCGCAGCTTTCGCCTATATTGTTTAATAACGCAAATACTTCAATTGCCATAACTCTTGCATTCCAAAATTAAAAATTAGGGCGGTCTTGGCGCAGCCTGCGAAGACAAATTTTAGCGCCAAAACCAATTAAATTACTTTTTTTCTTGTAAATTTCTACTACAAGCCGAACTTTTAAAGCCTTTACTACTGCCACTTTCAACTTTTGAGTTACCACCAAATATTTTATTTAGCAGTGGATTTACAACAGTTTTATTGATCAGATTAGCTAGTACAATTGCCGCAGCAATGGTAATTAATAGATCTATATTCATGGTATTTCCTATTTGTATTTAATTGCGTTTACGCGTCCTGAACATAAAGAAACTAGACGCACTGTTTTTATTCCAACTTCAGTTATTCTGCTGAGCTTTCCGAATCAATACTATTAATAAGAGCGCTACTCACTAATCCGCCCATAGCACCAGTTAATATCAAGTCACTGGCTTTTGTCTCTACAATTTTATTACTTGTTTGCCGATCAACGGAGTTAATAGAAGAACTTCTTATGCTCTTAGCATCTTTAATTAAAGAAGGTTCAGAACTCTTCACGAAGGCCACTACTTTGACGTTTGTACCCAACTTGGTTTTTAATTCGTCATTTTCACGCTCTAGAAATGCCAAGTCAGATTTTAAAGAGCTGCATTCCGCTTCTTTAAGTGATAACTGTCGTTCAAGTTTTGCCATTTTCTTCTTATTAAAAATATCCATAAATTAAAATTCCAATTTAACTAATCATAAAAATGTACGCAGGAACCGCTACAGCAACACCAATAACTGCACCGCATATCACGCTAATTAGTACTTCTTGTTATTATTCATTTGCTCGTATTTCAACTCGTAATGTTCTTAGAGATGTTAAATAGTTGGTTCTCGCCTGATGCTTAATAAGTGAAGTTCGGAATCTAGACTAACTTTAGGTTTATTGCCAAGTGCGTATGAAGCAGCTTTCTTATTCCTATCTGTTAAAAAAATATTTGAATACGTACCTGTAACATCACCGTCAGAACTAATTAAAACATCATATTCTTCTGCGAGATCATTAAGTGTTTTGTAATGATAAGGTTTGAATTTATCTTTGCTAGCCACACCATTATTAGCAATTAAAATTTGTAAACATTCAAACTCAACATAATTCAATGCAAGCAATATTTCTGTATCTGCTTTTCCAAGCTCCTTAGTTTTATATAATGCAAATGCCAAAGCAGCTATTATTACAGTCATAATCCCAAATATAATTTCCATCTTATACTCCTGTTTTCCAACTCATCGTAAGGTAGTATATCTTTTGCCATTACTGACTCTCGCTTATTATTCCAATGGTTAATAACCGTGATTATTAGCTGCGACTTTTCTGAATGTTGCATCTATTAATGAATGATTAGATGGTTCATAAGCCATTAAATCACCAATATCTTCTTGGGTTTGATGGATAACACCTTTACGCATTAAATGTATAGAAGAACAAACATCAGTAGATGAATTAAATTGCTCTTGCACCAAAATTTCTACAGAACTAGGCATTTTTTTCAAACAACGTTCCAGCGATTTAAACCATTTCATTTCTTCATCAGTTAAGTTATCCACCATGATTATCTTCAACTTTTGATGAAATAAACAATGAAAGAGCTGAACCAATAAATCCAAAAATCATAAAAATCAAATAATTTGGCTCTTCCGCTTCTTGACTGCCCAGGCTTAGAAAAAAACCTAAACCACTAATGACAGTAAGTAAGCCGCTGCCAATGAACATTATAATTAGACCAGTTTCTTGAATTTCATTAAATTTCATAATATCTCATTCCAATTTTAAAAATCACCATCGGCAATTGAAGCGCGACCACTACAAGCGTGTAATTCAGCTTGTGGCATGCCAGCGTCATTATGCGGCGCACCTAGCAACAAGTTAAAACCACCACTCGCCGTATAAAACTGAGCGTCAGGAAAATGCTTTCTTACGTCTACAAGCAGATTTACTAATGACTTATCAACTCGATTAAATTTATGTGCTAATTTCGGATCAGCTTCAATTAATAAATCTAAAGCGTCTTTTTCACCCTCTTTGATTATTTCAATTGCTTGTTGTTGTGTTAAAGCCATGATTAGCTCCCGATTTTCAATCGTTAAAAAATTGACTGTTCTTTTGTATTAGGGCGGTCTTGGCGCAGCCTGCGAAGACAAATTTTAGCGCCAAAACCAATTAATTAAATGCTTAACTTGCAACCAAGTATCGATTAAATATATTTAACTGTCAATTATATAGTTAAACATATTTAACTTTTTATTTCGCAGGGTAAACCATTCAGCATGTCGATATAGGCTTGCGTCTTTTTATGGCCTTGCTCTACCTCTGCTGCTATCTGATGAATACGTGTTTTACTACAACCCCAGCGTTTAGCTAGCAATATAGGTGTCCAGCCCCGTTTTTCATACTCTGCCTTAAACTCAGTTCTGTTCAATTTAAATGCTCTCGAAAAAACTTAACATAAAAGTTAAATATACTTAATTAGTTGGCGTTGTAAAGGGCTGAGGGTTACACCAAATTCCAACATGGTTGAATTTTCGTAGTTAAAAATGAGAAACCCTTACTATCTGGGACGATATTGGAATAGTTTGTTTTAAGAGTTTACGCATCATATTGATAACAATGGATAACGAAAAGACGTTACCCACAGTTAACAACAATCGCGCTTTTAGCGCTTCGTGCTGTATGTAACATTCGCTCCGCGCCAATAATTTATTTTGATTTTTAATGACTAAAAGTAAATGAAATCGTATTGAAATGGCAGTAAAAAGCCCCATACAAGGGGCTTTAAGTGTATATTTAAAATAACAAACTAAAGTTAACTGTCGAAATTAGCTGTTGATGTTATATGTTTCAAGTTTCGGTATTCGTCAACCAAATCATATAATTCTTTAAAGATTAGAGGGCGAGTATCTGCTCCCCATCTAGTAGCTTGCCAATGGTCTATAACAGCCTCCCAGAGGCTAGCAGGGCAATCGTACTTCTTAGAAATAATAGACTTAATTGGTTCTAACCATTCATCTTTATCATTAACTTCAAGCTGAAACCATTGCTGATCTTCAAGCCACCGCAAATAGCGCCTAGCACATCTTCGAATATTACTTTTATGAACTTGCATTTTGTATTTCCTTTTTTAATTTTAAAAGGTGATTACCCCAATAAGGTAATAATTACCTTGTTGGTTAGAGCTGCGAATAAATAAAGTAATACCGTTAAAATACCGCGAACTTATTGGATAGAGATTTCGAAATTTGACAATTTGAAAAAAGATCCAAATTTAAACAAAATGGTTCATTTTCAGCATTAATATCACTCCTCAAAAAATCAACCTTTGATGAAATTTCTTCAAGAGAATTAAATACTGAACTCCTTTTTAGTGTGTGGCCCCACAAATAAAAAGCTGGCGTTTTGAGTATTTCATGAAAATCTAAAGTTAAAGTGTTACCAATTACAACCTCACCTACTAAACCCAACAGACTAAGCTGAATGTAAGCCATTCTTGCTGCGATAGGGTCTAAGTCAATTGCTTGAAAAGTCATCTGACGTTGTGGATTATAACCTTTATCTAACATTGACTGTGAGAATGCAATTAACATACTGCCGCTGCCAGAAGCAGGCTCACTAACACTTATATACCCTGTTTTTGATAGTTTTTCATCAAAGTCAGCCCCGATGCTTAACTCTGAAAGCATTTTACAAACTGGATAGGGTGTAAAAAATTGCCCCAGAGATGCGGAACCTATTTCTAACTCCATAAACAATGACCCCAAAATATCACTTGGTTCTGAATCTAAAGCTAGAATTAATTCAGCATACATTTGTGTAAAACGCTCAATATCATCAGGTTTATACTTATTTACTATTCTCATATAATCAGATTCTTTTTCCTCGGACTTTAGAAATACATTTTCTATTGCAATCGAAGCCATGAAAATAAAATCTCGAAAAACGTCATAACGATTAGTATGTGGTGCTGTATTTTTAAATATTTTTTTAAAATTAAGTGAATGAATATTCATTAGTGGCTTATCTCTTGTCTTATGTAGAGGACAAACCACCAACCCAACGGGCAAAATGATTTGCCAATTGGATTAATGAAAAATAAAACGATTTAAAATAAATTATCTTATAAAACTATCTCTTAATTTTATCATTTGCCCTTTATCTCTAGAGTCGTCAACAAACAAAGTTCTGTTTCCGATGACAAGATATAAACGCCAAGTTTTAGTTACAAATACTATATTAAACATAGGTAATGCCTACTCTCTATGAAAATTAAAAACAGTGTAAATTTGAGTTTCTGTGATTGAGTAGCACTTTAATGCCTCAACACAATCTTCAATCTCACCTGTATAAAAACATTCATAGTTAGATAGCTCTCGCAAAATAATTGCGTCAATACCGTTATCTTCTATATCTTGTTTTATGGCTGCATCTTTGATTTTATCGAACTCTTCAATAAAAGATTTAACGTTACACTTTGGCACTAACAAGCCAGCACCAAGAGAAACGTAAATAGTATTTTCTACTTTTTTCTTATTAAATTGTTCAGATGAAAATGAAAAAAAGGCCCCCATTTCACTATAGAGAATTCCCATCGGGGTATTTAAATAATTTTGTAAACTCATATCAACCTCTTTTCTACGTGTTGAAGGCGGCTCGTAAGCGCCTGTTTTGTTTAATGCCCTGAAAAGTACAGGGCCTAGTTATTCATAGTACAAAAACGTCACTACCTTGAAGCAAAGCTTCATTAACATCGTCCATGAAAGCTTCAGAAGTATTTCGAACGAAAAAGGTGTCACAAACAAAAGGGTTATAAGTAACGCACTTCTCAGAGCCATTTAAAGGTTGAATATCATTAGAAGCATCAACTAAAATAGCCTCAATGAAAGCGTGTACGTTTCTTCGGTTATCACGTAAAACTCGCTCTCTGGATTTTATGCTAACCTTAAATTTAGCATTTTCAAGAAGCACAGACCTAGCATAACCACAAACCTTTCCTTTATTAACACCCTCCATCGCTAAGATCGAAAAAAACTCAGGTTTATTTAAATTCCGATAAACCCTAACTCTTAACATTTGTACGCAACTTCGTTCTACTTTTCCAACTTGACTATTAAAGGTTGGGCTAGAGTAAAAAAGAGAGTTTTCAAGCGCTCTTTTTTGGGGCGGCTCAGATAACTCCGAGCCAAAATCAAAATCAATAGATGATTGAAACATAATAGAACCTCAATTATCTAGTTTTCTTCAGACCAAACTTCTCCGAATCCCTGCATACCTAGATTTTTAAGCCACTGATTAAGAAAGTCATTGAGAGACTCTTTCAGTCTAAAATCACAAGACTCACCATCGTAGACAACTTGGTATAAAGGTGGAATGCTCATATCAAAAGAAAACACTTCAACCATTTTCAAATCTGGATAGACCAATACTTCCATCAGTGGATCAGAGCACAAATCCCCATTCTGTAAGAAATAATGAGCCATAGAAAAACCAATGCAATCTTTACGATTGATTTTATCTAAAATCGTGTTCCTTTCTATGACAAGATCCATAAATGAAGGTGATTTCGATTTACTATATTCTCTAGGAATTCCATCACTAGAAATTACGCCAAGTTTTTTTAGTAATTTAAAGTTATCTTCGTATATCATATTAACCTCTTTTCTACGTGTTGAAGGCAGCTCGTAAGCGCCTGTTTTTTGTTTTACTGCTAAAAGCAATAATTCAATTAGATTTAATGTTAACCCCAAATATCCGAATATACAAACCGTATGTTAAATGTTTGGCATGACAAACATATATAATTATCCAAAAAAAAACCGCTTAATAGCGGTTTTTTATTAATCGTAAAACTAAATATCAAATTTTTTTTATATTAGACTTAGTTAAATAAGCAATAAAATGAAACTGTTTTGATAAACCTCTAATATTAGTTGAGTCAATTAAAGCAACATCATCATCATCTTTCATAAAGTTATTGGCATCTATAACTGAGTCAAAAACACCAGCTATTTGAAAAAAATCACCAGTGTAAACTCGGATAAAAAAACCAATTGTTCCTGGTTCTTTTTCAAAAGAAAAATCTCTTTCACCTTTGTGTCGATGAGTCATTAAATCTATATTTTCAAAATTCGGTAAACTTCCAACTGCAACTAAACCATCACCTTTAAGTAATTCATCGTGACAGTCATCATTGAAGGAAAGCTTATCAATTCTATAAACCTTACCCTTAGATTTAGCATAAAAAAAATTTTGGTTTTCAGTAATTAAAGTAGCACAATTCATAACAACCTCTTTTCTGCGTGTTGAAGGCAGCTCGTAAGCGCCTGTTTTTTTTCTTTAGTTTTCATTAAACTAATAATCAAAAAAAATAATAGCACAAAAACTTAAGAATCAACCCTAAAATCAATTTTCATCAATGAAAGCATTAGGTTCTTGTGTAACGACCAATTTAACTTGTGCAGTATTACCGCTCAGATTTAACGTACCAAGCCAAGCTTGATTCGATTTGAAATCGTTATCAGTATCTTGCAGCAACCCAATTAATATAGATTTAAACAAATCAGAGCGATTCGAAATAATTTGAATTCTTTGCAATTCATCGTAGTCCGAGTTATTTAATAACTGATCCTCTATTGTAACTCCGCTTTTCATTTCATCTCCTGATATATGATTTTTAAAAAATTAATTTTTCAACAGTACACTACAAATATAAACACTAGCGCTTATAAACGCAACTGTTTAGTTTATTGGAGTGATATTAATTATTCATAGATTTATTTTAATTTTTTTAAAGTTGAAAAAACAAACTTTTTTGTTTATTATTTAACCTTACACAATGTAATAAAATAGGCGCTTACGAGCTGCCTTCAACACGTAACAAAGAGGTTAATATGGAAATTGAATATACAGAAAAAGTTCAGCGTACTGTAAAGCTAGATAGAGACCAATGTTCAAAAATTGCAACCCAAACAATCCTCAATGCTTTTGATTTAACAAGCGAACATTTCATTGAAGAAGGTCATCTTATGCGCTGGGTTGACTTAGGGGGACGCTTTAGACCTGAAAGGGAACTTGTACGGGAAGCTACTGAACAAGATAAAATGATTTTCCTAATCATGAACAAAATAAAATAGGCGCTTACGAGCTGCCTTCAACACGTAACAAAGAGGTTTTTATGAATACGGTAAATATAATTAGCAAAGGAAGTGAGCATCAAATTGTTTCGGCTTTACTTTTAAAATTGAGAGAAAAAACTAACAAATTAGCTAATAATGATGAGCCTGAAAAAAGCTACATTGATGTTTCAATTGAAAGGTATGAATTAGCGGTGAATTATTACGCTAAGCATCATAATGAAAAATTGCTAATAAGTTATAAAGAAAGCCTAAAGGAATGCATTAATTTAAAGGAGCTTTTCTTATCTTATGAAAAAATATGTAAACAGGCCAAAAAAGAAAGAAAGGTAAAAGGCAAAACAAATATGGAAATTGAAGATGTTAAAGCTAAAAGCTTTGATGAAAAACTAAATACACTAAACTCAATTAGAAAATCTAAAGCAAAATTAAACGATTTAAAATATTCACGAAAAATAAAAAAAGCCCATTAATTTGGGCTTTTTTTTATATAAATTTCAATTTCAAGGATTATACGTCGATAGTATTTTTTCAACTCTATCTTGAGAAACTTCAGTAACAGTAGACCAGGCAATACAATCTAAACCATCAACTTTAACATTCGAATTATCACATTTATCGTCCTCAATAATAATAACTTTAACTGTTTCAGTGCTTGAACATGAAATTGAAAAACCACCTGCTTCAGATTGCTTTATAATAATTACATTCATAATAACCTCTTTTCTGCGTGTTGAAGGCAGCTCGTAAGCGCCTGTTTGTTTAAGTTTTAAAAACCATCCCTTAAGATTTCATTATAAACATTAAGGGATAGTTTTATTTTAATTATAGAAACACATACAAACAGGCGACTACATCACCCATAAATTTTTTATTATAAGCGTTTACTTCAAAAACATGTTTTGGCTCAAGGGGGTCATCTCCAATTATATACAAACATGTAACCCCTTGAATTGGATGGTGGCACACATTCTCAAAAAAAGAGTAATCTTTTGCCCCCCAGCGTTCCAATTCAGATTCAAATAATTTTTTAATTTCACTCCTTAAATAATCTTCAACAGTAACTGTTGAACTTCCTTGAAAACCACCTAAATTATGATTTCTAATATAATTGACAGTACTGTCAAAATTACCAGCCTCAAATTGTACTTTAATTTCAGCCATTAGTGGTTATTCTCACTTAAAAAACGAATCGACAAATTTTACTCCAAAATAAAGGTTAAATCTTTAGAAAAAAATAATAATAGTACATTAAGAACACTATATCCCAATTACTGTAGTGAAGTTCATGCAAAAAAAAGCCCAAAATTTACATTTTGGGCTTTGTTTACATCATAATATTGTAATTAATTCATTTGTCTATGCTTAGACCAAACATAAAGCAGTACAGAAATTAAAACGGCTGGAATTGTAAGGGATTGGCATAATTCAATAATTGGTAACATAATAACCTCTTTTCTACGTGTTGAAGGCAGCTCGTAAGCGCCTGTTTTTTTCTTGATCATAAGATCGAGTGTTAATTTACATAATAAACAAAACTGACAACAAATAAAAGGTCTTGATTTTTACTAACAAGTAAAATTTGGCATGACAAATTTCTAAAGTTATTAATTGAGTCCATTCTGGCATTATTTTAATCTAAGCTTCTTCTTCTTCTTCTTATTCTTCTTATTGAAACGAGTACAACGAAAATAATAAGAAAGAACTTCAAAAGATGCAGTAATGAACAATACGAAAATTGAAATATAAATAAAATATTCTAAGCTATCTTTAAATGACATTTAAAAACCATCCTTATATTGATGTTCACTTTCTTCTAGAAAAGGTAAAAAACCAGCAAAAATAAAAAATATTTTAACCTGTGAATAACTAATCACTAAGCCTAAGGAGCTCTTGACCTTTGGCTTCACCATAAGCTTTAACAAAATCAGTCAAATCTTTATATTCAAGCTTTTTCTCTGCATCCTCAAAACTTGGAATTATCATTTCCATTGGCCCCTCGGTATTTCTAAGTACATTTTCACAAACATCGACCCCTTTATTTAAAGAATCACCATATTGGTCATTATCTGCAACCAAAATTATACGAGAATTAGGAAATGATAATCTTAAATATAAAACAACATTGGCTATATTATCAGCCATCAAAGCGGCTACACTTAACACGCCAGTCAATTTAAAAGACATACCAGCGTCTGCGGGGGCTTCTAAAACATAAATATCTTCCCCATCGATTGGTAATCTAGATGGAACGAAGAAAGCAGAAAATGAAGGGTTTAAACCCTTTCTAAATAGTTTTTTATTTTGAATCGGATAAATTCTTTGCAAACCTGAGAACTCCCAAGTTTTTACACTCACCAACTTTAATGCTGTAAAATAATTATCGTCTTTCGTATCGTTATAGTATAGATCACACCAAAGGTAGATCTCAGCAACACCTTTACTGTAAAAATACGGGCAAGCAGTTTTTAAAGGCTTTAAGAAATACAACCACGATTTATCTTTTTTGATGGCGTTTTTAACTAATTCACTTTCAATTTCAAGACTTTTTTTGATAGCTGCCTCTCTATCCTTTGCTGCATTTGGATCAGGTTTATACCTAGTAATACGATTTCCAGATTTGTAAGTTTGATATTCTCTTTTTATAGAATCTAAACCATTAAACCAAAGGGGTTCAGAAAAGTGCTTTCTAAAATTATTGAATCTTATTAAAGGAAACTTAATGGTAAAAGAATTCCCATTCTCATCAGTGATATCAAAGGAAGCCTCCTTTGCTAAAATTGAAACTCGCCCTTTATCTGCTTTCTCTAATCCAAATACTTTACTTCCTTTAACTAACAATCCATCCAAAGCCAAATTACTTCGACTAGAATCCCAATCGATTGAAACTTGATTTGCAATGTCCGATATTTCATACCTAAACTTATCAAGCATAACGTAAGCATTATTTGAGTAATAAGTTAGAATAAATGTATAAAAGGGCGGTGGTAATAATTGATTAGAGTTTGGCATGCCAAATTTACTCCTATAATGATCGCGATAAACAAATCTATAAAGTACAATACTAAGATTATGTCACTGGTCATTTACCAGCAGAAAAAGAAGGGCGCTTACGAGCTGCCCGCAATTGGTCACAACACTAAGGAAAAAAGTAAAAACCCATATTTCATGGAAGAAGCGGTGCTGTTTATAACAGCATCGCAATTTTACTCTATTATTAGTCAAAATTACGTTTAAGCCATTTATCACACTCAGCTAAAGAAAAACTAGATGTACTATCAACTTTATTCTTTACTAAAGCTGTCAAAATCTCATCCCTACTGAATGAAAATTTACTTTTTAGCAACCGAACGCAATTTTTAGCTTCTGTTAAATCTTCATGATTCTTAGAATTATGAAATGAGGCAATAACATCACTTATAACCATTTTAATACTCCTATTTTATATATTTAAAGGGTCTAGGAAGCTCTAGGAGCTCTCACTACGACCTCTTTTACTTCATACTTAAGAGGAGCAAGAACACCAAAAGATTGCAGCATGACTCGCCACAGCGAGTAATTTATGTGATGAGCCCTATTTTCCCTGTCCACAAGTGATTTTAACTCAGCACCATCAATAACTTTTTGAGCGTCTAGCAAGTTGAACCAATCACTCTGATATAGATCTAAAGGTTCAAGTTTAGAATAATCATTATCCCTGGTACTTAAAATCTCATCTATCTCTTGCTTTCCCATTTTTAAAATTTTTGCGGCTTCGTACTTATCGATACTAAGTATATTAATGAACGTTCTTAATTCACTGTAAGTTGGGCAGCGCCAATCAATAGCACTATAAATTTTAGGATCAAGAGACACCTCTGCTGTTCTAGCTGAACGATTAGAACAGTAAAAAGAAATCTTTGAGCTTTCAACACCAAATTCTTGTGCTAATTCATTTGGGGTATAACCTGTCCAAGAAATAAACTGCCTCAAAACTTTAGGGTTTGGTGGTTCAAAGCCTGAATCTAAAGGCAAAAGGGTTACGTTAGGTAGCTTCGGGGTCTCTGAGTACTCAGTTAAAGAACTAATCCCTATATGAAGTAGAAAGTTCAACCAGTTTTTGTGCTCAATGGGAAAAACTAAATTAGCGTCAACATTATTACTATAAAGATAATGGGATAACATTGATTCTGAAAAATCTAATGAGCGAGATGTTTTAGATACAGAACTTCCAGAGCGTGAAACCAGAACTCTTAACTCGGATATCTTGGGTTTTTCAAAAACCGAAGATTTTGCACTAAATATAGAAGAACGTAAAAATGGTCGTTTTGTTTTAAGGTGATTAACTTCAGCTAGACCGAAAGACTCTAACCAATATCTCCAAACTGTATATTGAATACGCTTACCATTAATGTAACTTTTCTCTTTAAAGAAATTACGCAAATTTTTCGGATTCATTCCAACCATTTCAGCCAACTCAATAGTTGAATGGCCGACAAGTTTCTTAAATTCTGCTAGTTCAGTATGTGTAGGAGAAACCCACCCACTTGAATAAGGTAGTAAAGCTTTTTCATGCATTTTCTCATTCCTAGAAATATAACTTACAAAGCGCTCATGAATCTTCTTATAAAAATCTGAAAAAGAAAGCACATTGAAATAATTAAATTGATTTTGTGATTGAAACATAAAGACCTCTATTCTACGTGTAAAAGGCAGGAAATTTTTCCGCCTGGTTTTTTATCAACAGATTAAAAATGCCATACAACCATTTTTATATCAACTTTTTTTAAAAAAAAGAAATACAAAAACCGCGCTTTTTATCAATGTTTTTTGCTAAAGAAACAGCAAAAAAATTGGCGCGAAAATAATGAAGACAAGCCAATCAGATTAAATAATTCGCTTTGTCACCTACTCGCAAGCTCGTGTTTCCTAGCATCATTATATAATCCTCATGGCTTATCTGCTTTTACCACAAGCCGAATGCAACAAGTTTCAATCGCCTTTTGCGCCAGCACTCCTTCGTCGTGCCGAACTCATAAAACCTTCGAGGTTTTAGTGAGTTCGCGGTCATGCAAGCATGACCGTCGCTTACCCGCCAGTTGGGAGGGGCATCATGAGCAAATGGCCCCTCCTTTTTGGCGGCCCTGCCGCTCTAGGTTACACTACGTGTTAACCTAGAGCGGCAGGGTTCGTAAGCTCTGGCGCAAAAGGCACACGGAAAATAGGTATTCAACAAGTTGAACTCTATTTTACCATGCAATTATAACACAAATACAACATTTACGAACGGAGTAAATTATAATACTATGACGTAACATTATGAACGCTATAAACGAACGATTATAATGTATATTTATAGAGTCAAAAAGAAAGGGGTGGGCATGATAGAAGAAAAAATAATTCAGCTTGAAAATGAAGTTCAAAAGTTAAAATCTATAAAAGCTGAAATAAAATCGAAAAGAAAAAAAAGGAATTACTCAGGTTCAAAATTGAGACCATACTTTATCGAAGCAAAGAAATTGAAAGAAGATTATAAGTTTTCTTTCGCAGATATAAGCCTGTGGTTGAAAACATTTAAGAAGATAAAAATGAAACCCGATGGCGTAAGATCTGCTTACAGAAGGATAGAAAAGGAAGATGAAATAAGCGGGGAAGGTTGAAAATATGGCAAAGAAAAAAAGCTTAAAACAACAAGCTCAATCATTAATTAGATCAAAAATGAATAAGAACGATACTCAAAGTAAAGAGACTGTTGGGAATTTTAAACAGCTAAAATCTATAAGATCCAAAAACGAAGTTATACTAGCTATTACAAAAATAGCAAAAGATTTAGGAGTCGAAAGACTCAAGCATATAACAAAAGAAAAAGCGGAAGAGTATTTAAAAAACAGCAAAGATGGTTACGCATCACAGAAATCTATAGATAGAAATAGAAGGGCTCTTTCAATTGCATTGGGTCATGATCTAAAGAGAGTGATCGCTATAAGCGAACAAAAATTATCGACTAGGGCTTATGCTAGTAACCAAATAAAAGAAATAACAAACAGCATGAACGATAGAAATTCATTAGCCGTCCGTATTGCCCACAATGCTGGTCTAAGAGCTCACGAACTTATAACGTTGAAAAAAATTAATGAAGGTGAAAAAACGAAAACAAGAACATGGGATCAAAAAAGGTTTGTCGGAAGAGAAGGTGTGACATATTTAGTCACAGGGAAGGGCGGACTAACACGCGAAGTAATGCTCTCAAAATCATTATCGAATGAACTAGAGGATAGGAGATTAAGTAGCCCAAAAACGACTATGGACAGAGGGGTTAATTACCTCCAAAGATATGACATAGGAGGAGGTAATGCGCTTTCAGCATCGTTCACAAGAGCATCACAACGTTCACTTACATTCTCACATGGCCTGCATGGAGTAAGGCACAGATACGCTCAAGAAAGGCTTGATGAAATAAAGGATGCTCTAAAAGTTAATCATGATATCGCAAGAGACATTCTTGCTCAGGAGCTTGGTCATTTTAGAGGAGATATAACAGAGGTATATTTGAGATGAAATTATTACTAAAATTGGAATTAAAAAAAAGACCCTGAAAAGGGTCTAAGATTTAAATGCTTGATACTCTTTTTATAAGTGCCTTCGGTAGTTCAACCCTAAAACACACATCAGATAAGTATGAATCAACATGGTAATTTTCACCAAATAGAAATAACACTTTGTCGCAAGTATTTCTAACATGAGCTGCGTAAGAAAAATCATCGCTATTCCTAACAACAACCACTTTTTTTGCATTGATGGATGATGCATTTGAAGAATAAAAATTCAACAAGTTTTCTGATAAATTATATATAGCAATTCGAGCGTGGTAATCTGCTAATGGCAAATTAACTAACTTTAACAATTTATCACTATCTTTCTTTAGTACATTCATAAAAACCTCTTTGTTACGTGTTGAAGGCAGCTCGTAAGCGCCTGTTTTGTTTATTTCAAAACTGAATTCAAAGGTATAGCAGCGAATTTTTTCAAAGAAATAGATAAAGTATCCATTTGATCCCAAAGCTCGTTAGCCTCCCAACCATCAAAAACAATGTTTGAATTGTCAGTTACATATTTATCCATAAGCTCAGCAGGTTGACTTGAAAAATCATTAGGTAAAGGTTTATCAAGAATAAAGGAGCTGCTTTCAATCATCGCCTTGTCATGAAGGCAGTCAATATAGTGATTAGCTTTATTACCCAATCGCTGGCTAAACACATCAACTAAACACATGGCACTAGCTATATGACAATCAATATCTTCATTGCCCTTAACTAGATGACTTTCAAATATAGTAATAGCATCAACTAAATGTTCAGTTTCAACCATTTTAGAAACAGCCTCTTGACCATATAAATAACCACAGATAATAAATAAACTCATAATAACCTCTTTCCTACGTGTTGAAGGCAGCTCGTAAGCGCCTGTTTTGTTTTTTAAGTAAAACTAAAAGTAAGAGATTATTCTAATTTAAAAAAAGTAAAAATCAAAATTAAAATATAAAAATTTGGCATGCCAAACATAGCCTATTGCTTAACCAAAAATATCGTTATAAATAAATACAGTATTGCCATTAAGGACAAGCTTATAATTGAATAATATTTTCAAGTTTTTAATACGCCTATTAAAAGCTGATTGGGATAACTTAACGCCAATTAGTTTTCGCAAACAATCTGACTCAATAACCTTAACAGGAGCGTCCCCACATTGCCTGCGGCACACTTCATAAATTCTACGTTCAAATGGACTAGATAGCTGAAAGTAGTCTTGGTGCAATGTCAAAATATCGCCATCATTGATAGCAACCAAGAGCCATTCGGGCAGTATTATTTGCCAGTATATTGACTTTGCATCATCATATTTTTGAAACTTCTCAATGAACCGCGAACTTTGGAGAAATATTCGACCTTTACCTTTATAATCATAATCCGTTGTGAAAGAAGTTCCTGCCAACCGACATAAAGCTTTATTCAGATGATTGTACTCTTTCCCCGATGTTCCTCTGCCAGTAAATTTAAGGAAATCGTAAGGATTTAGGTAAACTGTATTGTCGAATGGTAGCTGGGCGTTTTTTAAGGCAACTAAATGACTCAAACAATAAATGATTATTTCTTTGTCCTTAATAGTTGCGCGGCCGATAATGCTTGGCATAACTTTTACAGATGTACCTTTATAGGTAAATTCAACAGCCTCTTTAGACTTTCCATCTAATGCAAAAATTGGCAAATCCGTAGAAAAAAAATCACTCCTTAAGTTTATATTCGGCATTACTAACTTAACTATATTTTTTTTGATAAGGTCTTTCATTGCATATTAATTCCAATTAAAACTTATTAATAAACTTGAGAGTAAAATTGTTTCATAAAATAATTAACTCTCTTTCAAGTAGTAATATTCACCTTTTATTTGTTCAAACCCCAATGATTCATAATACTTACCCAAATTTGTTTTTGCTGATTTTTCAATAGTTGGAAAAATATCTAGCGACATTCTTTTACTCCAAGTTGCATCATTATGAGGTTTAGAGTTTTCAAATTGCAATGGAAAAGCCTGCAAAAACATGATATCCGTTTCTGAGCAAAAAAAGCGTTTTTTAACATCATCTAATATCGTTTTACCCAACCCTAACCCTCTATATTTAGCGACTACTTCAAGCCTAGATAGTATTAATAAATTTTGGAGCTCAAATAGATCAATATCACCTATATTAATATCATCGTATTCATCAAAGAACTGTATAAACCTAGCGGTCTCAGAATAAGCATCAAGAACATCTGTAACGGAAATATTATTGCTAGAAATATATTCATTATCTATTTTGTAAAACTTAAGCCTTGCAACTACTTTTTGATTAATATCTTGAACAACCCCTAAATAAATAGAGATTGAGAAATCCTCTACATCTATAACCTCCTTACCAATATATAGAGCGCCCTCAACCTCATAATCTATTTTGAAAAAATCAGAATCTATATCAGGTTCCAAAAATTCCAAATGGCTTAAACTAGATTCATCATCTTTTAAAAGCATTTCATTGCTATCTCTGTTCATAAAAATCCTAAAATAATTTTTTAATAAAATATGTGCTTATGCATATTCAGACTAATTAAGATGCCAAGCATCTAATTAGTCTGAATATCTATATAAATTATGTGAACTCCTAATTCTGAACAGTTTACTGAAATATTAGCGGTTTGGTGGTAAGTCACTATAAGATCTAATGCTCGAAAAAAACGCCTTTTAAACCTACTCAAATTGAGTTCTCTAAGATGTATAAATATATATTTATGAAGGTCTTTCCAAGGGATAAAAAACAATTCATCTTTTTTTAAACCTAGCAGAACTAAATAAATATATAAGTCATGGGCAAGAACAACATCTTTACTCCTGACGAATTGAAGAAAACTAATATCAATTGGAACAACGCTATTCACACAGGCCGCAAGCTCTTTAAAATTAATTGATGGTGTGTAAATCACTTCTCTATCTTTTACGTGGTAGTCACCTATATTGAAATCATCAAAAATTAAACTACCTGACTGAGAAATAACGCATTGACCGTTAGGCTCAATTTTAAATGTAGTATCAAAAACTTCATCAAGCGCTCTTATAAAGTTTTTATATGTACCACCTGATATTACATTCTGGCCAGTAACTTTTTTGAAAAAATCACTTATTGAGCTAGCTATTAAATAATAGGAGCGCTCAGGTCTTTCATGAATGTGCGTCGTTAGGTTAGCAATAATAAGTCTCGAATAATGAGCATGCGGCAAATAATTTGGGCTTTTTAATGTAACCTTATTGTATTTACCAAAACCAATAATTTTTGAAGTCTCAATCTCTTTGAGGGGTAAAATGCAAGGGTTAATTAAAAAAACAGGATATGCACTAACATATGACATAATTTTTTTCTCCAATATTTAATGACTTCAAACTTCAAAATAAAATAAGTCAATATCAGGATAAAGTTGAAAACATGTCGCTACATCAAGCCCAAGTATTAATTTAGTCTCTTCATTAATTAAATTTTCACACTTTCCACCATTAGTTAAAACATAATCTCTCGCTAAAAAAAGCCCTGCTTCATAGTTTTTTTTACATTTACATAACTCTGAAAGGTATGGTATTAAACCTTGCATTTTTGAAGCTGCTAAATTCAACTCTGATAAATCCACGCTTAATTTCATTGCACTTTCCCAACATTAAAAATTCCAACTCTATAAAAAAAGGAACTACCATACAGCATCTTAAATGTATCTCTTAACAAGATACTAGTAATTTCAGCATCAAAACATCTAGTATAGTTTTTACCAAATCTACGCCCTTTCACTGGTATACGCCTAACAATAAAGAGCAACTTGTGATCACGATTTAAGCCTGTGTATTCCATAAATTATCTCTTATTTGTTAATTTGTTCTGTCGCGAATTTCAAAGCATTTTTTGTTGCTTTCAATTCTGGAATGAAACCAACAACTTCACAATCGGGTAGGGACTCTTGTAATTTTTTAATATACTCCATCTGTTTAAGAACCTTATCACGTTGGTTTTTTTCAATTACTGGTAATGAAACAACAGTTTCAAGACCTGAAATATAACCAATCACCTGATCACTACAAGCATCTTTTGCATTAGCTTCAACACTAATAAAAAAAGAAACAACGAATAAAGAAAATAATTTAATTCTACTTCTTCCTGTTTCTTGTTTTTTATTTAGACCAAGCAGTGCAGGCATTTTATTACTGATTTCCATTTAAACTCCTTTATTAATTGAAATGATAGCCTTGGCGCTGTCGAAATACGTAAATATCCAGCCCATAAACGCCCAAAATAAACACTACTGCTTATTAACACAAGTGATTATTTTTTGTTTTAGCATTACTTTTTTGGAGGCCGGTTTATACAGCTCACCTGTTTCTAAGTGGACACTCATTGTTTTTTTCCACCTAGATAGTTCTTGTGGCAATATATGAGTATTATCTTTTAGGAAATCCGCTGTAGCACCTCTGTAAGTGCCGTATCTTGTTTTTATATATTCTATTAATGTCATATCAATATTAATTTATTATTTCGTACTCTTAAATTAACACATGTGCTTGTAAACAACAATGTTAATTTATGGTAGCTAAAGTTGCGGGATAATTACGGGGGAAAGATAAATATTCATACATTACAACTTTGATAAAAAAACCCTACATATAAAATATGTAGGGCTTTTTATGGTATTTATTCTGGAGAATGACCTATTATCTTATTCGCAATGAAATCAGGTGAACAAGTGGCTCTCTCAACTAATTCAAAATACAAATCATTATATAGGGCAAGCCAAGTAACATAATTATCTTGTATATATTCAGGAATATAAAAAACTTCAACACCATTAACTTTGCACCACTTCTCAGGCGGAAGTACACAACGTTTCCAATGAAAATCATCGGACGATATTTTTTTTATATCAGCAGTTAAGTTAGCCTGGTATTGACTAACTCTAAGGTCATATTCAGCATGACTTATCTTCGCAAGTTTTTTCCCTGAAGTCTCAAAAACATTTAAGTTTAAATACTCAGAAAGTAACAAATCACCTTTATCATTATTATATAAACTACTACTAAAAATAACTCTCTCTAAGTCATTTTCGTCTAAATAAACATAAGACTCTGTAATAGCATAATGTCTTAAAGGTAAATTAAGGTCTACAATATACCCAACAACTCGTTTAAATTTATTGAAATCCAATAACATAATAACCTCTCTTCTACGTGTTAAAGGCAGCTCGTAAGCGCCTGTTTTCTGTTTTTTTAATATTGTTGAGCGTTGTGAAGAAGCACAGCAGAATCGTAAGCAATTCGATACTTACCCTTGTGATCAGAAGAAAGCTTTAAAAAAGCATCATCTATCATATTCACATAAAGCTCTGGAACTACATCCCCTTTTGATAATGCCAACCAACACACTTCATCTATCTTATTAATAAATGAATCAAAGTTAATTTTACTATTAGTGACAATTGCAATATCAACTTCTACGATGGTGTTAGCGAATGACTTTATAACTTCTCTATTTAAACTCATAAAAACCTCTTTGTTACGTGTTGAAGGCAGCTCGTAAGCGCCTGTTTTTTTTAAATTAAAGCTCACACTCGCAAGCTTAAAGAAAAGAAAAGAAAAGACCCACGCACCAATTTCTTAAGAGAATTCCGAAGAATTCCAATCTCAATAAGAGATTGTGCGTATGTTAAACATACGACTACACTCAAAGGCCGCTCATATCTAAAATTAGAAATATAGCTGTGTTAAACCTTCTAGGTCTTACCTAGTTACACCATCAGCAAAGCCTTCCTAGGTGATTAGGACGTTACTATAGATAACGAATCTCGGCGCGTGGCCTTAGTAAAACACGGTACAAAATCAGATTTAGGTTTACCAAAAAAGAAACCTTGACCTAAGGTACAACCTAAATCTTTTACAATTTTTTCTTGCTCAAAAGTTTCAATTCCTTCGGCTAAAATAGTCGCGCTTTTTACATTGCCAATATCAACAAGCGATTTAACTATTGTTTGCTTTATTTTACTATTTTCAATCCCGTTAACAAGACCTCGATCAATTTTAACCCCTTGGATATTTAAAATATCCAAAGAAGTCAAATTACTAAAACCTGCACCAAAATCATCAACTATAACATTCACACCAAGCTCATTAAGAAAAGAAATAGAGTTATTAACTTTAGAGAAATCCTTTATTTTAAAGTCTTCAGTAATTTCTATGTCAAAGCGCTTCGGATTAAGATAACCCTTTTTAGCCATTATAAAGAATGTGTTCAAAAAAGAGCTGTAATTACCGTCTTCTAGCTCTTTTGGCGAAACATTAATAGCAAGTTTCACATTGTGAGGTAATGCTTTTAAAGCAGTTGACGCTTTCCGCAACATGATAGGCCAAAGATATTCCCAAAGATTATAGGTAAATAAATCACTTAAAAAAACATCGGGTGTTTGTAACCCCATTTTAGGATGAGTGTACCTAATCAAACACTCATACGAAGTAATAATACCAGTTTTAAGTGAATATTGAGGTTGATAGTAATAATTAAAACAATCAGTAAGCTCACGAGAAAGTTCAAAAGACTCTTCAAATGTAGAGTCTTTTCGAAAACGAAAAATATTAGAACTCATTAATCTTGCTCCTGTGGTTTAGCTTTACTTTTCATTTTACTAACACCTTTCCTAACAGCACCAGAACCTTTCTGACCCGCAGAACCTGCTCCACCTGCCATTTTTTGGAAAGCACCTTCAGCACCAGCAAAACCAACCCAACCTAAAGCCGTAGAGAATAATATTGGCCCATAAAGATACATTCCCGATGAAATCCATTGAGTAAGAACTTGTGTATTTATCTCATTGAAATCAACGCCTAAAGCCGTTAGCAAAGTATCATCTATTAGCCTAGAAAGTTCCCAGAAAAAAGGCCAAAACATAATAGAACTGATTATCCCTAGGAACAAACCAATATATTTCCATTTTAAACCGCTCATTATCATGGCTGGCAAAAAAGCGATAATAATAAACATTAGAACAAAAGGTTTAACCATAGGCATAGCTAGTTGTAGCATAGAACCACCACTAAATTGATCTATAGAAGATACAGCAACGCCCGCAGTACCTAATGCCCTAAATGCCCAATCAGTTATTCCATCATCTCCTTGTAGACCATAATCGGTAGTAGAAATAGCATTTAATTGGGACATTTTGAAAGGAGTAAACAAAGACTGTTGAACTACAACATCTTTAACATCGAGGTAAACATAACTTTTCATTTTTACCTGATTTAATCTATCGGTTAAGGTATCGTAAATTTCCGTTTCTTTATCTCTAAGCCATTCTTCTACACTAAAATACAAACGTGTAGATAAAGCTTCTTCAGCAACATATGGGCTATTGATAATACCAACACCTAACCACCATTCTTTACAAGTGGGAAAACCGTAACCTGAAGGTAATTGTTCAGCCTCTTCAATTTCGTTAATGCTATTTTCAAAACCTAGCCTTGCAGTTTTAGAATAAAATCCATCACCATCAGCATTGTCGTAAAGACCATTGCTTTGCACAAACTTTCTTCCCCCAGGCCAGTCCTCAGAGTCACTAATTGCAGTCCACCTACCATGGTCAGTAAAATATTTAGATCTAGCAGGAGTGAAACATGTGGCAACAAATTCTTTAGTCTCCTGAATTAAAGCTTGATCTGTAATTCTTTGCTTAACCATAGCATCAGAAATAAGACGGATATCTGTTGAACAGGGTAATTCATCAACGGCCCAATTTTTAATACCTTGAGATAATTTTATTATAATTTCAAATAATACGGGGATTCTTACTGTCCTATGCCCTAGCTGAACTACCATACTATCAGCGACGAACTCAGCCTCTTCACCCATTATATCTGTAGTAACAGTGCCACCTGCCCTATCATCGATGCTACATTCTCTTGCATAATATCGAATATCATCAAACTCAAGTTTAACCATTGGATATAGAGCGAACTCAAATGCTAAAAGAATAAAAAATAGACCCATACCAACAGTTCTTAATGATGATTTAGTATTGTGGTCATCCATACCGCTCTCATGCGCCGATTTAACAGCACCAAATATCAAACCTATAATAGGAAGGTAAATGAGACCCGTTTGTGCAAAAATATCCCAAAAGACATTATAGATATAAAATCCAAGTGAAATACCGTACGCGTCAATGACACTATCAACTACCATAAATCACCCTAAAATAAGAAACCTAATGTTTCTAATAAAAATAATGCACAAATAAAATGCAACCGACAACCTAATAGTGTCTTCAATTCTTGATCACCGTAGTTATTTTTACTACAAACAAATAAAACTAAATGCTCCCAGTAATAAACGATTAGGAAAGCGACAGATAAGCGAAATAAATGAAAATAAGAACCAGCGCCATCGAAAAAATTAGCCAACGAAAAAATAGCGTCTCTTTTTTCAAGTAGAACGAAACTTAATTGCAAAATAAGCACACCAGAAAGAATAAATAAAAAGGTATAAATAGACCATTTAAAAAGGCTTTTAATAATGTGATTACTAATCATCATCGGCTTCTCCCTGAAATATTTCTGATCGCATCAGTAGTATCATTCGATGGGTTACTAAACCGTTGATTATCCCTTTGCATTTTTCGCTCTATAAGAGTCACAGCTACCGATTGTTTAGTAGTGGCTCTTAACTCTGCATCTTGCCTAAGGAGTTCCATTTCTTGACCTAACTCAGTTATTCGATTATCAATAATAAGAACTGCATCAGGATTTTGAGCTATATTTGCTTCTTTTTTCCCTGTCAGCAAAATGCGCCTAGCAGCTATAAGCCGTTCAACAGTATCAACTATTGCAACTTCTTCAGCCAAGCGTTCAACTAAAGAGGTTTGGTAAATTGATTCTGATTTAAGAGCTTCCATTACCTGCTGTGAGATTGCGTAACCTGGTGCTGATACTGCTTCCAATATTTCGGCATCATAACTAACTATTGGAGCATCAAGTAAAGCGATTAATCTTAATTCAAGTTGGTTTTGCTTTTCTTCAAGAATTGAGTAAACGCCTTTTCCTGGCGTAGTGTTAAGCCTTTCGCATTCTAGGCAAGTTCTGAGTGTAGTTTCACCCACAATAGATATAACCCATTTAGCCGCATCTTCAGGGTCTGACCAATATTTTGCAAACCAAGGGGAGTTAACACCTTCAGAATCAGGGAAATTAGAGTTACTTCTAACATTGCGATTTGATAGTAAATTTGTACCAGCCTTCACCGTATCAGCAACGGTTTCAATCGGGTCTTGGTCTTTACCCCCAGCCTTTCTACCATCGATCCAAGTAACGCCTGAATCACCTTTATTCTCTTTTATATCGTCATCTTTTTGAACTACATCATCATTATCAGAATCTGTATTTCCCCAATCCTCAAACCCTGACATATCAACCCAACTACCAACAGAACCAGCAGTACCATATCCTTCACTGATTATTTTATCCGTCATTTCCTCACAAGAAGCAACTGAACCGTTAAATATCTCACTTGCTTCAACTTTTCCCTGCTGAATAAATTCATACAATTGAGGATCAGCTCTTGCAATTTCCATCATCGGCCAGTTAGAAATAGCACCAGTTACACTGGCAAGTAAGTCATCGGCAAGTTTTTCTAGTTGACCTGAAACACCATTCAAAACATTTGAAACAGATAGTGACATATCGAAATTCCCACACATAGGGGTTTCCCAACGAACCCCTGCACCGACAGGAATCAATCTATTCCTCCGTTGTTTAATTTTAGCTTTTCCACCAATTTCAAACACTAATCTAGGATCTAATTTCTTCTCAGCGCCTAGTGTATTATTAGAAGTAAAAGCCAATAATAAAGCAGTAAAAATAATTGTTTTTTTCATAATCAAATACCTACGCTATATAAGAAAACTTGACCTTTTTTCTCACAACATTCGTAAGGTCTCCAAAGTTGCCATGCATAATTACCATCATCAGAACGTCTATGCTCATAACCGTCAAAAGCTAAAGATCTAGCATCACCTGCACTTTTACGCGTTGAACTCTCGCCAAATATATGACAACTACTATCTTTTTTTGGGTAAAGCATTTGCCATTTACTTTCTTTACTTCGCCACTCTTCGACTTGCTTAGGCGGCCAATAACCATCTTTACCGTTTCTATCGCCAAGGTAGTTATAAATGTGAAGAGCAGATTCATCAGTAACAATATCAGCGGCTCTTTGGGCAAAAACAGCAGAAGCCTTATAGCTATCGTTTTGCATTAGACTTCCAATTCGAGGAAATAAATTACCGAAGCGACCTGTAAAAAGGAAGTTCTCATTTTGTCCATCCTCTCTTTCTCCAACTTCTCTCATACCAGGAATGTAAGTTGCAGGATTTAAAAACTCGCTATATGGAAACTTCCAAGAATAGTAATCAAGCATAGTCACATAGTAAGGAACATAAGGGGTAACACCGCTCTCGCATCCGTAATCTGTACTGCCAAACATTTCTGACATTACAAGAAGACCAGGACTTCCTATCACATCAACATGACGGCTAATAATCTTAGAGTTTTGCTTACGATTTTTTTTCTTTTTAGAGTTATTGTTTCGGCTTCCTCCACTAATTTGATTTGCATTAGCAGGTGTTGCACCCGTTTGATCAAAATCTACCAAATCAGAAACAAAAGACATTTCAGACCAAGGCACTTCGCCTGGCGTCTGATAAACTTGAACAATAGCATCAGGATTGTAATGCCTAACCTTGATACTTTCTTCAACAGAACAGCTTGGTGGGAATGGTCTGCATTTCAGCCAAAAGCAAACACCTGTAGGCTGCCAAGCAACACAACTTAAAGAAAGGCTCTCACCTATTATCTCTGCTGAATTAATCCCACCGCCAGCTTTTACATAACTAGAATGAGTAAAAACAAGAAGAGAAAATATTAATACGGAAAACTTCATTTTTTAAAGTCCTTATTATTTAGATAAGTATTTAACGTGTTTACAGCCATGACAATATTGGAAGAACCGTAAATAACATATCTTTCATCAATTACGATTGCTGGGAGTTCTTTAACACCGAGGGAAAATGCTCTACCTGTTTTTTGGTAACTATCAACAATTTTATTTAATATGTTAGCGCCCTCTTCACTATTTATATATTTATTCATATAAACCTGAGCATCGGCTAAATTATTCGGTACGTTTTTATTAACAGCAGCTTTGAAATTAGCGCCTTCACCCAAGATGTAATAAAGAACTTCTACATTTGGTATCGATTTTTTAACAGGGATCACCATTGAGGTATCTGAAAAAACCTCAACCTTAGAAATTTTATAATCAGCAAAAGAAAAAAAAGGTGAAAATAGCAGAACTAAATAAAATAAGTTTTTCATCATTTACCCAAAAACGTTTCAATGGACATATTTTATGGATTATGTTGATAAAGCGGTAGCAAAAAGGGGGGGGTGAAATTTGACATGCTTTTATGAAAAATAAAAAAAGCAGCTAAAAAATAGCTGCCTTTAAGATGATTAGATATATAAAGTTTGGCATGACAAACTAGTAGTAAGTGTCGTATAACTCCCCTCTAGATTTTACATCTGTTACTTCTTGTGAAGTGTATGAATCGCCATCGGCAATAAAATTGCCCATGCCATCATTTAAACCATCTAGTTGGGAATCACTACTTTCATCAACATCAACTATGCATTCAAAAGCCCATGAAGCAGTAGATTTAAGAGCGGCCTTAGCAAATTTTGAAAACATATTAATCACCTTAATTTTTTTTAATAAAACAATCTAAAGAATCTATTATCTCTTGGTAGTTTGACTTAACCCATGATTTCTTGATTGGCCCCCAATCAAGCAACCGATAACCACCAGTCTTTTTTGAGCCTGTGAATTCTATTAAAACGCCCAAATCTGACAAACCAACAATATTACTTTTGACTGTATTCTTAGGCCAACCTAGCGTATTTTTTAAATCAATCGCCCCAATAGGCCCTCTTTCACAAATTAAATAGGCAAGTATCAGCCTGCGATTATAGGCACTTTGGAAGATGTTTTTTATTACCATTTCGAACTGTTTTACTTCTTAGCGCTAAACTTGATACTAATAATAGCACAAAAAACAAATCAAAAGAGCCACCACCACTAGACTTAACATCAGTCTCAGTATTTGAGTCAACTGAAGACTTATCATTATTTGTTAAGTTAATTTCAACAGTGTTTATAGAAATCTCTGATGAAATACCATCCAAATGAACACTGAAAGAACCTATCGAATCGAAAATGTTATTATCAATTAAATTAATTACAACATCTAATTTATCTTGACCATCTAAAAAAGTAAACTCACTATCAAAACCAACAAAATCCACACCCGACTTTCTAGTACCATCTTCAGTGTAAACCCTGAGCACCTTTTCACCATACACCCCGCCTTCACGAAGAATACTTAGCGCAACAGTGCCATCCCCCTCTGATACGGTGTAACTATCAGCAGAAAAACCAAAGACACCTTCATGTGTTGGCGTTTCAGTAAAAACAATTGAAGCCTCTGAGTTTTCTTCATTAAGATCCAGTTTGTACGGGTAACGCAAAACAGCCTTAGATTTACCTGAAGCATCTGCGCTTACAGGTAAGGTTAATTCAGCAGTATCAGAACCAGAGACGAAACTAACTCGCTCAAAGCTCTTGTTGAAGTCCACACCTTCTTTTGCTGTATCATCGAAGAAGGCTACCTCTACTGACGTTTCTTGAGATAAATCACCTGTACGTTTTAAATTAATAACTACGAACTCTGAAGCGGAATCCAATTTATAATCAAGAGAAGAAAATCCAACACTGCCGACAGACAAAGGAGCTGTACGTCTAGCCGCAGCAATTGGGGCATTTTCTTTAACTATTGATGAATTATCAGCCTCACCTTCAACACCGCAACTATCGCCTTTAACAACAACGTTAGGATCACTAAAAAATTTATGGTTATTTTCTTCAGTCAACCCCATTATAGTATAATGACTTGCACAATAAGTAGCATGAGCCGATGGCAAATAAGTGTAGTTATCATCATTAACATGACCTGCACTTAGATTATGACCAACCTCATGGGCAAAGACATAATCACCATCAGTTTGATTTATAGCAGCAACATCAAAGACCACTGACAACTCACCACCAACTTCTCCATAGCCATAAACTTCAGGGTTAAGTGATTCGTTATACGGTCTTATATACAAAGCAATATCAGCACCAAAAGCTAGATAAGCATTATTTTCAGGATAACCACCATTTGCACCGTATGGACTTAAAATTCTATCAGCAGGGTTTATATCATCATAATGGGCATTATCTGAAATACCAGTCATTTGCTGAGCATTAACTAATCGGATAATTGAATTAGACCCACTATTAGAAAGAACTTCATTTGCATTATCCACTAATGTTTTAATTCGAGTGTGAGCCCACTGAGCGCCATTTAAACTAGAAAATGATGGTTGGTAAAAGGCAACCAAATCGATTACAGAAACACCATTGTTTAACGTTAAATTCTCAGAATTAATATCTGAAAGCGAAACAGAATGGTTATTCAGCTGTAATGTATCCATATCAACAGCTAAAGTAGATGTTGAAGCAAGGCTTAAAGCGATAGCAAATTTCAATGTTAATTTCATTTTTAGTTCCAATTCAATTATTAAACTATACATATAATGGTATCTTTAGATACCATTGTCAATTTAATTTTGCATACTTTTCAGCATTTTCATAAACAACGAGAAATTTATCTAACCGCTTATTAAAGTTTGAACGATCATAATTATTTTTATCTGCACACTCGGCCTGTGTTAAACCAGTTACGAAATAATCAAACAAAGCAGCTCCTAACGTACTATCACTAGATATTTTGGTAAAAGCCAAAAGCACATAAAACTTTTCATCTGATAATTTAGTAATCATATAATCACCTTTCAATACGACAAATTTCAAAAGTAGCTTCATAAAGATAACCACCAGAACCACGCGCATCACTTTTTGAGCTAATTACAGCACCCGTTTCAAAAGAATACCTTCCATCATTTAACGAACCCGATGTATTTGAATAATCTCCATCTGTGCCATCTCGATCATTATAACCTTCAGCATGCCTATAGACTTCAACACCATCCCAAGTATAAATAGTTACTTCATCATATCTTTCATTATCACCAAAATCAGAGGATTCGTCTTGCTCTGTGTATACTTGATTATTTGCATCATAAAAACACCCAACAGGTTCAGCCGGTTGCGTATTACTCCACCTGATACTTACTGATTTAGTAGTCGATAATGAAGATTTTAAAGAGTTGGAGGCTGTTATACTAACAGAACCAGTTTTTAAAGATTCCGCTGATGCGCTACCAGTCACTGTGCAAGAGACCGTCTTGCTCGACCCAGCTGATATAGAACCAGAGGGGCAATAACCATTAAAAGCAGTTTTAGACCAGCTATAGCTGCACCCCTGACGACACTGTGAAATAACTGCGGTAATAGTAGCCGAAAATGACTCACTTGATTTAGATGATATACAATTCACGCAGGAAATATCTATCTTTGGTGTCTGAGGTAAACAAAATTCAGTAACGTACATACAATTATCAAGTATCTGTTGTTGATCAGTTATTAAATCAAAGTTTTTATTTACAGATGAAACAGAAGTGTAAAAGTCATCCGTAGTTTGAAAATCACGTCCTGTAAAAACATCACCATTAACAGTAGAAAAAGAAGCGTTTACGGCTTTAAGATTTATAAATTGGCTTGTTGAAATATCAAGAACACTCCCTAGCGCTTTTGAAGATGTTAAAGAATCAGATATACCCAATTTAGTTGAAGAAGCAGAGCCTAAAGAGGATGTAGTAGACTTTAGCTTTTCAGTATTGAGCTCATTAGAAATAATTAAATTTTTAACATTAACTTTTCTAATTTTCGCTTCACCAGAAACAGAGCCTGAACTAGCTATGCCTTTATTCGTTTTAAACTTATCAGTCTCTATATTTTCGGATACCAACATATCAAAATCCGAGTCACCTGAGATATTAATGACATCTCCCGTAGCATTAATAACTTTGCCGCTAGAAATGTTTGCAGAATCTGATTGAAGTGAATTTGTAACAAAATCATCAATAATTAAATCAGGTGCAGTAAAACTGCCCTTAACTAATAAATCATCAAATTCAGCTGCGTTACTATTAACATAATTAGAAAAAAAATCATCACTACTTAACTTATTAGAAGTTGATTCATCACCAGAAAGTGAGATAAAACTACCCTTTGAAAAAACTAGGTTAGTCCCTAAAACTCTTGAAATTAATCCTCTCGAATAGTTGGCGGTAACACCTGAGATATTACCAATAACGCCATCGCCAAAGTCAATATCCTGGCCGTTAAGTGTATCAGTTGTACCAGAATCATAATAAAGCTCTGAACCTGATAAATTAATAACATTGCCGCTTAAAAAATCTAAGTCTCTACCACTTAATTCTTTGATATTTGCAGATACTGCGGAAATATCATCGAACTCACCTTTTTGAGCTACGACTTTAGTAAAATTGGTTAAATCACCATTACCAAGTAAGTCATCATTCAATAAGATATCGCCATTAACAGTGATTGAATCTGTATCAAATTCTAAGGTGGAATCTTTACTTTCAATTTCATTACCACCAATTTTTAACGTATCAACATCTAGTTTATTAACTATTAAATTAGACGATTCTAGATCATCAAAGACTACTTTTTTAGCATTAAACTCATTCGCATTTAACAGGTCATTATCATTAAAATCGATTGCTTGCTCAAGTGTTGTTCTTGAAGGATTATCTGGGTCTTCAACACGTTGGAGGTAATCTTGATATAACGTTGATTGGAAAGGTCTCTTCACAATAGCTGTTAAAGTAGTGCCACTAGATGAACCGCCTTTGATCTGATTGGCAACCATCGAAGCTAGAGACTCAGAAAGTAGATTTACGCTTAAAGTGTAATCATCGCCAAGTTCAACACCGAATATATTAGTACATACAGTTGAAACGAAAGCCCCACCACCACAGCGAGAGCTTGAGCCGTTGAAGTAACCTTGAGTGATAACTTCATTCATTGAGGTAGGCCAAGAATGATTGTCTTTATAATAACTAGTAACAGCATTAGAAATTTCATTTATTTCCAGTGCCGTTGATAGGTATTTCTGCTCGATAGCATTAGATGCTGACTCGCGCGTCTTATAATAATAAGTACCACTTACAGCCATTAAACCTAATATAGTTAACAAAAGGATAGAACCGTAACCGCTTTGTTTTTTATACAACATACATATCACCTATTATTGACAACCACCTGAAGATTTACATTCATTCCATCTCAAAATATAACTGTCAATTAATGACTTGTTGTTGTTAACACTGCTTTTGCTGGTAGTGAAGTTATCGCCAGTAAAGCGACCACCATTGAAACGACTGCCTTCAACATTAGTAAAGGTAGCTTTAGAGCCTGTTGCGTTGCCTAAGTCACCAGAATTGGCTGTGAGCGTATTAACAATAAATTTATTCGCAGTAACGTTGTCAGCAACATTCATATTAGTAGCTGATGCGTTACCTAAAGACGAAGTGTTAGCATTTAAAATGTTAGTTGTGGTCTGGTTCAAAACATCAACGTAAGTAGCTGTTAATTTACCGCCTATAGAAAAATCATTTGTTATTTCTAAACTCGAAGCACTGAAACTACCAGTAGTAAGGAAATTAGCATTAATGTTAGTTGCATCAACTTCAGCTAAATTAGCATTTGTCGCATCTAATCTTTCAGAGTCTAATCTTGAAAAGGTAAGATTATCAATATCAGCAGTTCTAGCGTCAATGTCATCAATAACAGCACTGTTAGAATTTAAATTGTCTATGTCAGCAGTTCCACTAACTGCTACCCCATTAAAAATACCACTTTGGGCTTCAAGGTATTCAAAATACCCGTTGGTAGAGTTAACATTAGTGAAAGTAAAATTATCACCTCTTAATCGGTCTATATTACCATTAGAAAAATCGAGGTCATCGCCAGTAAGATCAACAAAAGAACCTGAGCTGTAAGTTATTAGATCCCCTGAAATATTATCAATAGTACCCGTAGCGAAATTTAAAACATTACCTCTTAAGTCTTTAATTTTCGCGTAGTCAAAATCTAAATTATCTCCTCGTAATTCATCAATAACACCATTTTCATAAGTAAGGGTCTCACCCTCAATATTTGAAAAAACAGCGTCATCCGCAACTAACGAAGTAAATTTAGCATCATCGGCTTCAATTAGGTCAAAACCAGTTATATTATTGCCATTTCCATCAATATCGCCATTAACAGTAAGCAAGCCGTTAAAAACAACATTACCCGCGTTTAAATTAATTGAATCGCCATCATAAGAAATACTATTGTTACCAAGTAGAATTTTTTCTACATCTAATTCATCAATACTCGCGTTTTCTATAGTTGCGTTTTCTATAGTTGCTTTCTTAGCATCAATGTTATTGATATTAATAAGGTCATTGTTGTTTATATCGAGGTTAGTACCAGGACTAAGTTGATTACATTCAGGACAACCAGCAACAGCTTTTCTAGCTAAGAAAAATGATTGGATAGCTTCTCTTGAAGGAGTGCCCATTTCAGTACTAACTATTTCACCTGAAGAATCTATATTACCAAACGCAATATTACCTGCGAGCATATTCGCCATTTTTTCTCTATTTGTGTCAACAGATACAACTAGATTTTTTCCGTTAATCCCAATTGAATAGTCTGTTCCAAACGGTGAAAGCTGATTACTCGGTAAATATCCACCATCAACTAGACTTTGAATAGAAGAAGGCCATTCTCTATTTTCAAGAAAATAAGAATTAGCAGCACCTTTAATGCTACTTATTTGCTCCTTAGAAGTATTGATTTGATCTAAAGGAATCTCTTGTTCTAAATACTGAGGTGCAGTAACAGCCAATAGACCTGAAACAATCACAAGACCAACAATTAATTCTAGTAATGAAAAACCTTTAGCACTGTTATATTTTAAAATCATGATTACTCCTTTTAGCTTAAATCAACACAAATCAGTATCAAAAGCTTGTTTATCTAATTGCAACATTACACCATCTAAGCTTTGACTAAGCGACCCGCTTAAATGCCAAGTAACGACTTTATTATTAAAAGTTGCGTTTTGAGAATAAGTTGAAACCAGCGATGCATATTCAACACTATTAAATTCTAATTTTAGTATCATAAGTGGAGAGTGGGGGGTGCTTCTATCTATGTCTAATTGAAACCCTCCCCCCCAAGGGTTTTTAAATTCATAAGAACTTAAAAACCCTTCGTTTTTTAGACCATCTAAAGTTACAGTCGGGAAAACAATATCACCACAGTGTTTAAGATAAAAATGATTCATAGAATTAAGAACAATTTTAGCCTCTGAATTAATTCTTTTAGCCGAATTGAATTTAGAGAATGGAGAAGTAAAAGAACTAGATGCCAGTAGTAAACCAGAACCTACTATCAATACAATCAACAATTCAATAAATGTAAAACCACGAACCAATTTCATCCTAATTAACCTTGAAAAGTTAGTGTTAGAGTAGAACCATCAAAATCTGTTGTGACAGCAGAAGTTGCATAGTCAGCTTCAGCTTGTGAACCGATATCTTCACTTAAAATACCATCTACAGTAATTATATACTGTGTGGCATTACTTGAATTTGATTCAACAGAATAATCGCCACCCCAAGGGTTGATTGCAACACCATCACCCATGCGGTCAGAAATGAAACCTTGATCATCTAAAGTTTCCATATCAATACCCGTAAACACCATTTCACGCTGCTTGTATAACAAAGCACCGCTTTGAATTTCTGAGACTTGAGCCTTAAGTTTTGCAGCATCCCCTAAACCCATTACCTGTTGTATTTTAGGTAGTAAAACTATGGTTAAACCCGCTATTACGACTAAAACTATAACCAACTCGACCAATGTAAAGCCACGTTGTTTTTTAAGTTGATTCATACTTGAAATATTCATTTAAAACTCCAAAAAATTAATTAACTAGCCAAATTAAGCAAAGAACTTAAAATGCCCATAAAAGATGCTACCGTTAAGAGTAAAATCGCCACAACCAACAACCAGACGAATATTGCAACCTTAATTCTAGTACCCTTTAGAGCACGTATGGCTTCTTGACCACTGCGGTCTGCTACAATAGATATTGCAGCTTTTTTCTTACTTTGGTCTGATGAACTAGCAGCATTACGTAATCTGAACATAAGCCTTTTTCCCAACAAACCAGAGTTTAGCGCCTCAGCAACATTGCTTTCACCAAATTGTGTTTCACGTATAACGTGATTAAGGTGATAAGTCATGTAGCCTTGAGAATATTGTTTCAATTCAACAGCGGCCTTATGAACGTTGTATTTAGTTTCCACCAAAATACCAAACGTTTTAAGGGTTCTCATAGCTGCAAAATTTTTGTAAATGTTAAGAGGGAAATAATCATCAATTGCCATTCTAAATTTACTAACGTTGTTATGACAAAAGTTCAAAAAACCCAAGTAAGCAAAAAAAATAATTATTAAAATAAAATACATGTACTTTAGACACCAAGCAGCTATATCCATAACTAAAACGACAGTTCCATCTAACTTCTCAGCAGGTAAGAAATCAGCAAATTGAGGCAATATCCCCAATCCCATCATTAATAAAAAGCCATACACCATACCTAAGTAGATCAAGGGAGCTTTTATAGGAGACCAAAAAACAGACGTTGCATTGGCTATCTCCTCTTGCTGTACTAAATATTCTTTAACAACTTTGTTTAAAGCTCCAGCGCCTGCTTCTTGGCCCGCTGAAAATATAGATACCACCTCAGGCTCGAACCAATCAGCCATACCAACTGAAATAGGAAGCCCCCGCGATAAAGCATCCAAAATCCCCTTAGCAGCATTAACTTCATGAACTAACCTAGAATCATTTTGTCCTGATCTTATAATTGATTCACAAGCTATTTTCGGGCTACTTCCATCATTTAACCAAGAAGAAAAATCTTGAATAAATTCAAATTGCTTCTTTTTATTAAATCCCCAAGTTCTGAAAAAACGTTTAAGTTTTTCCCAAGTTTTATAATTTAACCCTGAGTACTCAAGAAAAAATTGGCTTGTACGACCCAAGTATTCTGAGATAAGTTTTAGATTCAATTGAATTAATCCATATGCAAAACCAATGGAAACATTCTACTAAATAAAAAATAATATTTTACAAAAAAGGGGGGGGTGAAATTTGACATGCTTTTTTATTACGCATGAAAAAGCAGCTATAAAAAAGCTGCTTGATGGGCTGGGAACATATAAATATTTGGCATGACAAACTTATAGAATAAGGGAATTAAAAAGCAAATTTAACATCTCCATACACAATAGAACTTTCATCGTTAAACAAACCTGTAATGTGTCTTTTGGCTTCAAAAGGATCGATAAGCCCTTCTTCAATTCTCATTTTTGCTCTATGAGTCATATTTTTCCAACCAGAACTAATCAAATAATTTTCAAGCCCTGATAAATCATGGTTTCCAATAAAGTCACGACAATTATCATCAAACTTGATTAACTCGGCAATTAGCACTCGACCTTTAAAACCAGTGAATTTGCACAAATCACAACCATCTTTGCTTTTAACATAAGCACCAGGGTAGTTGATCAAACTATCATCCTTAACTTTACAATGAGGGCAGAGTGTGGGTATTAAACGTTGCGCTGCAATACAGCTAAATAAGTTTCGCTCTGCTAAAATTTTAGGGCTAACCCCCTCATCAATAAGCCGACTAATAGTACCAATCGCATCATTAGTGTGTAAGGTAGAGACCATCAAGTGACCTGTTAAAGCTGATTTAATAACAATTTCGACAACTTCCTTTGAGCGCATTTCACTAATACCAATAATATCGGGATCTTGTCTTAATGCGGTTCTTAAGTGATCAATAAAACCTTGCCCTGGCTGGTTGGGGTCAACAGGTTTCTGTACCGTATTGCGTCTTTTAACTTTATATTCAACAGGGTCTTCTAAGAGCATTACTTTCCTACTCTCATCTATAGTTTCATAAAGTGCAGCTAAGGTAGTTGACTTGCCCGAACCTGTAGGCCCTGTGATTAAAATAATACCCATCGGTGCATCAGTAGAGTCAGTGAGCATGTCTTTTATATCAATGTCCATGCCTAAGTCTGTAATAGTCTTTTTTGCTTCTTGAGATGTTCTTATTACGCGCATTACTGTATGAGGCCCTTCTAACGCCCCGCTTTTAGATGTACGTAGATTTATTTTTTCTCTTCTATTTGTATTGCCATTTTCATCAGGTAAATCAACTGTAATATGCATTGATACATCAGCCAT
Source organism: Pseudoalteromonas sp. GutCa3 (assembly GCF_002836155.1). NCBI lineage: Bacteria > Pseudomonadati > Pseudomonadota > Gammaproteobacteria > Alteromonadales > Pseudoalteromonadaceae > Pseudoalteromonas > Pseudoalteromonas sp. GutCa3. Next base: position 127,814 of record NZ_PJBK01000103.1, on the reverse strand, counting down.
TTCATTATCATCACCCACATTTTTATAATCAGCAGACTTTGTATTAAGTCCTGCTGCAATTATTAACCTTGCTTGTTCACGACTGTAAGATACCGTACGATTAAAAAGCCCATCAATACGGAAAACGGCTTCAGCTCTATCCTCATAAACATAAAAATGAATATCTGAAGCACCACTAATAACTGCATCAGTTACTATATTTTCTAAGTCATTAATTGCAGAGCTTTTGTTCACTAAAATGTCATCGACAGGGAGTTTATCTTTGTTTAATTTAGCATCAGCTAAAATAGCATGGACAGCACTGGGTTCTGCATAAACAAGCTCAACTTCAACCATCGAATGTTTCGAAGATAAAAGAGAGTCTAAATTTTGAAGCCTTATTGGATTATTTATAGCTGTATTACGTGTTGTCACAATAAAAGCACATTGCTCTTTTAGTGGCGAAGTAAGAACAACAACAAATGCTGTGTCCAAATCGTCAACATCACCACTACCTTCATAACCAACACAAATATCTAATAAGGGTGTGAAAAAATTAAAACCTAAGTCCTTGTATAAATCGAAGGTTAAATTAGCTTTACCTGAAGCTATACTATTCATAGTAATAGACATAGAGCCCCCTAATAAGCATAAAGAGTGACTGATTCATCACCTTTACTGAGTACTATTTCACTTCTAGAAACGCTATCTACTTTGACCTTACCAAATAAAGTATAACCCTCTTTAGCTGGAACACGTTTATCTCCATATGAAAGGCGAGCTACATAAGTATTACCTTCTTTTAATATGGCACGTAAAGTAAATAGCTCTAAGAGAACACCTTCACTTCTAACTATTGGTAAATCTGACTTTTGTCGAGAATAAGTATTTCCATTACCTTGATAACGGTTTTGAGTTCCAGCTTGTGTGTCAATTGATTCACTTTCCTGCTCTTTAGCCAAATCAGCATCGATACGACCACGTTTTCTCTGCCAAAAGTCAGCGTCATAATTTGCTTTAGCTGAATCTGCACGTTCTTTAGCGCGACGAGAACGCATTTCCTCAATGCGATAAGATTTAGCCTCAGCTAAAAAAACGACTGATTCTTCTTGATTTGGTGATTGCGCTATGATTTGTCTGGCAAGTGCATCAATAGTATCAGCTACTTCACCGCGAACAGGTGGCGCAAATTTTCTGGAATCGACTTGCTTAACCTTTTCGTTATTCTTTTCAATTTTCAGCCTTGAAGTAGAAGAGCTATTATCATCAGAAATGCGATAAATAACAGCGGCACTAAGAATTAAAGAACCCCCAATTAAGTAAGTTAAAGTTTTTTTATTCATTTTTTATCTCCGAAAATTGAAATGACTAAGCCGCCAGTAAACCTTTCTGAATCAACTATGTACTGACCTGCTTTAGGGTCTTTACTGTCACCACCTAAGCTAATAGGTAAATTAGATGTAATCGCCCCAAGAGTCATAAGATCTTCTTTATATAAACCCCTGAACTGGAACATTAGCTCTCGTACAACCCACTTTCTGCTATTTTTTTTACCTTGAGGAATATCACGTATAAAAGTAATTTCTGCATTAGGAATATATGAATTAACGGCGTCACTGATGAAGTGATGAACGTCCTCAACATCATATATAGGGGCTTCACCAAGCTGATACACCGATTTATTAGCACCAACGCCCAAAAGAACAGTTTCATTGGAGCTAACCATAAGGTGCAGGTTATTTTGCTTTCCAAAGGCTTTAAGAGTAGATATATCACCGTTTTCTGTAGCTCTCATCCTATAACTAACCTGCCCTTTAGTATGAATAACTTTATCAGCAGTCCAGCCTGTAAGACTCATTAGGCCAATGTGAATATTGTAATCCTGGCCCATACGGTTAAGTACTTGAATAACGTCGGTTGACATTGATTCATAAAAAACTTCATTTGGGTCTAGGCTTAAATCGACAGTATCAGAAGGCTCAGATTCTCCTAAAAAACTATTAAACAAAAGAACGAGTACAGCAGCTAAAACAAAATAAAGTAACCAAGGCTTTCTGGTATTTATTTTATTCATTGCATCACGTTCTGATAGAAAAAAAACGTCATCATTAGGTTCTAATGAATCAGTAAGCGCTCCCGATAAATTATCAACTAACTTTACATCTAATTTATTTTTAAGATTTAAAAGCACTTCACCGTTAATAAATTGAAAGTTAATTAATTTAAACTCGCTTACGTCCAATATCACAAGGAGGTTGGTTAGCCATTTTTCAACTTGAGTAATATCACCAACTTTATCTTGGTAAATTTTTCCGTTTTTGATCACAACTAAAGCACAAGCTTCATCTGTTGAACGTTCCGTATAGATAACATTCTCTAAAGACGAACTTTCACAGTAGGTAAGAAATCTCGCAGCAAAATCAAAAGCATTATTTTCAGAAGTGAATGCCGCATGTAAAGTATCCCCTGAAGGGAAAATATTTAAATATCTAAAATCATTCTTTTTGGCGCTATTGCGAATCTTAGACTCACGACCAGCCCCACTAAATGACTCACGAAAAGGCTGAAACAACCACCTATGTTCTTTTTTAGGACTAAGATAAATTCTCATTCAAGACCCCTGTTAGTTAACAATTCGAGGAGTAATAAGAATAATAGTTTCTTTTTGGCCTTTATTGCCGCCAAGTTCACCACCAAGCAAAATAAGGCCCCCTGTCGAATTTTCTTTATATTCGCTACGATTTTCACTTGAACCGCTAATTAAAAGTGTTTCTCCATCCTGAACTGCAAACTTTAAAAAAAGATCTGTTTTTGATGTCTCAGGTGTTTCTATTGATTTCCCACCACTAGTAACTGTTCTTAATTCTTCCAAGTTGGATATTTTAGTAGAAAGTTGAATAACTATTTTATCTTTAACTGCATTGGGTAACATGTAGATGGTTTCACCTGTTTTCAGAATACCAGGCATTAAGTTGTCTTGAGTGCCAACATTAGCAGTCGCAGTGCCACCGCTTTGTGCTAAATATCCAAGCTCACCACCGCCAATTACTTTAGCAACCTGATTATTCAAGCTAACAATTCGCTTTTTCGTTGCAACAGAAACGGCTCCATATTGCTCAAGAACATTAACAAGCACATTAGAACCTGCGTACTTGCCAGTGCTTTGATTGTAACCAAGCAGTGTAGGGGCTAAATCATCTTGAACTAATGATGTAAAGGCAGTTGTTAGACCAAAAACACCACCAGTGGCTAAATCTTGTTTAACAACGTTCCAATTAATACCTTTTTGATCACCTTCGTTAGAAGTGAACTCTATAATTTGAAGATCAACGGCTACCATTTTCGTTATTTTCTTATTTTCGCGCTCTAAATAAGATGAAATAGCAGAAACGTTATCAGGGAAATCCTTAATCATAATCGTAGATGTTGATTCATTGATTACAAACTTACCCTCATCACTCTTCAACAAAGTAATAGACTTTTCTATATCATTCCAAATTGATAAACCTTCAGTTGAAAAATTAATAAATTCATCACTATTATCAAATCCAGCATCCGTTGTTACAGCACCTGAAGAATTTGTATTAGAATCGGAAGATGAACCACCGTTTTTGTTACCAAACATGTAATTCGTTTGGCCTGCTATAAACGAAACATCAAATTCTTCTGTTTTGAATTTACTCCAAGTTAGCAAATCACCTTCAATCTCATAAGAATACTTTGTAGCAAAAGATATTTTATCTAATAAACCACCAATTGAACCGCCACGATGAACAATAGAAAAACGTCTAGCTTTATCTAAATTATCTAGATAACGAATGTTCACACCACGACGAGCAAGCTCATCGCGCATAACTTCTTCTAACGTATAATCTAAATAACTGCCCTCAGATTTATCAAAAAACCAATTCGGCATATCTTGTTCACGCGCTTTTAACTTTGGAACAAAATAATCATCTGAATAAGAAACATGTGGATACTTTTTATCCTTGATTGCAAATTCATAAGCTTCTTCTACCTTAATTTCACCTTCGCGCTTAACCGTATCGAATGATGAAATAGAAGAAGTACAACCTGAAACAATTACTGCGACAGAGAAAACACTTAATAAAACTTTAAACATACTCACCTCTAAATAATTTATAAACCCGTTACGATAACGCTGCCGTTACCCTTAAATTGAGCAATTAATTTATATGGCTTTAAAATTTGATTTAAAACATGGTCAAAAGATTGCCCCTTAACTGTAAAGTTATTAGGCCAAACAAAATTGTCTGAAGCGCTCCATTGAATATCATCTAAAGTACCAATGAGTTCATGATTTAAAAGTAAGTTGGAAACCTGAGATTTAAGCAAACCTTTACTTAAATCAAACTCAACATTTTTTGAGTTACTATAAAAGCGATAGCCACCGTTAGTTAAAACAACCTCTGGAGCGCTGCTTTTAAGCTCGACACCAATTTTTGCAACCAACCCTTCGGTAGTAGCTTCGTCAAAGGTATTATCGTCAAGTTTACCTTCTGAATAAGTCTCAGTTGCCTCCCCTAAAATTGGCTTTTGGACAAGAGGTTTTTCAGCGTCATAATCAACACCAAGCAAAACACTATTCCCAGCAAATGAGCTAAAAGAGATAAAGCAAGCAAGCGATAAAGAAACTGTGCAAGGTATACTTTTAGAAATAATTTTCATTTTTAATTTTCCTGTAAAATATCTTTTTTAATAACTCGAACAACACGCTCGGAATCACTAATTAGAAATGTAAAATTTGGAAGGACTTTAGGAAATAATTCACTAAGTATTAGATTAACTTCACTGCGAGAAGCAATACTATTAAGCGTAACTAAATCAACCTTATTGATTTTTGCAATTGAGATAGGAGCTACCACATTATCCGTATTAATATCCCAACCAAGATAAACAAGAAGTTCTTTAAGCTGATTTACGCCATCACCACTTTTAGGATGGAAAGTGAATTTTGAAGGGCGGGCTAATAAAAGGCGCTCATCTGAAGAACGATAAACACCGTTATCACCTGCAACAAGAGAATAATCTGAATTATACATAAATTGCTTTTTCAAATAATTCCAATCGTCAGTTAAGTAAACAGCAAGTCTATTACGCTGTTCCTCACGCTCTAAAGGCTTAACAATAATCCTATATTCAGCATCAAAGGCTTCTGTATTCACAACAGAGTAAAGCCGCGAGATTGCGAGCTCATAATCCTTATGGTTATTGCCATTTGCTACAAAAACAACAACAGGTCTACCATTTAGAACTAAATCACTCGAATTACTAAGAAGCTCTTGAAAAAGAAACGAATTGTTAAAATCACTAACTCCATTAGAAAAATTAATAAAAAAGTTAGGGTTCGGTGCAACTCTCTCTTCTTGTTCAATATTAGCCAACGGATAAACAAGTGGTTCTAAGATGTTTTGAACCTTTGCTGGCAACTGCGAGCAACCAGTAAGCAACAACGAAGAAACTATAAAAATAAAACCAGTGGAATTAATAACTCTCATTAAAAAAGCCTCTCTATAATAATGAGACTATTTTATTGAGCTAGGGGCAATACTGATAGTAAAAAGGGGGGGGTGAAATTTTACATGCTTTTTTACAAACAAAAAAAACAGCTAAAATAAGCTGCTTTGATTTATAATTAAAAAAGAGTTTGGCATGCCAAACATAATATTATTAAGTTAAAATACCTCTTGCAAGGTCTAGTTTTTTTGCAACCATTTTAGCTGCCTCAACTTCAGTAATATTAAATTCATCCATTAGCATTTTCCTTTGAGTCTTCTCATCGGATTCACTCATAGCAAGAGCTAATGCCAAACTAGGAGGAACTATTCTAAATACTTCTGAATATCGTCCACTTAAAACAACGCCTTCTGTATAACATTTATGCTGTTTCTTCGCGCTGGATAGAAGAAACTTTTGCTCATCCGTTAACTTTTTAAACCGAGCGACCTCTTCAACCTCTGCGGGTTCAAGCGCAAGGCATAACCACCACTCAAATAATGAAAGCATAACGTGTGACTCATTCGGGAAATCTGCCATATTTTGAGTCGCCAACCAAAGCCAAGCTCCTAATTTACGCCACATCTTAACTATTTTTACTACGCCTGGTGCTAACAAAGGATTTTTTGTAATTAAGTGAGCTTCATCCGTAAGGAATATAATAGGTCGGCCTGATTGCTGGTCACGCTCAGCAATATCGTTAACATTATTCAAAATAGACATGTAGCTAACAGCTAACTCAGCTTCGCTATTATCTTTAACAAACTCGGCTAGATCTATATGTGTAAAATCACATTCAGGCCATAAATCCCCTTCTCGGTTAAATATTTGCCCTGCCAAACCTTGAGTGAATTTTCTCATAGCCGCTGCATATTCAAAAAAACGAGTTCTAATTTCTGAAGGAACTTTTTCATCATCAGATATTTTTAAAATCTCATTTGCAACATCTTCTGTAATTACTTGTTTTCGTCCTGAATTTTTACAAGCACGCGCTGCGTCTAAAATAGCTTCTCTTATTAATTGCTGATCACCTAATTTTATTTTTTTTGATTCTTCTTTAATACCACCACTAACCATAATACGTGTAATAATTTCCATTTCACCTAAATAGTCTTTTTCAAATTCGGTATCATCATCATCCTCAGCTATTTCATCTTCAACAGCTTCAAAAATGTCTTTTTCTACAATCGTAGTACTACGGCCATAAAGCTCTTGCTCTCGCTCTTCTCTTTCTAAAGCTTTAAGTGCATTAGCAAACGGTGGAATAGTAGTATTTTCACCCGACTTCATCCGAACTTTATGAGTAGATACACCACATTCTTTCATATACTCCCGTAACATACCGAACGAGTTGCCAGCTTCAACAAGAAAAATACGGGCGTTATATATTGCTTGAATGAAAAGAAGCATATTAGTTATTTGAGCTGACTTACCCGCACCAGTAGGGCCAAATAAACAAAGGTGTGCGTTCTTAGAACGATCCATTGGATTAAGAGGGTCGAAACACATAGGTTCACCACCTCGGTTAAAGAAAAGAAGACCAGGATTACCTGAACCTTTCCCTCGACCTAAAATAGGCGCTAAATTAGCGATATGTTCAGTAAAAAATAAACGAGATCGACGTCTTTTCGTTTCTTTGGAAGGATCGTAATTCATAGGTAAATTTCTGATGTATGAATCTAAAATAATAGGATCATCTTCATCATCAATAGCATTAAGACCTTCCATTTGAAGTAAAGAGATAACATCTGTTTGGTTCTTTCTTAATGAATCATCATCTTCGCCCCTAATATAAAAACAGAGCTCAACAGGAAACATAGGATTATCATTAGCAATCCGTTCTTTAGCCTTTTTAGCCTCCTTAATAACCCTTGTTATCTTAGCTGATTCACCAACCGCTTTTTCTTCAATGTGATCTATTCTTTTCTCAATAACATCTGATGGAGTAATAGTAACCTTCATTGACATAACAGTCCCTTCAGGCATTTTATCAAACATAGAACAAACAAACTTACCACTTTCCTTAGGGGCAGATAGAGCGCCAATTTTTGGCATCTTTCTAAGATTTTGAACAGTAACTATCTTATGAGGTAAGTCATCGAAGTACCAACTTCCTTTTTCAGCATCACTTACAGGAGGCTTATGTAACAAGTTTTCTGAAAAATCATGACCATAAGGGAGATCTTCATTTTCAACATAGCCTAAGCGCTCCAATAAGGTATCAGTATCACCATCGGTAATTTTTGGGCGCGGGTTGAACCAGCGGAAAAGCCATTCATAAAAATTCAAGCCATCCACACGAAAGCACTTCATACCAGACTGAGTTAATGAACTTTCTACTTTTTGTCGAACATCGTTTAACTCTTCAATCGGTGTGCGACCTTTAGCAGAAAGCCCGTTATTACCCAGTTTACGATAAAAAACCATCCTATAAGTTCTAATAGCCCCACGCCAATTAACACCAGTAACAGTATCATCATGAAAAAGACCGCCTTCTTTACAAACGTCTTTTAAATGTTTTTCCATAATCGGTAAATATGTATTAGCTATAGGACTATCGCCACCTACTTTCTTTGCGTAGTCGCGAATAGTTTTATTGAAAAAAGACAGTGACAAAGTATCACTTTGATAAAACTCAACAACCCAAGGGTTTTTATCATGTTGAGGAAAAACTTCATTCAAAAAAGATTTGAAATTATCTCTGATGCGAGCTAATTCACTCAACATTACACCTTCTGCATTTGAAGGGAAAATATCATAAACCGCTGCAACACTTCTCTCATCATCTAATAAAAAGCATTCAGAATCAGTAAGGTATTCGACCCAAGGAAGTTTATCCGTGAAGCTTTTTCGTACTGAATATAAGTCGTTTATATCGCTATCTGTGACCATTTCATTAGGTTCACGGTCATAAATTTTAAAGCTATTAAGTATTTCTTTACCATATTTTTTAAAAGCGTTTAATTTTGATTTTTGATTAGTAACCATTAACAATATCTCCAACTAAGCTGTATTGAACTTTTAAATACATGGGGAAGCTTACTGAGTAAGCAGGTATAACTACGCTATTAAGTTCCGATCTATGAGGATAAATAAACATTTTAAGCTCTGGGTTACTAATGCGCTTATAAGCAAATTCGTTTACCATCGAGTAATTAATATCATTTTCAAGTTCTCTGCCAATATTTGAATTTGGTGCAAAGTCTTCTGAAGATGGATTTCCCAAAATGCCCGATGTATGGTTATCATAATTCTCTTTCATCGTTGGCCCTTCCTGAGAAAGCTCAAAAGGATTTTGACTCGCACAGCCATTAATAAAGAGAAGTAATAGCAACACTATTTTCTTCATAGCTAACTTTCCTATTTGTTGGTTTATAATCAATATTAATGTCTTGCAGAAAAAGAACGCTTACATTCATGCCAGGCTGAACATAAATAGCTTCATAGTAACTCTCAAACCTCTCACTTAAAGTTTCCGAAGTCTTATTCAAACCACCCGAAATAAAAGAACCCGCTGCTAACTTACCAGCAGAACCTGTAAGGTCTAAAGCTGCATTATTACCAGTTGAAACTATTTCCTGCTGTTGTTTTGCAACAGTATCAGCAAAACTAGATATTCCAGCAGCAGCTCCCTGAATAGCTAAATATTTACCTATATCATCAACTGCAACACCTTTAATACACGGATTACCCCATTTATCAGCAAGCTCAGCTAAAGGCTCAGAAAAAGTACCTGTTTGGTTATAGATACGACCATCAGAAAAATTAAAAGTAATACTCGTAACGTAGCCCCTGACACAGCTAAAAGCTTTATCTCCAATGGCTTGACCTGAAATGATAGCATTAGCTACTTCAGGTAAATGGTGGTTATTAGCTAGGAGGCTATCACCAGATAGAGCAACCTGAAAACGGAAAGGGCTATGTGACTTACCATCCCGCTCAATACGTCCTATAAGAGCAGTTAAAGCAGTAGCATTATGGTATGAACTATCAGAATGTATCGTGGCATATGGAATTGGCTTTAAATCTCTTTCTAGGTCTTGCTTAAGTTCAGTTACATCATTAGAAACACTTTCACCGAAATTAGAAGCTTTAGACCCCCAAACATCACCAGAACTTAAAATCCCCCCAACAACACCATTTTCACCCTCAACCTTGTGACCTAATGGATAATCCCAAGTTATTTGATTAGGGTTAGCACCTACCTTTTTTTGACCATAATCACTGGAAATATTAACATCAAACTCTTCACCAAATGGTAATTCATCATCAATATTACCTGCATTTGAGGGTTGTATAGTATTTTCTGATATCAACTTTTTCTGCATCTTAGCAACATGTTTTGCAACTATAGAGTTAACAGTTTTTTCAAGTGATACTACATCAGTTTGGCCTGTAGGGTTTTTTTGTGCTGCATCAGAAATTATTTTAGTTAAATCATCTTTAGTAACTAATTGATCAATTTTTTGCGTAATACCCTTTTGCTTATCTTCAACAGTAGTTAAATAACCTGAGAGAGATGCAATGGCTTCATTTTCAGTAACCGATGGAAGTTCATTAGCATTTTTTTTAGTTGTAGACTCAGGCACAGTAGCATCGTCTGAGTTAGTAAAATAAATAGCTACTGGTATAAAGATCATAAGACCAATAATACCTTTAACTAAAGGATTCTGATTCAAACGCATAAAACCCTCCTGTTCTTTATTGATATATCAAATGGCTTTTTACTCACCATATAAACAACTGTGAAATTTTTTCGGCTGTTTGCAGGGTATAAAACATTGAACTGCGGGGTTGAAGAATAAAATTCACCACGCACATTACATGGATTGAAAACTACATTTAGCGGGGTTAAATTAACTAGCTTTACGGCAGTTACATATAACCCACCACCTGACCAACCAGCTAAAGTAAAAGCATTTAAAGAAGCACCTCTATAAAAATTAGGTATTTCTCGTTTTTTTATGTTTACTGCTTTGATACCAGATTTACTTTCAATCAGCGCCTCATCTTTTGAATAAAGACTTTGAGAAGCAAATTGAACCAAATCAATTGGGGTTAGAGCCTTTTTCGAAATTGCTTCTTTTGTCACGATTTCCTTTAAAGAACTATTCTCACTATTTAATTGAATAGAAAGTGGTCTTCCAGACTTTGAGCTTGTTTCGCTAACGGCCATTTGAAGTATATAAAATCTTGATGAAGTTAAACCTTGAAAAGTGACTTTCTCGTTAAACTGAGTTTTTGCAGTTATATAGAAAACATTGTCAATTATCGAATGGGTAAATAAATCCTTATACTTTGGCTTTACAGCGAAGCGAACTTTCTCAGGAAATAGTATTTTTCTCTCCGTATTAATTTTTAGCTCAGCAAAAATCTCCTGCCCCTGAGACCAAGCAACTCTTTCGAGTGCAATAGCGTTGAAAGAAACATAAGACAATAAAATAAAAAATATAACTTTCATTATTTAATCCTTGTAGCTCTGCTGTGTAAACCATCAATACCTAAGCGCCAAGGGTTTTTTTCACGATCAACATCATATTTCGTAATAATAAGCGGGTAACGCATTATTGGATTTCTAACCAACTTACCACCGATATAATATTTTTCATTTACATCTAAATAAACTACCCAAGTATCATTCCCAAGCGGTATTACTTTGCTTTCTTTAAAGATGCCATACTCTGAGATTGTTCTGCTTGTTCTTCTGTTTTCAGACTCGCTACGGGTAGCAATAGCCTTTAATTCATGCCTATATGATTCAGTTAAATAGTGCCCATACTTCCTAACATTACCACCAAACTCGATAGAACAATCATCTTCACAACGATAGACTTGCTGAAAAATTTTAAAAGCAAATGCATAAACTTCATGCCTTTGGAATTCGTTAACCTTGACCATTCCACCTTTAGATAAATCAGGTGGGAAATGGCACTCAAACTCTTTGGGTACAGTGGCTAGTAAATATTGAGCATGAAAAACAAGCCCCAAGAGAAAAATACAAAAGATAACAAGACCACGAATTATTCTATCTTTACGGTCACTTGCTTTTACTGTTTTACTTAACATCATTCACCACTACTTTTTCTGAGTTCGACCTAATGACCACTTGTAACTTTCACAAGTAATGTCATTACTTTTCATTCTATTTCTAATTAGAAAAACTGTGACCTTCTGCTGTATATAACCAGGAGGTTTTCCCCTTCTAGCCTTTTCCATCCAACCAGCTAAAAGGAAAACAACAACAATTGGAAAAATTAAAACGAAAGCAATTATTAACTCAGGGAGACCTATCAATAAAGCTAAAATAACGCCAAAAGGTGCTCCAAAACCGAGAGCAGTTAAGAACGTAATCTTTATTTCAGCGTCAGTCAGACCTTTGAAAACAACAGGCTCTTCATTTATAAAGTCACCAGTAAAAGAGTTTGTATAATCACTTTCATCTTTTTTCATTAGCTAATCCAATCAGGAATCCAGTTAAACATAACTATTGCTAGAGTAAGCAAAGCAACACCACCAACAACATGACCAGCTAGATCTAACCAACCGCCACGACCATCTGATATTTCGTTATATTTAACAATTGCAGCTTTTGCGATAACAATAATAAATATCGCAGCAACACCAAGAACAATAAATTGCATAAACTTTTCTAAAAGCCAGTAGAGAGTATCGATGCCGCCTTGGTCATCAGCTCCATCAGCAAAATCATCCGTCTTTGGTATATCCGCTTTTACTTGATAAGTGAAAGCCATAACCCCCCAAAAAAAGACAGATATTTTTGATGAGATAAAAGATAATATTTTCATTTTTAAACCTTATAAAATTAATCAATCAAGAACGATATATACACAACAATAAACACCGATAGTGATACATCAAAGAGCACATCTGAAACCTCCATATCTCCTTTTATCCAACGCGCATAAGATCCCTTTATGACGGAAACAGAAAAAAGAATTACAACAAATGTAAGAACCCACTTTATTATTGAAAAAACCTCCTCAGGACTAACGCCCGCAGTATTAGTAAAAATCGCCATAACCATTCTCAACTTGTAGTGGTTTTACGCTCTTAGGTTGACGTGAAGGCTCTTTAACGTGACGTTCAATTGCTTTGGACATTGCATCCAGATCCCTCACTAGGTCTTCATAAGAAAAAGGTTCTAAATCATCTACTCTGCGATGTTTGCTAATTGACATAACCTCACTCTTTAAAAAGTTCAGTTCTTGAGAAATTCGAATTAATTCTTTTTTCTCAGTCTCAGTGCTAGCAAAAGCAGAGCTTGAGATAGAGAAAATGAGAAAAACAAAAACAGTACGAAACATTATTAAGACACCTTGATATAAACTTTTCATGATTGTAACCATATAAAGCGATAAACAAGCGTGAAAAGCAGGGGTGGATTTTTCAATGCTTTTTTTTTATAAAAAAAAAAGCAGCTAATAGCTGCTTTTAAGTTTGGCATGACAAACTTTTCTTAGAAGTACTTCTTATAATTAGAAGCTGTTAAATGAAGTGAATAACCGAAAAGAGCCGAGAATGGAACAACAATCAAAGCTGGATTAATAGATGTAGGCCAAGAAAGATACAAAACAAAACATAATATAATTGACGGGGCAATTAATTTCATAGATAACTCATACTTATCTGTACTTTCTCTGCCAGCACCAAACTTACGCAAATCACGCTCTACAAGACCTGTAACAATACCAACAACAGCAAAAAGTAAGTAAGCAGGCAGTGAAAGTAATAGTACACAAAGCCTGAGTAAAACAACTTTTACAATTGTATAAGCAGAGATTAAATAATCCCAGGCATCCCCACGCGCTGAAGGTGATTGAGACTTTAAACCATCAATTCCTAAAGGCTTAAAAATATTTGATTCAAACCAACGAATACTTGAACCAGCAAGTTTAATTGGAGTTGATCCAACTATACTTTCTTTGAAGTGAGTGTTTATATACTTAGCCTCTTGATTGAGCATAATTTTAGAATGATCAGCACCCATTTCAGGCTTGAAATCAGTAAATTGACAAATATTAGAATCAGGCCCATCGTCGCAATAATAAAGTAATGACCATTCAACCAAAATAGAAATGATCATAGTCACAAGTACCGTCAAAGGTAATGAAATAATAAAGACAACAATCTTAGTAAATGCACCTTGACGTTGTGCTTTATCCTGCTGATTATGCTGTTCAGATTTAGCCATTAGAAGCCCCTGTCCACCAAAGATCACCTGTTTGATAACGCTCATTCATATCAGTACAAATATCTTGTAACGTAGGCGGCAATTCAACAGACTCTTTTTTAGAAAAGAGTGGCAATCTAACTTTCCATAACTGATTACCTGACTGCAAACAAAAAGCATGACCCTTAGATAAGCTAGTTATATGAGTAGGCTCAACAAGAGGCACTTTCTCTTCAGATATACGGTCTTGATTAGTGTCATCAAAGCCACCAATATCATTACCCAATTTTTTACTAGCACCAGATACCAAAGTAGCCTCTTTAATGGGTACTTTGGGCAACTTACTAGTAAGCAAACTAGCAGTCTCTTCAGTTTGTACACGCATCATGAATAGAGTATTAAAGTTACCTACAATCTGCATTGATTTTGGATTACCTGTAGTAGTACCAAATTTAGCATCTATATCTTGTAACGTTTGTGTATAAGCACAAACTCTAATACCAGCACCACCCGCCTGATTGACCATTGGGACAAATTCTTCACCAACAAGACTATTAAATTCATCAGCATGCAAATATATATCAGGCATTTTTAGCTCTTTACTACCGTTCAAGCTAGGCAAACCAACATTCTTACCGTGCTTGTACATCAAACCAGCAATACTAACTAAATCATTAAACATTGCATTACCTACTGCCGTAGCAACTTCTCTATCAGTCATTCCATCTAAACCAATATAAACAATACCACGCCTTTGGATAACATCACGCCAGCTTAAAATTGGGCGAGGGTCGTTATCATTAAAGTATTCAGGGCTAAGAAGCTTTGCTGTTTTATCTGTATTCAGCTTATCTAAAAAAGGAATTAAACTAGCAACCAACTTTTCATAGAAAGAGCGCTCATAGTTGGATGCCATAATCAATTGACGACCTAGATTGTCATTAGGCAGGAGTTCTTTCATTAATGCTACAATGGCAACTGTGTTTTTAGTTTTACCTTTACGCTCAACCATAGGGTCTCTATCTTTAACCTTAGAAGCTCGCTCTGCAATTAAGTCAGCAGGATCATCATCAACAGCTTTTAGGGCATGGACACAATACATGTAAAGTAAATCTTCAAGATCTTGAACGTAGTGGTTTATATTTTCTAAAGTTGGTCGCTTATTTACATCTACTAGCGCTCTTGCAACAACATTAACAAATCGCCAACTGAAAGCTTTAAAAGCCGCTGAATTACCAGCTTCACCTAATTGTGAAGTTGTTTTTCCTGCAACCTCAGTAATACGTTGGAACTCACCTACAGGATTATAACGACAAGAAGCCTCAGGATAACCTAAGTGAAAAAAATAAAAATCATCCTCGCGGCCAGCCCTTTTAGCCTCGGTGTACATTCTTTTAAATAGCTCGGCATCACCTTTGGGGTCAATAACAATAACAACGTTATCGCCACCTTTACCTTTACGCCTAATGTCACCCGCCACAAGAACCTCTTCAAAACGAGTCTTACCAACGCGTGTAGTTCCCAGAACTAAAGCATGACCATTTCTTTCACCCAAATTCCAAAATACATTTTCTTCTTCGTCAGCTCCAACTCCATGTATAGCAGCATTACCACCTATATCAGGGTAAGCCTTAAAAGGATTTAAAAAATTATCGCTTTTCAAGCCTTTGGCTAAAACTGAAAGACAAAATTTATTTTCCCACTGCGACTCTTTTCGTCTTGCCCAATCATAATATTTAGGAGGGCGAATAAAGTGTTCGTTCTCAGGTTTATAAGTATCATATAAACGCTGAGTATGAATCGATTGCCAACGGTATCCTAAGCCTATAAAAGACTTGTCTTCTGACACAGGAACATCACAAGCAGCTATGACGTAAGGCTTTAAAGTTTTTACATTTTTTTGATAATTACTTAAACGAAGGGCATTATCTAAATATTTATAACTAATAAAACCAAGTACACCGGTGCATACATAAGAGACGGGCTCGGTCATCATCCAATATGATGGCGCTACAAAACTTAGCCCAGCAGCCATACCAGATGCAGTAGCTGCATTATATTCAACCACAGGTCGCAGAAGCCTTTCTATAGGGTAATCATTACTCATTGAAAAACTCCTATTTCTGTAACTAAAAATGGGTAAGAACCTACATTTAAATCAGCACCTATACCATCGCCAGAAGAGGGAACAAAATTTAGATCATCGAAAGAACTAGCTAAATCAGCAATAACAGAAAACGAACGAGCTTGTACGACAAAAATTGGAGCGTTCAATTCATTAAGTTTGTTTCTTCTTAGATTTAGCCATTTTAAAGATAAATTATCAGTGCCTACAACAGCGAAAGGTGTAACTGTTTTTCTTTCGTTGAACTTAAAGCTTTTCATAATACCTGGCTGCATTACTTTAGGGGTTAAAGGGAAAAAAATATCTTTAGAAATACTATCTTTTGATTTATCAAGTAAGGTTTTAGCTTGTACAGGTGATGAACTTGAGCTAATTGATTTCTGAATATCAATGTTTTTATAATATTTATCAGTCAAAATAGTATTACCAATTCGTCCAACCTCAATTAGATCATTAGAATAAGAAGTAATAGAAGTTAAAGATATTAACGTGATAAAACCAAATCTGAATAAACTTTTGCACGTTCCGAATTGGAAGGTGAGTGATAAAAACCTATTGCTGTTTCCCATGAAACACCTCTTTTTTTAAGACTACTGACTAACTCAGCGGCATAGCGAATATTTGTCGAAGGATCTAATAAATCATCAATAGAACTAAAATTTTGACCATGCCACTTCCAACTTACTTGGCAAAGACCAATATCTATATTTTTATTGCCCGTAAAAAGTTCTAACTCTGCAAAAGAACGTGCAGAATTAAAATCTTTAAACCAATAGCCTTTACCACTAACATTTAGAGTCCAAGGCCAAGGTTGTCTTTTACCTTTGTAAAAAGATTGACTCTCATGTGTACAAACAGCTTTAATAATCTGAATCGGTACTTTTGTGTCAATTGAAACTTGACTGACTAAACTATCGAAATTAGCAAAAGCAGAACTAGAGAAAAAAATAAAGTAGAAAAATAAATGCTTCATATCTTAATCAAATTCCAATAATGGTAAGTCAACAACAACCTTAGGTGAAAGATTTAATGTTATGAGTTTAAGTTCATTAACGTCTTTAGCATTTAGATTGTTAGAACTAGCCCATCCTTGTATTTCAAATTTAGAAGGATTACCAACAAAAAACAGGTCTATCCCCTCGTATACGCCTTTATTAAAGGATTTATACACAGAGTCAAAAACTGAAACGCATTTTTCACAATTATCAATAGAAATGAATAACTGCGCCCTCGGTTTATCATTAATTAAAGATTGAATATTAAAGTTCGAACTTGAAGCTTTCGCTTTGGTAATATTAGATATAGAAAAACGGCTAGTTGCTGGGTCTTTATAGCTAAACTTTGGAACTGAAGGGAAATTTCTTTCCCAAGCCTCTCCTACTTCTTTTTGCCAAGCAAAAGTTTTAATGTTATTTGAATATTGAATTTTTACCCACCTATCAGCTAGCTCTGCCCTTTCAGAATCTGACTCAGCTTCAAGCGCTAAAGCTAACAAAGGATTTTTATCTAAATCGGGTGTAAAATAAGCGCGTGGTGTAGTTAATATTTCCTTATATCTCTTATATTCATTAGCATTCAACCCCCAAACGTCAGCATGAGATTTCTCTTGAGTAGTAAGTATGCTCTCAGTCATATCTTGAGCCGAAGAAAGTGAAGGTAAAGAAAAAAATAAAGGTAATAAAAAAATTAATTTAAATTTCTTTGACATAACTTCTGTCCTTGTAAATAAACTCTTTCAGAACGCTCTACACTTAAGTTTGCAATTCTACGCATATTTAAATTTTCATCGCATGATGGATAAGGGTTGGAAACCTTAGCATTTATAACTGAAACCCTATCATCAACAGCCAGAGTGGAAAGCTGTGTTTTATAGCTTGAAGTACAACCGCCTAAAATAAATAAAATAAGGAATATTAAATATTTCATAAGGCAACCTCTTTACTATCACCATCAAAATGTTTAAAAAGAGCTGAAGTGTCAGTAATTTTTACTAGTCGCCACTTACCAACAATACCTCCAACTCGGAGAAAATTAGTCTGCTCGGGTGCATTTTTCTGAGCTACCGTTAAATAAACATCTTCACCCCACGTATTTAAACCATAAACAACAATTGGAAAATCTAAAGACGCCTGTCGTACATTGAGACCTAAATCATTTAATTGGTTAGTTATACTGTTTAGCTTTGATTTACTGTGTGTAATGTCCTTTGAGATATTCATATTAGATACTTTGATTACTGCATAGTTTTCAGCAATAAGTTGACCCAATTGGTTCTGAGTTTTCTTTACATTTAAAATCTCACCTGATTGTTGATCAAGTTTAGAATTGACTAAAGATAAAGATGTGACTATTGAGTCTAAAGCATTGTTTATCTCACTGAAATCAACACTTTGCTGGGGTAAAGGAGTTACCTCATTTAATGAAATATCTACAACTTCATTATCGCGTTCACTGGTATTAACCGAGTCGTTAACTAAAAAATCCTTGTCAACTAATGGTTCATCAATAAACTCGGATAAATCAGGTAAAGGTGGTGCATCAATTTCTATCTCAGACTCGTCAAAAAGCCCGCTGCTGTTAATTAAAAGTTGGATTAAAAAACCAACAATACATACTATTGAAAATATGAAAACTAAAACTTTAAACGGTGGTTTATTTGGCTTCTCATTTTTTTTATCTATTTCAGGAAGTCCATCTTCAGAAGTTTCAAAATTATTAGCTGATTTAATCTGCTCATTCATTTCAAGCTCTGCTTCAGTACCAGGAACATTCTTTATTTCATCACTCATGAGTTATTAAACCTCTATACTCGTCTTTTAAATCAAATGTATAAATACGTCTTAATGGATCTTCTACTGCAATGTAATAAGGCCCAACCAAAACTTGCAAAACAGACCGTAATGGCATTAAAGATAATGACCTATGCACTTGAGGAAGTGGTCTATCTAGAGTAATCATTAGGGCATCGTCATTGGATTTATCTAATGCTAAAACCCAACCAGAATTAATTAAAACAAAGCTAACTGCATCTTTTACAGTTTTAACTGTTGGTGGGAAGGCTAATTTAATATTAACTGATAAAGGGTCTACTTCTCTCTCCTTTGGTGTCGGAACTATTGATGTATACCTATCGGTTTTAACTGTTTCAGATGAAGCACTGAAACAGGAAAATAAGATAGATAGGATGAAAATTAGTTTAACTAACTTCATTTAACCTCCAAATAGATTTTATTTAAATTAATAACAGCATCTTTAACAAACTTTTCTTGAAACTCTACAAACTTATCTGAAGTAATATCCCCAGCTTGAATAGCCTGAAAGCCGCGTTCCCAAAGCGCTGAATTTGCTGGTTGTTTCATCTGCTCAGGAATATGACACATATGCTTTTCTAGCCAATCTGAAGGACTAATGTATTTACCTTTAAGGTTAAGTAAACCGTTACCTAAAAGGTCTTTTATTATTGTAGATCGAGTAGCCACTGTGCCAATGCCATCTTGGTCACTGAGTAATTTTTTTAAAGAGGGATCTGAAACCTCATTAGAAATATTTATCATTGCCATTAAAAGAGAGGCTTGAGTGTATCGATTTGGCTTTCTAGTTTTTTTTGTTAACGTATTAGAACTCTTAACCCCAACTTTTTGACCAATTTTTAAAGAAGGTAAATTAACAATACTTTCATCATCATCAGAAACAAATGCCTTCCAACCTAATGACACTGGTACGTTGCATGAAGCCTTGAATTTAAGGTTTCCAATTTTAATTTTTAAATCGGTATGCTTAAAGACATAATTAGGAGTGAATTGCAGCAAAAAACGCTTCGCTATCAAAAGAAAAACTATTTTCTGCTTTGGAGAGAAGTGGGAAAAATCAATCTTATTTGAAGTCGGCACAATACCGTGATGTACTTTTACTTTCTTATCATTCCAAGCTTTACTCCTAAGCGCTGGATTAATATTTTCTTTTAACTTTTCATCTAAATCGAGAGTAAAAAGAGAGCTCAAAATGCCATCAATTTTTTCTGAAAAACCTGTAGTTAAATATCCCGTATCAGTTCTTGGATAAGTAATTGCTGAAAAGGGTTTATCATACAAAGACTGTGCTATTTCTAATGTTTCATCTGGTGATATATCAAATTTTTCACATTCAACTTGAAGTGAATTAAGTTCATAAGGTAATGGGGGTTGTTTTTCTTTTACAACTTCATTAAAAGATTCAATAACACCTAATTTTGTTTCGCGTATGTAATCAGCAGCTTTCGTTGCAAATTCCTCACTCAATAGACGCCCCTCTGAGTCTAAATGTTTTTCAGGAATATCCCACGCACAAACAAACTCGTTGCCTAAGCTGTCATATAAATTAGCTGTTACATCATAATATGAGGTTGGTTTGAAATTTTTGATAGCTTGTTCTCGGTGATAAACAAGCATAGCAACAGGGGTTTTTACACGACCTATCGCAAAAGCCTTTTTCATACGACTTCCACCTTCTAGCTTTTGAACCAAGAGAGTAAAGGCCATCGTTAAATTCATACCTACAACCCAATCACTTCTTGCTCTTGCAATCGCAGTATCATACATCCACTGCGTATCGTTAATGCTAAGAGGGTTTGAAAAAGCCTGCTTTAAAGTCTCATCATCAGTAGAACCAAAGAGTATTCTCTTTACACTACCTTTGTACCCAGCAAACTTAATAATATTGCGGGCTATAGATTCACCTTCAGGGTCGGGATCTGTAGTTATAAATACTTCTTTTGCCTTTTTTAAAAGATTTTTAATTGTTCGAAATTGAACTTTAGACTTTGAACCTAAAACATACTCGTACTCTTCAGGGATAATTGGTAGACATTTATAATCCCATTTTTTTTTGACTTCTGGACAATAAAACTCAGGTGGTTGTAATTTAAAAAGGTGGCCTAAAGCCCAAGTTACAACAACTTTGCCCGATTCATAATAACCTTTCTTCTTGTCAGAAAGTGACATACCTAAAAACAAGGCTATTTCTTCACCTTGTTTTGGCTTCTCACAAAGATAAACTTGCATAATTAGATCCAATAAAAATACTATGTATAGGATACATTGTGGCTTTTAATATTACAGTCGAAAAGCTGTGGTCAATTTCACCATGCTTTTTTATAAATAAAAAACCCTAGTTTGGCATGCCAAACTAGGGTTTTAGTGTACTGAGTTCTATTAATTAGCCTTGATGTAGCGCATGTTACTTTGAGTGTTTTGTGAAGATTTAAAAGAAGTGCTCTTACTCAGCTCACTCTTTAAAGAGTCATTGAGTGGCTGTATTTCTTTTTGATACAAAGTCCATAAAATATCAAAATCAAAGGCGAGTTCACGATGAGCCAAAAGAAACTTGTTTAAATCAGTAATTCCGTGACTCTGATTCCAAAGGTCTATAAATAAAATAGCACCCTCTACTGTTGTGGTGCGGGGTCTGCCCTGAAGTTGTCCTACACCTAATTGAAATCGCCTTAAACGAATACTTTTAGGGTCTTCTTCAGAGAAAAGAAAAATCACTAAATGCGAAGGGGCATATTTAGATATAAGCAAATCTTTGATTGCTTCTCTGTGCTCAAAACGCATTTGAATAGACGTTCTGTCTGCAATTAGTTTTTTATTAAATATTATTTTTATACAACCAGTAGTAACCATTTTTGAGATAAACTGATCTATACAAGAAGCGCTTAATCTAGTTAAAGAACGGCTAACATTACCACTGTTATTAATAAATTCTTGAGGTAAGTTATCACCAATAATAAGAGAATCTGCAACAAAAAGAGCTAACTCTCTTATAACACGAAAAACTTGTTGGTGAAGGTAGAGGGGGTTATCTTGATCACTTATAGACTCTAAAGAGAAATCGATTAAGCTACTATCATTAAATTCATTTTTTAAAAAAAATGATAATAAGTTAGCGACCTTTTCAAAATCAATGTCAAAGGTAATTGCATTAGCTTTAACATAATTATTAGCCAAAGAAAGAAGCGTTGGCATTGTTGAATCGTTTATAAATTCAATCTGTTTTTTACTTAAACCGAAGCTTTTAGATAAACTATCTTTACCAAGCTTGTTTTCAGAAACCATTGCTAATAATAATTCCCTCAATAATAGAGGTGCGCGAGACATGTGAAAATTTCGCGCAGAGGATCTTGCGTCCATACTGCATTCCGCCTATATTTATATTTGTAAAAACCCACCTCAATTATATAACAAATGTACTAAAATTGACCAGCTTTTGATGAATATTTTTACATTAGAACAAATATTCTAATCATTGTCTGCACTATTTAATTAGAAAAGTAGAATTAAAGACAGAAAACAAGCACTTTATTACTAGAAAAGCACTGCGTTCTCAGTTAACTTACAATTAACATCTAAAGTGTTAGATAAAATAAAAACATTAATATCAGAACCTTGCACATTAAGCTTGCGTTCATGATTCTGTTTACAATCTTTAACTAAAAAATCATTCTTTTTAATGTCTTTAAATATCTCATCAGC
The DNA here is from genome assembly GCF_002836155.1 of Pseudoalteromonas sp. GutCa3. Classification (NCBI taxonomy): domain Bacteria; kingdom Pseudomonadati; phylum Pseudomonadota; class Gammaproteobacteria; order Alteromonadales; family Pseudoalteromonadaceae; genus Pseudoalteromonas; species Pseudoalteromonas sp. GutCa3. The sequence continues at coordinate 105,493 of NZ_PJBK01000103.1, read as the reverse complement.
TACCGCTATATACTCAACCTCTTTCTCAAGCTCATAATCAGATTTAACAAATGCCATTAAACTCAGATCTTTGTTAAACGCGATAACTTTATTGCCGTCAATATTAATGACAAAAATACCTAGAACCTCTCTATCCTCTCTCTTAGAAATAGAAATACACCATAGGATGAAATCATCAGAAATACAGCCACTAACTGAATATTCATTGTTATTATCAGTACTATCTTGCAAATAGTTAGTGAACTCACTCAGGGGATCAATTGAAGAACTATCAACAACTTCAGTAATTGGTAGATTAGAAGCAGCAGCGCTAATTGTAGGAGCTAATTCTAAATCCTCTGAATTGTTCTCTGTGTTGTCAAATATCGAGAAATCCAAGTCCTGTGAGGCCCCTGAATTTTCATTAGTACCAGGAATAACCGACTTATTTAATTCATCAGCTTTAGTGTTATTGTTAGATATTCCGGAATTTAAAATTTCATCAAAACTTTTTTGCACTGAATCACCAGCACCCATAGAGTTTAGTAGTGAATCAATGTCAACGTTTGTATCTTTAGGTTGTTCCTTAGAGTTTTCTGAAGTGGAATCATCACTAGGCTCTGAAGAAAATAAATCTTTACTGTCAACTTTAATGTTTAAAGGGTTTGCGTCCATCAAGCAAAGAAGGGCTGAAAGCTCCCCTCTTTCCCCATTACTGTAGAGTGCATCAATAAGGTTCTTTAAATTCTTAGGTCTGCTATGAAGCCAGTTGAAGCCAACCGTATTAATTGAAGAGGCCATGATTGGCATTGTGTAAATCTGAATCGGGTAAATATAATCAGACTTTCTAATTTTTAATTCACAATTTTCGGGAATATTAAGCCAAGGATAAAATCTATTTCTTTCTCTATTGGTTTTCTTGTTTAGGGAAATAGAATGAAATTCAAACGGCTGGCAAAGTCTAGCCACGAAAAGACAACAGATAGATAGTGCTAAACTATAATTTTGTATATGCAATAGAAGAGAGTCTTCTAAAACCCCCCCTTTATTTCTACGAATTAAATTAATAAAATTATTTGAAAAGGCTTCATATAATTTATTTTTATCATTATCAAAAAGATCTATTGTTCTTACTACAACGTTGATGGCTGGCTTATAGAGCTCTAGCCAGTAATCATCTGAAACGCCAATTATCTTTTTTAAAGGCGCTTCATCTAGTGTAACTTTACGTTTGTTAAATAAATATTTGAGGTTTCCCAATCGCATATTGTAATTATCCATGATAAAAAAGATTTTATTTTTTCGTCAATATCAGAACAGTCACTAACAAAAAAATTTGAAGAAGAGCACTTACTTTTAAAATGTTCAAAAGACTCAACCGTTGGTTGCCATACATCACCTGTATCTTTGCAAACCACATTCACTTGAATTATTTTTAATTGAAGAAGCCATGCAATAAATAATTCCTCAGTTATTAAATCCGTTTTCTTTAATTCCTTGAGTAAGTTGCAGTGAATTTGAAAAATAGGATCGAATTGCTCACCTAGCTCAAAGACGCCATTAAACTGATTGTTTATTAGCTTCCAAGCACTTAAAAAAGGTCGCAGATCTAATTTATCGTTTAAATGAAACTCTATTTCATTATTTAATTCTGATCTTAAATTGATACAACTTGTCATTAATGACCCCATACAGCATTTGTAGGAAAGATTACAACATGAAAAACGTAAGATTTCAGCGAAAAGCAGGTAGAAATTTTATGAAGCTTTTTTAAATTTATTCAAGTTAAAAGGAAATAATAAAAAATGATTAAAAAAAGAGGAATCAGTTTGGCATGCCAAACTGATTATATTGCTCTATCAATAGAGGAAATTAAGTCATTATATGTATAATTTTTAAATAAAGGAGCTTTTAAAAAGCTGGCTAACTGATTATTGTCAATATCTATAATTAAATATGAAATAATAGAATCTAATTGTTCACAATTTTCAGCGATAAAGCCCGCTTCAGTAATATATTTTACCATACCTTTTACTGCCCACTGAGGTATGTCACCTTTTACAATCCAATCTCTAATAGTCTTACCAGGAATTTCTTTTAGTCTCTGGGTAAAACCATTGTCCCTTGAATAATTAACAAGAGTAATTCCAGCTTGTGAGTCTGTAGGCCCGTGGTACTTAAGAAACTCAGAGGCAAAAAAGCCCCTGAGAGACATAGCTAATACCCAAGTATTCGCATTAACTTTCATGTTTAACCAACAGAAATAATTGTTAGAGCAGTTGAATCAACAAGTAAAGGTTCAGAATCAGATAAAAGATACTCTATCCATGCAAAACCTTCTTTATCATCAACCCTATCTAATAGGAGCTTGGCAACACTGCCATTATAGGTAACGTTAATTTCAGAAACCTTTTTTTGATGAGACTTTTCTTTTCCATCTGATTCTTGTGTTAAAGCAAAATCATCATTTAAAGATATGTCGAGGTTTTCGTTATCAACGTTATCTGCGCTATCAACGTTATCTGCGCTATCAACGTTATCTGCGCTATCAACGTTATCTGCGCTATCAACGTTATCTGCGCTATCAACGTTATCTGCGCTATCAACGTTATCTGCGCTATCAACGTTATCTGCGCTATCAACGTCATCAACGTCATCAACGTTATCTGCGCTATGTGCGTTATCTGCGCTATCAACGTTATTATTTGATGAAGTAACTTTGATAGAATTATCTGAGCTAGAAACAGTGCTTTTTGTTTCAAGACTACCACGTTCCTCTAAAGCGCTGATTAGATCATCAATTGGTTTATCCAAATTCTTAGCTAATGATTTCGCCCACTTGCGATTGATTTGATCATTAAGGGCAGCCCAAGCTACTAATCGCTCAGTCTTTTCTTTATCCTTTTTAGCACAACGTAAAATTGCAACCAGAGTAGAAATGTCACGACACATTTTGTTTTCATAAAGGTCGTTAATAAAATTAAAATCATAATCTTCGCCTAAAGCAGAAATACTAATTAACTCAGATATTTCTGCTTTTGACTTATTAAGTGTTTCAGCTATGTTGCTTTGGGTTAAGTTATCTGACTCTAGCAATGACTTAATACTACGACCTAAGTCTCTTGGATCTAATCTTTCACCAGTTTCATTTTCTAAAATTTGAACTAGAAGTTTTGAATTAAAATCAGAGTTACCAATCGATTTAATGTTCGCTGTAATCGTTAGACTACCGTAGGCTTTAGAAGCTCGCCATCGCCTTTCACCTGCAATGATTTTATACTTTCCATCTTCGTCAGCCTCAACAAGGATTGGTTGAATCAACTTTCCATCTGTAGCTGAGAAAGAACTAATAATGCTTTGAACACCATCATCATCTAAACCAATTTTTCTAGGTTGGGTTGGATCGGGGTAAACATCATTAATATTTAAATCGACACCATATTCAGTGTCAGAATTAACTGAACTGATAATTGACATAAAATCGTTTGTATCTAAATTTACATTATTCATATTTCAGCACCTAAGATATTAGTTTTTCATTCAAAGCATCGATTGCTTTTCTTACTGTTCTTCCAACTGTCGCAGCATTACCGTTAGGTGGATTAATCCAACATGGTCTAGCTGACATTCTAGCTTCATTGATTGGTAAAGAATCAGGGATAAATATTGGAAATAAGAAACTAGAATAATCACGCTTGATTTGATTCAATATATCCAAATAAGGATTATCACCTTTCCTTGTAGATGGTTTTTTAAATTTATTAACATATACACCAGCCAATTCAGTTTTAGACCTTAGATTAGTTTTAACAACCTTTAAGGTGTTAAGTAATGAGATAAATCCTTCATTAGAATAATCGTCCACAGTAACAGGAACAAATATTTTATCTACGGCATACATCGCAGCTACTTGTGTGACACCTAATGAGGGCGGTGTATCAATCAAAATAAAATCAACATCTATAAGATCTAAATATTTTTTTGGATTAAGTACCATATTTTTAGCGTTAACACCTGCGGCCAAAATATTAGCTATTTTCTCTTTATGAGAAGGAATGATAGAAATGTTTGTGTGAACAGAAGACTTATAAAGTGTAATGTCTTCGTTTTTAAGGTCTGGGCGAAATAAATCTGCCGCTGTAAAGCCGTTTTTCTCAACCCAAGCAACTTCAGCCATAGAACCAAGGAAAAGCTTGCTTATGTTACGTTGACCATCAAAATCAACTACTAAAACTTTAAACCCTTTTTCAGCTAGTCTATAAGCTTGATGAAATAATATTGTCGTTTTGCCAACACCACCTTTTTCATTCGGATGTGTGCAAGATTTTGAAACCTTTTTTGAAACAAGGTTTGGTTTGTAAGGTAATACTGTATTCATAATAACTCCTTGAGCATGGGCTTTATACCCTTTTATAGACCATAGTCTATGTATTGAATAAAGAAGATACATTATTTGAGCTGAAGAGGCAAGTAATAAATCTGCATCCAAGCGCAGCTTGGCGGGTATGGGCAGAGCCCATGATAAACCCAAACAATGCTAGTTATGTCCTCAAGTTTAAAAGGGCTAATAAAGTTGAAATAGGCATAGAAATTGCGCCCCCCTTTGATAATCAAAATATGTATATTATTAAATTCAATACAGAGGTTGTTTATCCTATTTTGCTAAGACGGGGGCATTAAGCCCAGCAGCGTCTTTTTGCTGCGAATCAGGGCGCATCATCATTTGTCTACATATCTTCAGACGTTATTAAATTATATGTTTATTAAGAGTATGTTAATTTTGCACATTAAAAGTAAGCTACTGCGCTTTGATTAAATTAGCCTTGCACATTATATGTATAAGTATAAAAGGAAACCTAATTTTGGTGTGTAAGGCACTATATATTGCTACTTTTTAATAGTTAATAAGGAGATTGAAGTGGTGGTGGTTGGTAAATGAGGGAGAATAGGAATTTCAGGCATGAAAAGACCAGGAGCAAGCCTGTTAAAGATTCTAGTTTTGACTATAAAGCTAGGTAGTTACGGAGGGTATCTTAGACCTTTCCTGTTTGTCTATTCTATCCTTTTCAACCAAACGTCTAAGCAAAGCCAGCTCTTGGTTAACAAGAGCTATGAACGGTTCAGGTGAAGTAAACTGAAGAATTCTGTCACCTAATTTTTTTACTACATTTTCTTGTGCAACCTTTCTTAAATTTTTGTTCTCTAGTTTTAGAATATCTCTTTTAGTTTTGCTTGCGTGTCGCTTTTCTCTAAGTCTTTCAAATACCTTACGCACATAAGCCATGCGCTCGTGTAATTTAATTTCAGTAATAGACATCTCGCCCAGTTGTTCTGGGCTTAAATTAGCATCAAGACCTTTGGAAGAACCACTTTTTATCAGATAATTAATCCTATTAGTTCTATGCTTATCAACTGTCTCAGGGTTAACGCCAAATGCTTTAAAAAATAAAGGTGTAACTTCGAAATACTTGTCAATCCACTGGTGTTCACCCTTGGCCCAAACTTGCCAACTTTTATCTGCAACACAAATACCTAGGTCAACAAGATCTTTGAAAGCTCTAGATGCTCTTGTAATGTTAGGTTGAGGTGTATAACTAGGATCTAGTTTTTCTTTTTCAAGTTCAGCGTCACTATATGTAGATAGACCGCAAGCGTCAGATGCATTTCTAATACTAATTTTGACTTGGTGAGTGACTAGATTGATATGTTGACTAAAAACATCTAACAAAGCTCTCATAGCTCTGACACGATCAGGATAAAAGGCTTTACTGCGCTCTGTCCCGTGCCTTAAAAAAACAACCACATCAGAATCAATAATATTTTTATCTTTATTTTTTAAATAAAGATTTTTTAAAAAAACCATTTTTGAAAGTTGTTCGTCGCTGGGATTAAATTCGGGGTTAGGGTTCTTAGCCCTACTTTTAAATGCAGGCATGCTCTATCCCCAACAGTAATAAAAAACTATTAGCAATAGGACAAGATAATAAATTAAATAAAATCATCTCAACTCCTTAAAATAGACCTTTTTCAGACAAAAAGGTGCTTGACCGTTAAGGAATTGAGGTCTAGAATTAGAAGTGCGAATTCAATCTAGTCTACAATTCACCGAATCGGTTTATTGTTAATCGAACAAAATGCCTCGTCTAACGGGGCTTTGTTTTATCTACAGCATTAAAAACTTCAAGCTGCACTCTCAAAAAATTTATAAAATTTATCGTTATCAATATCCATCCCACTAATACCCAACTTAACAGTTAACTTCCAAGCCCCATCGGAGCTTGAAAAAGTTCTAATTTCTGCTTTACTTGCCATCGCAAGATAGGCATTAAGATTTGTTTCAATACAAAATATACGCATAACCAGCTTTTTCATATCAGGATGCGGTAGTAACTCAGCACAAATATCAAAGGCACTGTCTTTTATAAGTGCAACGATGCGCTCTTGGCTTATCAATGGTTGCAAATCACTAGGGGATAAAGCCTTTAAACTTTGCATAGAAATGACCTTAAATAATTAATTACATTAGATACTACATTTAATATTGAAATTTACAAGTTTTTTCAAATAAAAACATTTTATCTTTAAAAATATTTTTATTTGAAAAATAAGGCCGCAGAAGCGGCTCATATTTATTGGGATACATTTCTTAATTTAGAATTATTCAAACTACTTGTAATGGTTTTTAAAGCATTCGCATTTCTGGTGAAACGCTCATGAACAAGTTTTTTGTGTTCAGATAGCTCAAAAACATTTAGCTCAGTTAGTTCCAAGTCGTTTAGTTTGGATAACTTAATACTTAGCGAGTTCGCAATATCAGCACTACGAAGTAAACTTTCTTTTAACAGCAAGTTATCTTCTAATTTTGCTTTTTCAGTAAAATCAAAACTTGTTACCAATGCTAAAACAACTAGTGAATTTTTTTTCTTACTCATAATAACCTCTATCTACGTGTTGAAGGCAGCTCGTAAGCGCCTGTTTTTTTTCTATCATCAATAAAATTAAGTATTTCTGATTCCTGCAATGGCTCTAAATCATTGAGCTCAAGTACTGGATAAGATAATGTTGAATGTAATATAAAAACAGTATTATTACTAGACTTAACTTCAAAACCATCAAGTGACAGCCCCAAATTACAAAGTCCTAAACAAAGCCCATGATTAACCACATTACAGATTTTATGACAAGACATAACAACCTCTATCTACGTGTTGAAGGCAGCTCGCAAGCGCCTGTTTTTTATTTAGGTCAAAGACCAGGTAACAGATAAATTATAACATATTAAATATATAGTAAGCGCCCTAAGGCGCTTTTATAACTAAATTGTTAATTGCTTATCATCGTTAAATAAATCACAGAAAAAATCCCCAAGATATTTACCTAACGCTTCAAATACTGGATAACAAACCGATTGACCCATACACTCATGACTAATCGTTTCAGATAACCCATCAATCAAACTAAGTGTCGCTGCATGCAAAGCATGACAAGCACTGGATAAATATATCAATCACTTATAGATAACCTGCCACCATTCACTGACATAAAATACAACCATACAATGACATATTAATTTAAAGTTACTCTTTAGTTTGTCGTTGACAAATAGGCATTGTCAGTACGCAAATAAAGTAATCGGTAGAATTTCAGTATTTACGATTTAAGGGCTAAATTTCTACCTATTCTAATGTCTGATTTTTCGCTCTAAGCAGAACTAAGCCATCACTAATATAGAAAAAGATTAAAAATTTAAGAGCCTGTTAGCTTCTACTTGACCATAGAAAACTAAAGAGCACTGTTAGAGTTGACAATACCTTAGAAGTATCAGAACAGAACGATGCTTAAATCTGCACCTATGCCAGACCCGATTTCAGAGTCTGATATAGATGAAGATAGCGCACAGGGACAAAATGGAAGTGCAACCTCAATGCTAAAAATTCACATTAAACCATTTTTGTTTTTCCAGAAATGCAATTAACTCATCTCGAAATTTTATTGCTCGTTTTGATAACGCTCTTTTTTTTGGCCACAGAAGTGATATTTCGCGTGGTTCGCCACTCCATAAGGGCAATACCCGCTCTACTTCACCATTTTCAATTTCATTGTAAACCATACTCATCGGCAGAAGAGCTATTCCTGATCCAGCCTTGACCAAGTTTAAAGTAATGCTCATATCGTTACTTATATGATTATGCTTTTTGGGGTAAATATACTTTTCTTCGTCATTTGTTAAAGCCCAGTCTTTGAATAAATTAGCAGCAATACTCGGACAGGATTTTAATTGAGATACCGTTTTAGGTAGAAGTTTTTTATAACTTGGCGATATCACTAATACAGAACTAATCGAGCCGATTTTTTTTTGTACTAGAGATGAATTTTCTTGAGGGCCTGAGCGAATAGCAATATCAATCTGGTTAGAGATTACATCGTCATCTGGGTCACCTAATGTAATATTGAGCAAAATATCAGGGTTATTAACTGTGAAATTTCGCCAGAACTCATTAAGGGGCCCGCTACCGATATTTGTAGGAACCATTACCTTAAGTTCACCACTCAAACTATTGAGGGCATTATCTAAATTTAAAAGTCGTATATCCAGCTCATGTATAAAGCTGGCGGTTTCCTCATAATAAACTTGCCCCGCATTAGTAAGAGTTAGTCCTTTATTAGAACGATGACATAACTCGCACCCTAGTTTTTTCTCTAGCTCGTGTAAACGCCTTGAAACCGTGGCAATAGTCATCCCAAGGCTCTCTGCTCCACGCGTTAAACTTTTCAACTCGGCAACAGTTATAAAAATTTTAAGGTTATCAAGCATTGTCTTTACAAATATGTAAATGGGATTATTAATTCTACGTATATACTACAGATATGTAAGCCCATAAACTATATTCCATCACTTAAAATGAATATAGGAGAAATTTAGATGAAGCATCGCTTTATTTTCGCAATATTAATGTCTTTTGTACTTACTTTTTTTATGTCAGCTTGGGTTACTTATATCAACATGGGTTTGATAAATAGCTTTATCAACTATTGGATGTCCGCGTGGTTTCTAGCGTGGCCAGCTGCTGGAGTTATATCATTTGTCTCAGCACCTAGAATTCATAGGTTAGCTCATGAAATATCAGATAAATTTTAAAACGGCTAAAACCTTTGATAGTTATCCGATAGAATAATTCTTTCATCGGATAACTATTCTATAAACTGTAACACGTGAATTGCTATGATTTACTAAAACCTCAATGGCCGATTTAGTCAGAGTGTTAAATCGAATGATTAAACTCACAGCTCAAAGCTGAGCTTCGGCAAATTGCTATGAGCGGACTATGATAATATTTCGCTAAGAGACTTTCTCATCGTGTCGAAGTGTTAATACTTCAAATCCTGTTTCTGTCACTAAAATGGTATGCTCCCATTGGGCAGAAAGTTTTTTATCTTTTGTCACGACTGTCCATCCATCTTTTTTAGTTTTTACCTTCTTGGAACCTTGGTTGATCATAGGCTCTATAGTAAATGTCATACCCGCTTCAAGTACTAATCCTGTATGCGCTTTACCATAGTGCAAAACTTGCGGCTCTTCATGCATTTCTTTACCAATACCATGACCGCAATATTCACGTACTACACTATAACCAGAAGATTCAGCGTGCTTTTGAATAGCATAGCCAATATCACCAAGCGTTGCTTTTGGCTTTACCACCTTAATACCTTCCCACATAGCATCATAAGTCGTTTTAACCAATCGTTTGGCTTCTGAGCTTGTCGCTGCAAAAGTATACATTTTACTTGAATCACTGATATAACCATTTTTCTCTAAGGTAATATCAATATTTAAAATATCTTTGCTTTTTAACTTATAAACATGATTGGGTACACCATGACACACTACGTCATTAACTGATGAGTTCAATGAATACCGATAGCCATATTGCCCTTTACTAGCAGGACGAGCATGTAACACATTGGTAATATAGCTTTCTACTTTAGTGTCTATATCTAACGTAGTTATGCCTTCGCAAATAAAATCATCAAGCATTTTAAATACTTGAGCTAAAAGCTTTCCTGACTCTCTCATGAGCTCAATTTCTGCATCCGTTTTTACTATTGCTTTATTCATGCAAAAGATCCTGAATAGTAAGCTTTTCTTTTATGAGTTGTTTTTTAATTATTTCATGGTAGGTAAGTGTCGGATTTAACTCAGCAAGCATGCCTATTTTAATCCAAAACTCTGCTTGTGAATTGATAGATCTGGACATGATATTACTCGATTTTCTAATTTCTTCATGCAGCCCATCTGATATTTTCACTATTCCCATTATATATACCGTATATGATTTATGCATGTATCGTATATAATGAAAACATGGATGTCAACTTGGAGGTCTTACAATCAAAAGTGTATTTCTCGGCCACTTCACAAGAAAAATGATTAATAAGCAATACTTTATGCTTGCATTGAATTATATAAGTAATCCTTTTAAACTGCATTGGGGCAGCTGATAAATTTAATGGGTTATGATATGAGATTGAATGTGACAAGAAGTGCGACTAGTATTTTATATAGCGCTATTTTGTATTTTCACTGTATTATTTTTGCACTAGGAATGGTTGAATCTACTTTTTCTGGGTATGAATTAATGAAGGTGATAAGCCCCACGACGGCAATAATTTCACTGTTAATTGCAGGCGTTTTAGCAACCATAAAAAAAGTAAGTCTATATACAAAGAAGTATTGCATCGCAATAGCTACAGTTGCTGCATTGTGTTTTCTATTTATTCAGTTTTCTTTTTTATTTCATATGCAGGTTAATTTCGATCTGGGAAGCCTTGATAACAACCCATTTACTTTATCATTGTACGCCATTTTTATGTTTACTTGTTTTTCAGCAATTACTATCAAAGCTTTTCATAAAAATATAAAAATAAATGAAATGAAAAAAATAAAATTAGTCGTATTTATAGTTGTATTAATCGGTTCAACTGTGTGGCATCAGTCATCTTTGAATCTAGTCAGAACCCAAGATGCTAATGCAAGAGAAAAAATACACTTATTAGAAACAATGATAAACCGCTCTTTGGCTTCACAGAAAAAAGCTCTAGCTAGAATAAAGACTAGAGTAGAAAAAGTTAGTTTTGAAGATTTTATGCGTCTAATTAATATAGACTCAAAAAATTACATTAGTGATTATAATATAATCAAAGGTGTTTTAGTTCTTGATAATGAATTAAATTATATTTCAGGCGATAATTTTTCTAGCAGTTTTTACTTAAATGGAATGCTAGAAAAACCTACAATAAAATTATGGCTTAAAAGAGATAAAGAGGAAGTCCAATTTGCAGCTAACTCATTAACTCTAGACTCCGATATACCAATTTTAATGTTTTTAGCCCCTGTTAAACTTGCGAATCAAAGTCGTTTTTATATATTAAATTTACTAGATATGAACTTATTATTAGAGAAAAGTTATTTAAAATATCTTAGTCGGTATGATACATATTTAGAATTAACTCCAAATGTATACTTTTCAGTAGACTATAAAAATAAAACTCAGTCTGATTTAAACAAGCTAACTAGCCGTTATAACCATTTTATCACTGAAAAAATAAATGTGATGGGTTTAGTTGAACATAATGTCTATACCTTTATCAATGACTATGAAGCAATACACATTGATACCATAATTGATCAATTAATATTATGGTTTACGTTTCTATTTATATTTATTTTTGTACTGGTAGCTGATTCATCAAGAGCCTTAGAGTTTAGTACAAAGCATGATGAATTAACTGGTTTACTGAGATTGAAAGCTTTGGAAGAAGAGTTTCTGCAGCTTAGCTCGGTTAGAGGATATAGTAATTTTGCAACTGTAATAGTTAAACTAGATTTTTATGAAGAGATACATAACTCTCTAGGTTATGAAATCAGTGATAAAATTCTGAAAAAAGCTTCTGAAAGAATAAGTATAAATGTTGACAACCGAGTATTAATTTCTAAGGGAATTAACGATAGCTTTGTTTTATATTTTACAGATACTACACCAGCTATCCTTGAGCAAAAAATTGAGGCTCTAATACTCGATTTATCTAAAGCGTACTGTATAGACACATTTGACTTCAATCTTACTGCAAGTGCTGGAGTGGTATTTTATCAAACCCCCGAATTATTTAATTTTAAGCTTAACCTTCAGCAAGCAAATATAGCCCTTGAAAAATCTACAGAGCTTGGAGGGAATCAAATACACTTTTATCAACAAATAATGGATGATAAACACAGCGAAAAAATTATTATCCGAAATAATTTACACACGGCTCTAAAAAACAACGAATTAGAAGTGTTCTACCAACCTATACATAACTTGAATGGGAACCAAATTGTAGGTGTTGAAGCGCTAGTTAGGTGGTGTTGTAACGGTGAATGGATCTCTCCGGCAAAATTTATCCCTGTAGCAGAAACTACGGGTCAAATAGTTCAAGTAGGTAAACAAGTTTTAAATCAAGTCCTTCACGATATAAAAAAACATTCGCAACTGCAAAATATAACCGTAGCAGTTAATTTTTCAACCAAGCAGATTATTAAAGACAATTTTTCTATCGACTTACTCCATTTACTTACTCAAAATAACATCACATATAAAAATTTCACTGTTGAAGTCACTGAGTCCTCCTTTCAAGAAAAGACATCTATAGAGAAAACATTACTTGAATTAATTAATTCAGGTTTGAATGTTGCTATAGACGATTTTGGGACTGGTTTTTCAAGTTTGTCATATCTTGCTAATCAGCCCGCGAACATTATTAAAATTGATCGAGAGTTTACTCTTGGAGCGGATAAAGATACGAAAGAACGAAAGCTTTTAGATACCATTATCAAAGTTTGTTATGACTTAGGCAAAAAAGTGGTAGTAGAGGGGGTAGAAGATGAAAAGCTAATTACACACTTATCTAGATATAAAGGTATTAGGATTCAAGGATACTTTTTCTCAAAGCCACTTCCAATTGACCACCTTATTGAATATATTAGAGTAGCACAATACAAATAATATTATTTAGTCGTAAATCAAAAGCTTATTAAGTAAGGAAGTTGCTATGTCTTTAACAGTTAAGTCTTATCGTATAGGGAGTGCGTTAAGCCAAAGCGAAGTAGAATGTATGGCTTTTTACGCAGTCGCAGCTATGAGCCCTCACGATGTGTATGGCCCTATGCAACAAAATTTTTTTGCGGAGATGATCGAAAGTTATAAAGTGGGCAAAGGTGAGTTATATATCCTTTCCACCGCTGAAAAGCATTTAAGCTTCGCGTTTTTATTAGATAAATATGATGAGTCCGGTGTTTATCATATCCATTTACTTTCGACTTTCAAAGCTTGTCGCAAAAAAGGCTACGGGAGCTTTCTATTGGATCATATTATAAAGAAATATCCACAACAGGGTATTACCTTAGAAACGCTACCTGAAAGCATAGACTTTTTTAAGAGGAACAGCTTCAAAATAAAGACTGAAAACCTCCCTCATAGCTTTGTCGAAATGGAACTTAACGCTTCCAAAAAAGAAGGTTTTTCAATTGTTAAGCTGTCTCCGACCGTATACGACAAATATAGAGGAATTTTTAACGATACCGCAAAGCGGCTAGGCTACTGAGAAACCCTCAAGCTGTAATGGTCAATATATAGCGTTAGTAATTATATCACCGGATATTACAACAACGTTAGACAGCATTATTATAATGCCGGTTTAGCGCCAAATGAATCTGAGATTAGATACAAAGATTCTAAAACTGTGGCCAAATTTTATTGACCACTACACATCAAACATATGAACAAACACCTACCCAAAAGCGAACACATCAATACCACTGAAATTTAGTCACTCGTAAAAAACTACCGCAAGTGTGGTAAATTTATTTTGACTGTTGTGGTAACTCAGTGGTGTTGTGATGGTAGGTTTTAACGGAATATACATTTGTATATTCCGCACCTTTTTTACCAGCTTTCCGATAAAATTTTACCTGCTCTGCGAAATAGTTTTACCATCTTTGCGGAACAAATTTACCACTTGAGACAAGCAGACATAAAACAAAACCAGCTTTCGCTGGCTTTGGGTTGAGAGCAAATATTCTGCTAGGTTGAATCCTAGCCCCGACTAGCGAGGCTTTGGATTCAATGACTATTTTTTTGTGTAACAAGCAATTTTTTCGTCCGAAACGGAGTTCTGTGAAACCCAAGTTTCGCTTGATAATTTTAGTGTCTTATACTTGGCTTCTGAGTTTTGATTAAGTATATCTTTTAGATTTTCAAGAGAATCTGGAGTTAGCATGCCTAAATCATCGGATTCAATTTGGATATTGACATTTCTTACTTCTTTATATTCGAGTATTCCATCGTCATAACTGTAGTCGCCATCTAAAAAAGCACTAAGCTCTGATTTTTTCCCGCCAATTTCAACAAATTTTATATTTGTGGAAAGGCTATATCTCCCATCTTTTTTAAAGTTAATTTTATCTTCAATAATATTCTCTAGCTCCCCAACACTATACTTACTAGAGCAATACCATGTTTTTTCAACCAAAGATTCGGAGAAAGCCTTTTGACTCATCATTATTAGTAAGATGTAAACGGATAATCGAAGCATTATTTCTTTCTCCTAAGGTTTATGAAAATTTTATAAACACTGGCAACTATTAGCGCTGTATACACAGCCAAGATAAAATAATACATATTGGGTGATGATACTAAACAATATTCCTCACCTCCCTTTGGATTAACACAACCAGATTTAATACCAATACCTATCAAATATATGAAATACAAAAAACAGACAAAGAGTAATACGTTTTCGAAATGTTTCTTATTCTTAACCATACTGCTACCTTACTTGCACCCGCCACCGTAATCGTTTCCGGAACAGGAAGGTTTCATCTCTTGAGGCGGAGAATTTCCTGACGGCTCTCCCTGCACGGCCTTAACTACTGTTGATACAAGCTTACCTACTGCAACTGATACCACCGTCTGAACGACCTTACCTTTACTTTCAGTAGCAGCGTTAGCCGCGCTTCCAGCAGCATCACCAGCTACACCTGAAGCATCTCCATTCAAGACTGCATTAGCTACGTTAATAGCTTTGGATGCTGCCTGAGCTTGAGGGACCGGTACATAGCCCAAAACTTCACCTGCACCTTGAACTTCTTCAGAAGCAACAACATCGCCTACAAGTTCTTTAGTTGCCGTTAAGTCTTGCTTCAACTTTTGCTGAGCACTGCTATGTTGCTTAGCCCATGTTCTAAAGGAGTTTAGAGGATCTGACGTCTTGCCAGTTGGGTCGACAATATTAATTGGATCGTTATGCACGTAAGCATAAAGATTCATCTGATCTTCATAACCCACAGGATCAGTCTGAAGGAATCGACCTAGCTTTGGATGATAAATCCGTGCTTTGTAGTAATATAAACCTATTTCATATAAATATAGCTGCCCTGTGTAACCAAATCGACCTTGGTTTGTATCAGAACTAACGCCATAAACATCATATGAATTTGTAAATAGAACATTTGATTGACTATTACTAGCAGCAATAACACTCATATTATAGTTTTGATGTAAAAAAATACTGTCCGATAAGCTTGTGCCTGCTCCGTTGAACATAACCCAACTTTCATCAGTATATGACCCTGGAACGAATCTATTTACAATACTATTGTTAACATCATATTCAGCAATTACCCTCGAACCATCGTATAAAAATTGCTTAGTAACCCCATTTATTGTCATTTGGTAGAGGCGTCCCATTGGGTCATATTTAAATGAAGCAGAATCATACCCGTATAATGATACCAATCGGTTCTCATCATCATAAGTGTATAAGTAAGTATTATCGCCACTTGTGAAATTTCCATTAATATCATGGTTTACAAATGTTCCAGCTATATCGGTATACTGGTTCAAATTATTTACGCTGTATGAACCAACTTTATTATGATTTCCTTGATACCGGTACCCGATATTACTTACTTGATCCGTGACAATTTGATGTGCTGGATTATATGTTAAGGTTCGATTTACATCATATTGGTTTTGAGCGAAGTCTATTGATAGATTATCTAAGCGATTTATCTCATCATATGAGTATGAAGTTTTTGATCCACCATAGTATTGAAGATAGTCACGCATATTATTTGACTTATACTGTAAGGTGACTAATGTATTACCAGATTGATTAGTAAGAGATTTTACTCGATTCAGACCATCAAATTGGTAATTAAATGACTTGTTGTCTGGAAATGAAATTTGAGTACGATTTCCATTTTTATCATAACTATAATTAACAGTTCTACTATTTGTAGTACCATTGTATCCTTCACCACTGGTTGTTTTTACTAAATTACCTTGAGTATCATAAGTAAAATTTAAAGCGTAGCTATTATTATATTGGCCCTTAACGGCACTCGTCCTCAGCCCTCTTAAATCATATGAATAAACTATATTATCTGATGAATTAGGCATTTTTTTTAATGAAAGAAGGTTAACCTTGTCATAAGTATAACTTATGATTGCCCCATTTCTTTTTCGTTCTTCAATTAAGTTATCACTCATATCATAGGAATTAAATTCATAACTATAATCAGGGTATATAACTTTTTCTAACCTTCCTAAGTAATCATATTCATACTGTGTCGTATTATTTTTTGCATCTGATATATTTTTAACAAGGCCTGGTTGCTCGCTATAATATTCAACTTTTTTATACAATTGCTCAAGTACGGTGCCATAAGCTTTATGAACTTTGGTTATGTTGCCATAGCCATCATACTCATATTTTGTAACCCTATCACTGCCATATTGAGCGCTGCTGCTTGGCGTACAGGCATCGAGTGATGTATTATCAAATGTGCCAGAATTTAGCCTTACTGTTTCACACACGACTCTATCATATGCATCATAACTTATATGTGTAAAAGCAGTTGTATTACTATTAGAACCTCTTAAAGAAATACCCGTTTTTCGGCCATTCCCATCATAAAAGTTTACAGTTTGTGAGGTTCTTGAAAAACCACTCCAGTTTGCAGGGGTAATGTGTTCGTTTTGCCACGATGAAAGCTCTCCATTTTCAGTCTTAATAAGTAAGCCACTCGAATTATCATAGGTATATCGCACCGCAAGAAATTTTAATGATCCACTACTATCCGTCCCAGGAAGGATTTCCCCCACAATATTTCCACCAATATCATAACGATATGCAGTCGTATGTGGTTGGGCAACCTGTGAAGAAAGTGTGTTAAAAGAGATAATCAATAAAATTAAACCAAATGTTTTTATATGCTTTGTAATAGCCATTTTAATATTCTCTCCCTACGTTACAATCTGTGATACCTGATTCAGGTAAACTAACACCAATTCTATTTCCATATATGTTATATCGATAGCATATTGTATAAACATCAGGGTCATCTTCTGCAGACACAGATTCACCAATTAAAAAAAGGTTGTTTGATTGATTACCAAAGCCGTAGTGATATGTAGTAGTAATCTTATCCCCGTTTTCACAAATATTTGAACCAGACATATTACTAGCCCGACAAAAAAACTCAGAACTAATTAAATTTATGGTAGAAGGACTATTAACAATATTACCACCGCTATTTTTATATCTTGCCGTATAACTTTGAGAGGTGTATTGCACTTTTTTTATCTTATTATGTTTGTTGGCTGGATAAGTAGTTGTTTGAGGTAGACCCGAAGCGTATTGATATCTCGTATAAGTATATTCAGGAAAAACACCTAGAAAATTATTATAGTTACTTGATATGGAAGAGGGTTTATTACAGTTTTTAGGGCTACAATACGATGAAGGGTAGCTTAAATCTGTCAGAACACCATCTTTACTTATCTGCTCTAACCTACCCTTACTATCATATGAATAACTTATTTTAACACCATTAAGCTTATTTTCGATTTTCTCAACCTGGTTGTTTAAGTCATTACTAAAAAAAACATTTTTATCCCAAGATTTTATTTGAGTTGGCCCAGTGCTAATTTTTGCAGTATTTGAGTGGACTTTGTAACCCGAAACAACACTCGTTATCCCTTGATATGTATCGCCAATAGCAAAGCTTGTATACATGTTACTTTGTGAATAACCATAAGTAGTTCGTTCAGGTCCAAACGCATATGTAGTAGTTTTACTATTCAGAGTTGCTCTATTTAATATCCCGTGGTCACGATACTCTAACCAAGTAAATGGCGCTGAAGCTTCTACAGAAGCATAGTTTTTATATCCATAAGTTACTTCAGAACCATTCGGTTTAGATATCTTAACTATTCGAGGGAAATATTCGTCATTTAGGTTTGGCAGAATGTTAGTACCCGAATCGCCATATTGAAAGCCTTTTGAAAGGGCTTTATGATAGAAAACAGTCGTTCTTCCAAGATAGTCCGTTACTGAAAACACACTATTACCAATATAAAACGCTCTTGGCATTCCATCTGGCCAGTTATAATAGGCTGTAGGCCAAGTATTTGAGATATCGCAGGTATCAGTTAACAACGGACATATTTCTACTGCATTATTTAATGCAACTATTTTAACTGGATGCTTCGTAGACCATTCCAAAGAATTCGCATTAATATTAGAATTATTGGTAGCGCTTTGTTTGCTGGCTTCTAATGGTCTATTATGTACATTGTATATGTACTTTAACTGTAACCCATTATTTGTAGTGACACTTTTAATAGGACTCGATAAGTAATGGCCTTCTTTATGAATGGTAATGGTAAACCCATCAGGCCGAATAATTTCTTTCATATATCCAAATGGAGCATATGATTGAGAAATAGTGGATGGAATAGTATTTTGCATCCTATACTTCACCAAAGTTCCATCTTCTTTTGTCAGTTGGAATGTTTGACTGTCAATTTTTTCTAACGATACAGGAATGTCCCTTAGTTCTTTCAATTCTCCATTAGCCATAATTTCAAAATTATATGAACTCTCATGATCGAATACAGATATGACTTCGAATGTGCTAAAACCGTTGCTTGATTTACTATACAGCGAGCGTCGAATACCTCCGTAGAACTTATCTTTGTATCCGGGATTATAGGAATCTAAGTTTAAAACATCATTCGCATTGATTGATATTGTGTGTGTCAAACTTAAATTACCATGCCCGATACTAACATCTTTAATGGCATATGAAATCATCCCATTAACCATGTTTACATGCTTTCTATCAACGGCCGTATATATTGGTTCTCCTAGTTTAGGTCCATCATATGACGATGCAATAGATAATTTTATTGATAATAGAAAGAAAATTAAAATTGTAATCTTTAAATAATTTGACATGACGCTATTCCTTTTTTAGTTGCAACTTCCGATACTTACATTTTGTCTATTTCCAGCTTTATCATATTCAAAGTTTCTTTCACCATTAATACTATCTTTAGCACATACAAGCCTTCCTAACTCATCGTATTCATATTCAATCTCAGTGCTAGTGGCTAATGATGAAAAGTTAATGCTGCTAAGTGAAACACCGCCAGTATCATCCTCACCAGAAGTAGAAGCAAAAAAACGGATATCAGTTTCACCAGGGTAGAATTCAAAGTTTATTACTTGTGAGTTCCAATCGCTGTTATTTAAACTTTGTTTAGCTGCATCTATTTTCCAAATCTCTTTCCAATTCCCTTCATGGTAAACTTCGAGGCCTAAAACCCCTTTTTCTATACTTTTAGTTTGATACTCAAAACTGAGTGAGTTAGTGGTTACTTTATCTTTTTGTAATAAAGCCGACTTTGTGCTGTAAGCGCTTACACTGCCATTTTTCAAAAAGAATGTTTGATTTTGTTTGCTTTTACCTGACCGATTAAAATTAGCATTTGCTATTGATTTAATTGTAAATGATGACTTTCCGGCATTTTTGAAACCCGTCAAATTCTGGTCATCTTCAGATAAAGTTTTCGCATTAGCCGTAAAAGCCAAAGAAATTATTGTTAGACCTAGTGTAAGATTCATTTGATTTACTCCTTGTATATGGGGTCTAAATTTATAATATAATACCGAATTGTACCTGTAAACATAACTTTAAAAAATTGTAATCTCCCGTGGTCAGCGCCACTTAAGTCGAGATTTCGCGGTAGCTTGAGAATAGTGTGAATTTCAAGCAAGGTGTGGCGCACAGATTGAGATTTATTAATCAGAGTCCACCTTAAATTTAAGTAAGATTAGGTTTAGGTAAATATTCGAATGGTTGAAAATTAATTACATTAAGGCTTTAAAAACCTTAATGTATAAATACGGAATTTATGGGTAGGTGATTTCCGCTTTGTGCCATTAGGAGACATAGTTGTGGCTTGAAAAAACTGGATTTGACGATCTTGTTTGTCACCGAAGGCGACAGTCACGAGATTTTAATTTTTACCAGCCTACGACTAAAGCGGCCAGTCGAGACAATACTCATTAAGACAGCAGGTGCGACATTGCTGACATTAGCGATGTCGATATTCCAAGTCATGTTTATGTTCGGTTTGATCAGATCTGCCGCCTTTCAGTAACGACGGCTTCTATTGCAAATATGTTGTAAAAGCGGACAGTCGAATCGTTGAGGGACAACTATAGGTTTGTGCTATGTGCTAAAAAGTAGCCTTTTTTTTATGAACACTGACCCCATCGAATTGATATAAAGCATACATTAAGTTCATCAAACTTTAGGTCGATTAAGATTGATTAGTGGCGTGCTCTGAAATGTACTTCATTGTCTGCCATGTCATTTTTTACTGCGAGTTTGATTGAGTCATCAATTTCATTGGTAGATAGATTGTAAAGGCCACATAAAGAGAGGGCTTTTTTCACGTTGATTGAGGCGCCCAAATACTCATAAATAACGCGCGTACAAATTGGCATTCGTTCACCACTTCCGCTGACACCAATCTTCAAACCTTTTAACTGCGAGATCCTGTTCTTAAAGGTTGGAAATAGGATTGTTTGTGAAATTTCATGTTTAGTTAGTGATTCATAATCAACCATAAAAATACGGTCAACCAAAAAGCTCGCCATACCAAGATAAATGCAATGATACGCTTTATTGTGAGGAAGCTCGATAATTCTTTCAGTACGCTGGTAATAGACTTTTTGACCTTTTTTTTCAAAACATACTAGTGTTCTAAGCAGCTTACCCGGGTGAGCCATCGACATGTAATATTCGAAGTAGTATCCCAGATATTTGTCTAAATCATGGGTGCCGCTTTTTTCCAAGGCCTTTAAATGTTCATTTTCCGGATTTGTAATTACTGCTTCTTCCTGAAGCTTCGGGCGTACTTGGATCAGGAGTTTAAATTGATTGTGTGGCAGCATTATTTCAAATTCTTCAACACCAAAAAACTCGCAAATACGCAGCATGGTATTGGCGCTAGGTTTGTGTTGGCCATTTAAATAGCGATTAAACTGCGCGCGATTGAAGGAAAGGCGACGACAAACTTCAGCTATTGATTTGAAGTAGCTACAAAGTAGTTTGAGGTTTTTAGCAAAATCAACATGTGTGTTCATCACCAAGGTATTTGCCCTTCTAGATTAATTAATTGTCATTCTACTGTTCAATGGACCAAGACACAACGGCTGTTGCTTCGCTATTTGATGCTATAAGTGCATCAAATAGCGTCATTTTGGTTAGAGTTACGAAATAGCAAAACTAGACGGCATTTGCTTAAATGATGGCCTATTTATAACAATGATTACCAAACCACTTTTCACATCAAGTGTTTGGTTTATTAACTTTAGGTGAGCAAATGTTGACACGACTTGAGTCTGATTTATTAGGGGAAATGGAATTACCTGACGAGGTTTGGTATGGCATTCAAACACAACGAGCCCGTGATAATTTTTCAATAACGGGTATTCCAATTGGGCATTTCCCGGAACTTGTCGACAGTTTAGCCATGGTAAAAGCTTCCGCAGCCCATGCAAATAAAAAACTCGGCTTGCTCTCAGAGCTTAAAGCCAATGCAATTATTGCCGCGTGTGATGATATTCGCCAAGGCGATTATTACCATGCCTTTGTCGTGGACTCGATTCAAGGTGGCGCAGGAACATCCACAAATATGAATGCCAATGAAGTGATTGCAAATATTGCTCTGACAAAATTGGGCTATGAGAAAGGGAATTATAAAGAGTTACATCCAAACGATGATGTGAACCGCTGTCAATCAACCAATGACGTATACCCTTCAGCCGCGTGCTTAGCGATCCAATTGGCGGGTGATAATCTTATTATTGCTGTCGAAGCACTTAAAATCGGCTTAGAAGAAAAAGCCGAAGAGTTTAAAGATGTGATTAAGATGGGGCGTACGCAACTTCAAGATGCGGTACCTATGAGTTTGGGCCAGGAGTTTGGTGCCTATGCAGTAACCTTAGGTGAAGAAACCTCGCGTTTGCAAGAAGCGGGCAAACTGCTGTGTGAAATAAACCTCGGTGGCACAGCCATAGGAACTGGGATAAATAGTCATCGAGGATATTCCTCTCTTGCAATAAGTTACCTTGCCAAAATATCAAATAAGCCTCTGGTGCAAGCTTCTAATTTAGTTGAAGCAACGTCAGATATGGGCGCTTTTGTTTATTACTCAGGGATCTTAAAACGACTCGCGGTGAAACTAAGCAAAATATGTAATGATTTACGCTTGCTTTCGAGCGGCCCTCGAACGGGTTTCGGTGAGATAAGCTTACCTGCGGTACAGCCCGGTTCGAGCATCATGCCGGGCAAAGTCAATCCTGTGATCCCAGAAGCGGTCAATCAAACAGCATATCAGGTCATTGCCAGTGACTTAGCGGTCACGTTAGCCGCAGAGGCGGGGCAATTGCAGCTAAACGCCATGGAGCCCTTGATCATTTATAACATTCTAAACTCTATTAAAATGTTGGCATCAAATTGCGACATGTTAAACAAGCGTTGCATCAAGGGCATTAAGGCAAATGTAAGTCGATGTCAGGAGCATGTTTTAAATAGTATTGGTACCGTCACAGCCTTGGTGCCTTTAATAGGTTATGGCAACGCATCATCTGTCGCAGCCCAAGCACTTAGGGAAAACAAAACAATTCATGAAATAGTCCTTGAGCGCGGTTTAATGAGTGAAGAAGCCTTAACGGCGGCTCTGGACCCACGCTCAATGTTAGCCATGAGTTAAACCCAACATGAAAATACTCATTTTATATACAGGTGGAACGATAGGCATGAAGGCATCGGCTGATGGTTTTGTTCCTATGGAACATTTTGAGCAGTATTTTACAGATACGCTAAAAATGAGATGCAATACGGTTTTGCCCATGTTTGATTTTGTCAGCTTAGACATGCTTATCGATAGCGCGAACTTGGTGCCGAATAATTGGACCTTAATTGGCAATAAGTTATTGGCGTTATGGCAAGACTACAATGGTTTTGTCGTACTACACGGTACCGATACCATGGCATATACTGCATCAGCCCTGTCATTTATGTTTCAAGGAAACGACAAACCCATCATTATTACCGGCTCACAGATACCCTTATCTGAAAAACACAATGATGCTTACGAAAATGTCATACAGTCACTGCAACTCGCCACCTATTCAGACTTAAAAGAGGTGTGTATTTGTTTCAATGGTAAAATTCTTCGCGGCAACCGCAGCACTAAAGTTAAAAGCAGCGAGTTTGATGCGTTTAACTCGCCGAATTACCCCAGTCTTGGCGCTGTTAACGGTGAAATTCAACTACATAGCAATTTACAGAGGCTGCCTGAGGCGCTTCGGTTTTTAGTGCCCAAATTTGATTGTGATGCGGTGATGGTGTTACAAATATTTCCCGGTATTTCAGAAGTGGCATTTGATGGGATTTTTAATCAGAATCGCTTCAAAGCGATCATTATTAAAACATACGGTATGGGAAACTCTCCCAATGTAGACAGCCCATTAATGCGAATAATGGCACGAGCGGTCTCGCAAGGATTGATAGTTCTCAATGTTACTCAATGCATGCAGGGTGGGGTTAACCAGGAAACTTATTCCACTGGCAGTCATATGAAAAAGCTCGGTGTGATTGCGGGTAAGGATATGACCTTAGAAGCCGCATTCACTAAGTTACATTTTTTACTTGCAAGGGGCTTGAATACCGCAGAGATTAAGCAGCAACTTAATGTCGCGCTTGCCGGTGAGCTAAGTTATTAATCGTTAAAAGATACTGTGCTTTTATAAAAAAAGTTTTATAAGCTAAGAGTAACTAATATTATCTTTGAAAGAAATATAGACAGCGTTTAGAAAGCAAGCCCTGAGTATTCGTTGTGAGTAAAGTAACTCATTGCCTCGGAAGAAAACCGGTAATCATTAAAATGATGTTGGCACAATATTCGTATACAACGAGCACATAACCTAAACAATCTAAGTATAGATAATTAAGGTTGAGTGACTATATTTGGCACTTTCTTGTCGATCAATATCGCAAAAATCAACAAATGCTTAAGTCAGCTATCAGGCATTTTTTGTCTTTAACTAAGATTACTCAACGGCTCCTATACGTCATAACTTACCAGTCGCGATTGATTCAATCCTATGACCGTAATTCGCTCTAAACCGACTATCAGCCACTTACTTGAGATGCTATATTAAATATAACTTTAGCAAACTTAGAGATGTGTATGCCTAGCTATATTCAACCTAGTGCTAATCATAAATTTGTAGAGATGCTCAGCGATGGAAAAATTAATTTAAACTCAAATCCTTTGGATGAAATTGAATTGATCCAGCGTGGCTTAGATATAAAATGTGTTGAGAAATTTAGACTTGAGTTACGCTGGGATCAGCAATCGTTTACTAAGGCGATTGGTACAAATACAAAAGCTTTCGAACGCTATGTAAAGGAACATAAACGTTTAAATGTAACCTTAAGTGAAAATACCGTTGAATTAGCTCATTTGGCATCAGCTTGTATTGATTACTTTGAGAGTGTTGAACGGTGGACCACATGGCTTAATACACGCTCTTTGCAATTTAGTTCAGAAATGCCTTTGACGTTTGTTAACACTATTGCCGGACGGGAGTTGATCAAAAAAACTGTAGACAGCCTCAACCATGGTTATAATGCTTGAATTAAAATATCTCAGATGTCGCTTGATATTAGAATCTTCAAACTTACAAAGCAATATCACCAATATCATTAATTGGAAAACTCTGAAAACAGAGTGAGTAACCTTAAATATTATACATCTACTTTTAAATCAAAAATAGAATACTAGTCCTCAAATAAAGGGCTGGCATTCTATTACTACTCACTGCCTTTTCGGCAGAGTTACATTAACTTAAACATCGAATCGATTGTTTTTATCTTCAGCTGCCTATACGGCAGATCACCTTTATTTCGATGGCGCATGTAATCCAAATCCATTCTCAGCTGCCTACTCGGCAGGTCACTATAAAAGTAGCTAAGCTTATTTATATAATTCATATAATTAAAAAGCAAATTCAATTTTACCCATATTTTTATATGCTTGCTCAGAGGGTTCTGTTATCAACGGCTTATAATGAAGACATTAATAAAGGTTAATTACTTTCTATTAAAGGTGATAAATCAGGAACCGTGCCCTTAAACTTTTCATTTGAGGAAAAACCATAATTACTCAAGACTGGCTCTGCTTGGCAATCGGCATCTTGCTTTTGAATATGAAGAATATAATCTTCTTGTGAACTCTTACTAGTCATAGCTACCCTATGAAATATATCAATCTCTCGGGGAGCTTCGAGCTTTTTAGGATTAAAATCTTCACCTCTTGCTAATGCTCTTTTTTGCAGGCGCTTTAATCTTCTCCTACTTTCACCTGTGAATATTTTTGCTACCGACTGATTACGTATAAAACGTACTTCTTGGCAACTGTCAGGAACGGTTGAAATTTGGCTTATTTTAAAAAAGCCACAATCTTGCATGTCAACAAAGTATGCTTGCTCTTTAAGGCTGTTTAAAACCTCCATATCCTTATGAACAAAAGCAATTACATTGCCAATTGATGAGTCTGACCAAGCTGGAAACGTAACTCCCATTCCTTCAATGTTATGCTTTAAAATAAACCCATGCATGATAGAAATACAACGGCCAGTAAGCAGCGCTAGATTGGCTTGTTTTGGTAAAAAGTGGACTGTGAAGTAATACCTTTGCATAACTACGCCTTTTTAGCCTCTGCTTTTTTCTGGAACATTCCGCCCTTAATCAATACAGAAAATAAATAATAAATAGCTGGGTCTATATTTTCATTTTTATTAGTAATACAATTTTTAAGGGCTGATAAATACCATTCAGTATTTTTGAAAATAGAATAAAAGTTCTGCTCAGAATCGGGAGGACGTCGGGCAATGCCTATTTCTTTATCTGCACCAAACTCATGCACACGTAATCTTTTACTTGCATCCTCATCCCACCAATCATCAATTGACTGAAGCGCTGCACCTATTTTTACTGAATTAAAACTTACAGCGTAACGGCCATCTGCACACTTAGATTTTACAAACTGTTTTGAGGCCTCTCCTTGCTTAACCTTGTCGTTAAGGATTTGGCTTGGGTAAACCTCTTGGCAAAATGAGGCTTCTATTTTCGCGGTTATATCGGCACTCCAAAACACATTGGGATCAGTTAATGCGCTCTCAATTTCATTACTAAGCTCTTCCAATACTTTTTGATCATCAGAAGCCCACTTACTTTCCCAAGCTAACTTACGGGTGTTACCGATTAAATAACAACTCCCTTTGCTGGTTTTAATTTCAATTTGAGTGTTACCCGTGTTTTGATTACGCCAAAGCCATGTACCCAACAAAATATTTCGACAATATCTTACAGCTAACTCTTTATAACCCCCGCACTCTTTAAATGTTGTGGCCAACTCTTTTAATAAAGAGAAAATCTCTGGGTCACTACAGCCTGAAGGAGCCAACGAGTTAGCCTTTACCCTCAAAGAAAACCTGCAAAATATATGTTCCACATTTGGAGGCACATAACACTCTTCTAGAGTTAATATATTGTTATGTGTTAAGTCCTGAGGTGAGATGTTTTTTGGTAAAAACTGCGGGGTGAATGCTTCAGTAAAACCAGATTTAGGGCCTCGAATTTTATTAATATCAGCCTCTAGAGGAACAAAATCAGAGTCAGCCGTTTTATAAAAAAACACAGCTTTACCAGGGTAAAGCGAGCGGTCATATTTTAATATATTACATAGTTCCATTAAGTATTTTCCGGTTAAACTTTTTTCATTAGCATAAACTTTTCTTGTGCATCTAGCACCCAAAAAGCGCTATTAAAATAGTTACCAATACCTTTTAACCTAACACTAATGGCCGTTTCGTATTTCACCACTCCTATTGCTGGTTCAGCATAACAATGTAGCTTTTCAAGCGCTCCTACTCTAGCTTTGGCTTCAGTAAGTAACATATACCCCGTCATAGATGGGCTCAATTTAGAGTCGTTATTTAATAGCAAGAGTAGCGCATCTAAATCCTCTATTTTGTGCTCCGTTGGCATTACCCAGCAACCTGATAAAGGGAGTCGCCTTAACTTTTCAAATAACTGATTTTCATTACTATACAAACAGCACCAATTTACATTTGAAGTAAGCTCAGGCTGATGCATAACACCACCTGCAAAGTTAGATGGAAAATGCGCTTTCAAAATGTCAGGCTCACTATCTACTGCCTGTAAATCATCTTCATAACCATCAATGTGTATTATTAAATCAAATATCAAATCACAGTATTTGCCGTCAATAATTCCTGGTCGCTTAAGCTTACTTTGCTGAGCGCCTTGAAGGCTAAGTTCAGGAAGCTTTTTCCCTGCAACCGCAGCGTAATCCTTAATAAACCATGAAAAAGATGTGAATCGTACATTTGTCCTAAGCGCCTCATTAAGTTTTCTTTGGTAGCTATGAAGCATGCCCCAAACAGCGGTTAAAGATGGAATACCTGAGCAGTAAGGGTTCGATAACGCTTGTGCATCAAACACACGCAAGCCGCTTAAATGTAAATAACGAAAATGTTCTTCATCTACTTCTATCGGTTCATTTTTTTGATCTGTAAGGTTGATAAGTAGCCAATGTAAAGCTGCTTTCAAAGGGCTCATTAATTTAGGATGAAAAGCATACCTTTGTGTCATATGCACTTTGCCCAGCATCTCATTTAGTAAGCTAAATAAGGGAATAGTTAGCGAAGGGAGTTCATCGTCGGACAGCGATAGTATTTTATACTCTAGTTGGTCTGAAGTCCCCTCAAGCTGCTCTAAGCCAACTTCAGTCTCAATAATGCCTAAGCGCCACTCATATATAGGTGAAAACCACTCTAAAAGCGTACTTCTTACATCTCTAATATTTTTAACTTTTTGTTGTCTGCGTTGTTTAAGAGCCAAGGCGTTATTGCTAAATATAATACCCTCTAAAGCTTTAATGAATTCTGGTTTTAATAGTGCTCCAACGTTAAATACTGTTTGGCCATTGTTTAATTTAAATTGTCGAGAACTACTTAAACCATGATATTTATTTAGTATCTTAGGAGGGTAATTAAGTACATTAACAACCCCACCTAAGGAAGCAGCTAACAAACTAACAGCAGCAGGACGCGTAAACTCTACATTGCTAAATCGAGCTCGTTTATCAATTGCCGCCTGTTGAATTTTTGATTGAACAACATGGCTAATTACAGGCGTAACAGCTAAGTAACCATCATGATAAGGCATTCTAATTTGGCGAGAGTAGCGGTCAACAGAGTCGGGAATGGCCTCTTCAGGCAATGATTTTTTAACGGTTACACATAAGCTTTTAAATGCCTTAACGGATAACCCAAGAGAGGTAAATGCGGCTTTCCAGTTATCTGAGTTCGTAGCTAATACTTGTGCCAAACAACTGTCTTGATTTTGCCATTTAAAGTAACTAACAAATAATTTAGCAAAATTAACTTTAGCTGAGTCATGTGACCAGCCATAGGCTTTCGGATAGTTAGCACTACTCAAAACATAAGAATCTAGTAGTGGAGGCGCTACAGCTAAATTTTGCTTACTGACTCTAATATCAGGGTACTTTAAATTATGAGTATGAAACCACGCTATTTCCTTAATACATTTATTAATATGCTCTTCACTTTTTAAAGCCTGTTTTGCTAACTGCTTATCCAGCAAGTCATCAACTTGGTTTTTTCGGTAAGTCAGGTTTAATAAAATAATTAAAGTATTGCCTTCGCAGCCTGTTATATCAATCGTTGTTGTGTAAGGGTTAAAAGCACGACGTATCAACCTATCTCGCTCAGCGATGTCTGTAATCTCTAACAGTTCTTTTAAATGCATATACTCACCATGCCGACAAATACATTCTAGCTTTATCATTTCCAAAACTAGTTTTGTACTCTATAGCATGCCTTAAAAAAAACACGCCCTTATAGGGATTGATTCGCTGGTTCATTTTATGACGAAATGCCGTTTGCAAAATACCATCTTGGTACAACCTATAAACCTGTTCTACTGAAGTGCCTAACAAAGTTGCAGCCTCTAATACGCTTACCAATAAGTCGGCTGTGTTTGGTTTTTTAGCTTTAGGATTACCCTCAACCAAAGTAACTAAATAATCTAATAGAGCCCTATAAATAAAGTGAAGTTCTCTCTGCATTTGAGTACTGGGGCAAGCCAAAATAGCATCACCGAAAATAAACTTAAACTCTGTTTTATTAAACAGATCTATTAGCTTCATTTCTGCATTTTTACTTAGTTCATCAAGCTCTTTATAAAAAACTGCTGGCCACATACTAAAATAATCCACAGCGTCATCTAAACAAAAGTTATCTGTTTGAGAATACCGCCCCTGATACCAAAGAAGCGCAGCAAAGCGTTCTGTAAGAGTAGTGTTGTTAAATAGCGAGTGGCTATCATTGCGCTCACTTTTATCCAGCAATTTATTTAAATGCTCAATGCTTAATGCATTTACAGGCGAGGTACTAGCCCAAGTTAGCTCAAAACCGCATGAACAATGAGTGATTGACTCATTTTCTATGTAGTTAATTGGAGCGCAGCATTCAGGACAGTTATGAGCCAAAGTACACTGATGTTTAGTACATGCATCTACCCACTTTATGTGCCAGCTTTGTTTTATATAAGCTTCTTCTGCAAGACATTGTGGGCATACCGGAATCGAATCAACGGCTGCCTCGGTGTGATAACGAATAGATTTCTGGGGAATATCTACGCCATTTTTATATAAGGCAGCTGAGGAGTTAAATTTAATATCTGACTTTAACAAAGCCAGTTTTTGTAGCTCGTATCGAGGTAAATCTAATAATGTCTCGAGTAAACCTAAAGCCCGCATCCTAAAGTGGCTATTATGCTTGGCGTGGTATACGTTGAGTCTTTTTAAATCTATCGGGAATGCACCATGCGCCTCAAAATCAAGCTCATGTAGCTCTTCGCGAATAGCTAAGCTTAGCTCTTGATACGAATCGAAAAAATTCTCTGAAACGACCCGTAATAAGTAACTTTCCAACGATTCGTCAGAAAATGCCCGAGCCTTGGGAGAAAATAGAAAAGTCATCCAACACCTTGAAACTTAGAAATCCTAAGTCACAAGGTAAAGTCTTCTAGTATAAATTACAAGTCGATATCATTAATAAGCATAACCAAGACCCCCACTTCAGATAGTGGATACTAATTCAAAATAATATTTGAATATGATAAGGGTGAGGCTCAATATGTTGAACTACAAGAATGCCTCTATAACTCTAGTTCTAAGTGATTTAATTTGTATATTGCCCAATGAACAACCTAAAAGCCTCTCATCATAAGCTGTATTGAGACCAGAAGATAAATCGCCTAAAATGAGTTTATCAATGTTCACTTTTAACTTACTACATGTGTCTCTCAGTGGTGGTTTAAAATGTCTAAATATGTCTTCTCCCACTGAAATTGAGTCACATTCCATATCAACATAAGAGCAACTATCTGGTATATCAATATTAACCCGCTGGGCAAACTCAATTAAGCTTGTTTCTGCAAATGTGAATAACCAGGCGAATTCAATTTTACCTTTGCCAGACCTAAGAATGCGCCCTAGAACTTGCCTAAAGTACAACTCCGTTTTTATAGAACTTAAATGACAACAAACTTGTAGCCTAGGTATATCAGTTCCTTCACTGATCATACCAACGCTAACAATCCACTCTTCAGTTGATGACTTAAATGAATTGATCTTCTGTGTCGAATTATCATGCAAGTAAGTAACTATAGTTGACGTTTGGTTAAATTCTTCAATTAATAGAATGTTTATCATTTCAGCGTGCTTAACTGAAGACGCGACAACTAGACCGCCAGCAGTCGGGTTTGAATCTCTTATCTCCGACAATTTTAATACAGCTAACTTCAATAAATATCTAAGTGCGGAGTCATTATTAAGTACCTCTTGGTACGTTGATTGAGCTTGTTTAACAAATTCAGCTATAGACCCATATGTATCGTGACCATCCGAAATACTATTGCTATCAACTAAGACTATTTTTGGCTCTCTACACACGTTATCTCTAATAGCCTGAATCAAGCTGTATTGATAATCGCATATCAACTCACCTTCCGGGTCAGAATAGTTCACTAAAGCAATAGGAAGGGCGTCTGAGCGCCAAGGAGTGCCCGACAGCGCAAGCGTGTAAGTTGCAATATCCTGTAAATGGAAAACAACTCTCTCACCCCACGTATTGATTTTAGATTTATCTTGCGAGAATGAGCAGTGATGTATTTCATCAAAAATAAAAAATGTACGATACTTTCTAAGCCTATCCCAAGTACTTTCAGGAATAGAGCATAAACTTTGATAAGTCATTGAAGCACCTACAGCCGTAAATGAGCCATCAAACGAACACCCAATTATTTTTCCAAATGTTCTTTTGATATTATTAGCCACTTCAACCGATGGTGAGAAACAGATCACTCTGTCTATCATTCCTTTATCAAATAACGTTTTGGCCAATGAAGCTGCCATTATTGTTTTACCAGCACCAGGAGTGGCCTGACATAAAAAGTGCTTATCACTGGCAGTGTATTTCTTTACTGCTAACTCAACACATTCTTTTTGCCAACTTCTCAGCATTGCGGAGCATCATTGCTCAAAGAAGCCAATATAGTGGTTAAAGCGTTAACTTTTCCTAATAACTTAGCTGAATTATTTTTAGCATCATCTAATGCAGAGTAGAACAAGCTAAGGTGCTCAGGGAATCGCTTTTGTAGGGCTTTATATTCATCAACTTCCCCTAACAAAATCGCAAGCTCAGCCTCAAACTGTTTCTTTTCATTCAATAAAGTCTCAATAAGCGGTGATACTTGATTATCGATATTACTGGTACTTAGTTTCTCTTGCTCAATTACGGCCTGTTTCGCCACAAACGTGGCGTTATTGAACAGCCCAGTTTTAAAATACTTTTTATGACGACCACTTCCTTTTGAATTTAAGAGTTCCTTCCGCTCAAGAGCTGTCGTTTGCCTATAAATGAATTTACGTGCCTCATCTATATCTTGATATGTATCAGTTACGGTTAATAACTCATCCCTGAGCTCGACAATTGTAAAACCATTGCACTCTTTTTCGATCAAAAGGGAATAAATGTGTTGGTTTAATTTAATAACTTGGGGCATTTCTTATACTACATCAATTAAGAAAACTTAGGGTTGCTAAGTATATAGAACAATGCAAAACTTAGAAATACTAAGTTTCATACTTGAGAGTGACTTTAAGAACATACCCACAAATCAAACTTAGGATTCCTAAGTGTACAAACTATTGTAAAACTTAGACAATCTAAGCCATTAGAGACTGAAAAATGATACTTCTGTGTTCCAAAATCCAATCCCAATTAGACTCAAACAGGCCCGCGCTAAGTCAGGTATTACTCAAAAGCAGCTGGGGATACTTATCGGTATGGATGAAAACTCAGCGAGTGGTCGCATGAACCACTATGAGAAAGGCCGTCACATCCCAGACTTAGCAACCCTAAAAAAGATTGCTGATGAACTAAATGTCCCATTAAATTATTTTTTCTGTGAAGATGATGAGTCAGCAAGATTAGCTATAGAAGTATCAAAATTACAAAATGAGCAAAAGAAAGAATTGATGGAGTTTATTAAGAGACTTCATACATAACTAATCTAGATTACATTCACTTTTTACGGACTATCCACATTAGCCCTTTGCTGATACTCTGCTTGTTTAGCATACAAAAGGATTTAATGTGTCAGTTATACGCCACCTACAAATACAAAATTTTAGATCAATAAAAAATCTATCTTGGAATCCTAAACCAGGCCTAAATTGCCTTATAGGCTCTGGTGACGTGGGTAAATCAACAATTTTAGATGCTATAGATTTAGCTCTCGGCGCCCGCAGAGCATATTCATTCAATGATGCAGATTTTTATCAATTAGACACAACCTCACCACTCGTTATCACAATAACAATTGGTGACCTACATGATGAATTAAAAAATGTTGAACGATATGGTTCTTTTCTTAGAGGATTCAATTCTGCTACTAAAGCAATATCCGACGAGCCTCAAACAGATACTGAAACAGTTCTTACAATAAAATTACATGTGGATGCTGATTTAGCCCCAGACTGGCGATTATATTCTGAACGAGCAGATGCTGATGGTTTAGAACGAAGACTACCTTGGAAGCACAGAGAACTATTGTCACCAGCTAGACTTGGCACGACTTCGAACCAAAACCTTGCATGGGGAAATAGGTCAGTACTGAACAAGCTTTCTGAAGAAACATTAGATGTATCTGCTGTTCTTGCTCTATTAGGGCGGCAAACACGTGCAGCCTTTGCAGAACAACAAGTACAAGGGGTAACAGAGGTTTTAAATCAAGTTCAACTAATTGCCAATGGGCTTGGCGTACCTGTTGGACAACTTAGTGCTCTCCTTGATGTAAATGGAATATCCATGTCCAATGGAGCTATAAGCCTTCACAATAACGATGGAACACCTCTAAGACAATTGGGAACAGGATCTTCTCGACTTCTCATTAGCGGACTCCAAAAGGCGACTAGCTGTTCTAGTATTTTAATAGTTGACGAAGCTGAATATGGCCTTGAGCCTTATCGTATCACTAGGCTGCTTAACGAACTAGGTTCAAAAGATAGAGAGCCAACGCAACAAGTTTTTATTACAACACACTCACCTTACGTCTTGCGAGAGTTACAGGCTTGTCAGCTACATGTTGTTCGTAAACTTCCAGCTCTTCCAGCTCTTCCACCGATACCAAATCTGACTGCAACACATCCTGTATACTCACATTCCATCTTCTCTTTAAGTAATGGGGAAGAGCAACAATCAACACTAAGAGTATGTGCAGAAGCTTTTTTGAGTAAAGCTGTAATCGTTTGTGAAGGTAAAACTGAAATCGGGTTAGTGAGGGGGATTGACCTATACAGGCAAGATCATGATCAGCAAACAATTCTTGCAAAAGGTGTTTATTGTGCCGATGGCGGTGGCGACAGTATGTTTACTCGAGCAAAAGTTTTCAAATCTCTTGGTTATCCAACATCACTTTTTAAAGACTCTGATAAGCCCCAAGAACATCAACAATTAACAACCGAAATGGTAAATTTAGGCATATCTACCTTTGAATGGATGAATGGTAATGCAACTGAAGACGCGCTCTTTGTGGCATGTCCAATAAATTTAATTAATAATTTATTAAACTTAGCAATTAGCCGCAAGGGAGAAGATTCGGTTAGAGCGCACATTTCAAACTACTCAAATAATCAAATTACCTTAGATGATTGTCGAGAGCGTTTCAATGAAAATCATAGAGCTGTATTGGCAAAAGCAGCAAATAAAAAAAGCTGGTTTAAAGATATCGAACCTGCTGAGAGTATAGCCCGAAATACAATTGCCCCCAACTATCAAAGCTTTTCACCAATACTAACTAATACCCTGAGTGGTCTCTACCAATGGGCTCAGACTCAAGGTAATTGTTAATGAGGATCGAAGCCGTTATTAATTCCCAACGTGGAGCAATTGTTGCCCCTGCTGGTTGTGGTAAAACTCATTTAATCACGGAAGTTTTATCCGTTAAAAACACTAAACCTATATTGGTGCTCACACACACTACAGCAGGAGTTTCGGCACTAAAAAAAAGACTACGAAAGCTATCCGTACCCCCGTCGCATTATGTAGTTACTACTATTGATGGGTGGGCACTTCGTATAGCGAATAACTTCCCTGCAATCTGTCCTGTACACTCTTCACCAGAAACCCCCCGAGCTTTCTATCCAGAGATCAGGCAGGCTATTTTAAAATTACTAAACTCGGGCTGTATTAGTGACATATTACAAGCATCATATTCACGGCTACTTGTTGACGAATATCAAGACTGTGACGTTAACCAACATAATTTAATTACTTCACTTTCAGAAGTTCTCCCGACAGTTATTTTTGGCGACCCAATGCAATGTATTTTTAACTTCGCAGGACCAATGCCAAACTGGGATAATGGAGTGCTACAGAAATTCCCCCTTATAGGTGAATTAGATACACCATGGCGTTGGAATAATGCTGGTTCACCAAAGCTTGGGGAGTGGATACTTGCGGCAAGAGAGTTACTTCGTCAGGGAGCAAGAGTTGATCTGCGGAGTTGTCCAGCACATATAACACTTCACCCACTAACCGGCATAGCTCAAACTGACCTTTTAAGTCAGCATAATGCACAACATACCATTTTGAACCGCCACCCAACCGACTCTTTGCTAATTATAGGAAGTTCAATAAACGAGCGCTCTAGGCATAGCTATGCCCAAGGAAGCTCACGAATTGAAGTCGTTGAACCTGTACAGCTTGCTAGCGTAACAAATGCCGCAAGCCAATTTGATGGTAATACAGGGCTAGCCCTTTCAAACACCATTTTGCAAGTTTCTAGCGCTATGATGACCAATGTCGAGCTGGCAAAAACATCCAAACGTATAGAAAGTATTCTCAATGGCCGAAACAGAACAGCTGTAACCAATAGCGAACAAGCTCTATGTAACGTGGCTATCAATAGCACTCGAGTAAATATTTTAGAGGCTCTACAGCAGCTAGAACGAAAAACTGGTACTAATGTTTACCGCAAAGGCGCATATAATGCTTTAAAGGACTCTTTATCTCTTGCTATAACTTCACCAAACCTCAGTATATTTGAAGCAGCGTCTTCAATAAGAGAACGATTACGTCAGCAAGGAGATAAACGAATACCTAATAGAGCTATTGGCTCTACTCTTTTACTAAAGGGCTTGGAAGCAGATCATTGCATGATTCTAGATGCACAAGCTCAGGGGATGAATGCAAACCATTTATATGTAGCACTCTCACGTGGAGCTAAAACTATCACCGTATTTTCTAGTGATTCTTATATTCCATAGAGTACACAATAACTTCAAAAGGTGAAGTTCAGCTAAGCAGGAATAACAAGGGAAATACCTGAGGTAGTTAACGAATTCTGGTCAATGGATTTTTGCATGAACAATGAACACCCATCAAGTTTTTACTGCCCTTAAAAAGACTGATACAGGCCTATGCATAGCTAATGCGAAAACACTAATCAGTAAGATCAACCCAAAATTCTTGAAGCTGCTTAGGTGGAATAGATTTAAGTGCTAACTATTTTTTCAGTCTTTTTTTATCGAAGCTTCGTGTAATTTTTCTTCAATATTTTTTGATGACACAGGAGTTTCTTTGCTCTCAGGAGCAGGCTGTTTTCCCTGTGTAAGCTCAACCAGTGGCTTCAAAATTGTAGGGGAAAGCACTGCTTTTGGTTTCGATGGTGTTTGCACTTCTGAGGCAGCCTCATGATTCAATATGCTAGGAATATTCCAAGCAAATATTGATAATCCGATTGAAAACGAGATTACCAAGGACATAGCTTTTCGATACAGACATTTATATGGGGCAGTTCTGGTATCAATAAGCTCGCTAACATCTTTGTGAGAAATATGATTTCGCGTGGTGTCCTTCCAATGAAGCAAGTCACTCAACGTTAATATCAGTGATTGCCGTTCAAAATATATACGGATCAATGGGCCGACGAGTAAATAGCCTGATAATATCTTAAATAGCCAGTGAATATTTTCAGAATCAAGTAACTCCTCTTTCCCTATTAAGCGTGAGAAAAGCATAATTGCTAGGAAAAAAATTGCTGATAAAGCATCTTTAAACAATCCTGATACTAAGTCATTGGTTGACTTCGAATACCCGTCGGTAGCTAATTTAATATCTTTTTGAAAATCAGATAGCTCCTTTGCATGAGCTTCTTTTCTGTCTTTTATGACGAATTCATATTTATCTTTAGCTTGATCAAGGGCATTAGATAAATGAGTATAAACACTTGGGATCAAAGATGTGTTATCAACCAAATCTAAACTCAATCTATCCATAACCAAAAGCAATCGAACTTGAATTCGTTCTTCATAAACCCAAGAAACTACAGATTCTAATATTGTTAGTTGTGATAAATCACAGGAGTGGTTTTCATCCACCAGTTTCATATTTAAGCGCTTTATGCCCGATATTATGATGTCATTTGATCCTAAGAATTCTTTTGATAAAGCGACACCAAGTAGTTGTTCGTAGGCGTTAAAAAAAGGCTGAGTTAATGCACATATTTCAATGTCATTGGGTAGTCGGTAATTAAGCGGCTCACAAATTGTTTCAGCTTGCCCAACAAAATGTGTTTGTGCCTTAATATCAGCGCTAGATGGAATCGCAATGCTGTCGTTATTTTTAAATATTGATGAAGACTGTCTACCCAAAGATATAATACATAAACGCTGCCCTTGAATTTGGAGATCACCAAACCCAAGCCAGATTACTGTCGAATCAGACTTATTGAGGCAACTATCCTTACTAAACATTTCTGATGTAAGTTTTTGCAGCCAATTGAGATAAAAATCCTGTGAAAGAAACAGCATTTGATGGGTCCGGTCCGGAATATCCGTAGAGGCTTCACTTTCAAGGATGTCTTTTTTTCTTATAACCGCTTTACAGTTTCCATCATCTGGAATTCTTCCAAATTCACTCCAATCATCCTGTAACTCACCTTCCCAACGCAATTTTAAAAAGGAAAGCTGACTCACCCCAATATTTTCTAACGTTCGAATTTGTGATGGCTGGAATGTAAACTCAACTCTATCATCGAGTTCAGTCATAGTTGTGTGTTCTATAAGGGTACTTAACGTTTCAAGCATACTTAGGTCATTTCAAATTGAGCTGTACGAATTGTTATAATTTTCTCACCATTTCCTTCAGATATGTTGATGTTATTTTCGCCCAA
The DNA here is from genome assembly GCF_002836155.1 of Pseudoalteromonas sp. GutCa3. NCBI lineage: Bacteria > Pseudomonadati > Pseudomonadota > Gammaproteobacteria > Alteromonadales > Pseudoalteromonadaceae > Pseudoalteromonas > Pseudoalteromonas sp. GutCa3. The sequence goes on along the minus strand of NZ_PJBK01000103.1, from coordinate 67,200 downwards.
CTCGCCTTTAAAAAATATGGTTACATCTTCACCTGTAACTAATTTACTCTTACGGTTTGAGCCTGAAATTGAATTTGGACGAGACTCAAAAATTTGCCCGGCTATTTCCTTCTCAGTAAGCATATTAAGCAGTGAAGCACCACACTCAGTTTGTACCTGTTGATATCGCTCTTTATCCTCTTGTTGTTCTTCAGAAAGGTTATCTTCCATCAACTCTGAGGGAATAAATGTTCCTAGGACGTGATCAGTATAGCTGTCGGTATCAAACTGCTCATGTGAGTCAAAATATGAAACAGAGCGAGCCTTAATATCTGTATGTTTAACATGAGATGGCAGCATATCGGCAACATCTTTCGACCAGTTCGTTGTGCTAGCAACCGTCTTTTTTGTTAATGATGAAGGATTATCCCTTACAATTACTTGCAAAAAGCTTCTGAAATAGTCTGATATTGCTTCATTCGTGTCTTTGTCTTTACCAGTTTTACCGCGCTGTAGGGCGATAACGTTCCAAGCAAACTCAGTTCCTGGATCTATAATAGCCCACTTTTGCAATGCTCTTGGCGTATCAGCCAAAGAATCAAGAATTCTTGTTAGAGACACGACTTGCCTGCCATCGATATTATTTCGCTTTTGCTGGTAAACGGTTGTGAAATCTATCTTTAGGAAAGATAGTAACTTATAGCGTTCATCCCCAATTAGAACAGAAACGACTGCAACAATGAAAATCCCGTCACTCATTGTTAGATTGTGAGACGTAAAAAATCGCTGAGCTAGCATTCGTGACTTTGGAACTAACGATGTAATATCATTCAAAATATCAACACAGTCGATACAACAATTATTATATTCTGGATTTGAGAATAAAAATTGCGTTCCCTCACAAGCTCTTTTAATTTGCTTTTCAAAAAACTCTTTTTGTTCAGGCTCTAAAGCAACTTCGTCATTAAAAGAAGGCTCTTCTAAATCATGCCGAATTACATGATAAATAAAATTTTCTATTTTAAGTGAGTCTATAACTGTGGGGTTTATAACCGCCATAATGCTCCCTGCTTATTTTTTAGTTTAACAACAACTTAGCTATGATGTATCACAAATATATTTTGTTATTCAGACGAACTATACCATTTTATAGTCAAATGTTTATTCTCTACACTAGAGTTTAACTCGAATGATAAGTTAAGCTTGATCTATTGAAGCTTCAATATGTATCGTTTTGATGGCTGATACAACTCCTACCTCGAATATTTTTCGTCCGAGCTGATTTTGACTGAACAGTATTTGAGGTCTTCATACCAGTCTTTACTTGCTCATTAAACCAGCTTTGACGTCTAACATGGACGAGAGCAAGCAAATAAAACTGGTCTTTCTTCATAAACACCTGCACTGCTTATATACACTTTAACATTCAAAATAACGATATCTATTTGCTAAACATTAGATTATTTGATGATACTTTTATTTGATAAATTATTCGAACTATTAAAAGTAAAAACGCTTACTCAATGAAAGAATAAGCTCTAAAAGTTTTGATCATACGATTTGATTAGGAATATCTTTATTACTCTTCACAATTAAGGCCTACTTATTTTACTATTGCAAACTTCCGACCTGTGAGCATATCCTCAGGGTCCAATGCATTTGGGTTATAAGATGAATTCTTCGTTACTTCATAAATAATAATATCTTTAATATCTTGTTTAAATGGGTTTTTTAGCTTTAGTGAATCTTTGTCATTAAAAAAATCAAATTTTTCATAAACTGCAATAAAATGTTTATTTTCAAGATATTCGTTACAACTTAGTGCTAATTTTAAAGCCTCCATCAGTAGATGTTTAAGTGCTCTATTTTCCCCTCGGCATGCAGCAAATAGCGCCATTGTAGTATGTTTACTTTCAAGCTTAGGTGGCTCATCAAATGGCATTTGCTTCACTAGGCCCATTAAATATTGACGAAAGTACTTGCTGTCGTTCTTTAAGCTAAAGTATTCAAGTTTTCTTTTTCTAACTAAGCGAGAAGCCCATTGTGGTTCTTCAGCTATTTTTGCAGCCCAAGGCATACCAACCAGTACTATTGGCACTTTGGCTTCTTCACTAATAAACTTTAACCCATTTGCGATTTGTTGTCGTTCTTGTACACTTTTAAACTCTATTAACTCCTGAAACTCGTTAATGATGAGTAATTCAACCTGAGCTTTAATTAAGCTTTCTACAAGCTTTTTAGTAAGCTCTGTTTTGTAGCCTCGCTTTTTCATTTGGCTACTTCCGAATAGCTCCAGATCTGCCAGCATTTGGATTAAAGTTGCATCTAAGCCTTTACCTCTAGATATACGACTTATTAGGACTGGCATAGTGTTTCGACTATAATTCTGAGTAGCTAGAACTCTTTTTTTGTAGTGATTAATAGTGTGGCTTTTTCCAACTCCTGTATCACCAATTAAAAGCATACCTTGCTGATCTGATTGGAATTTACGGTTTAATCTTAATTCATCAAAGTCATTAAAAATTGCTTTAATTTGTGGGTGCATAACGATGCAATCGCTAAAGTTACGTAACTGTTCTATCTGTATTTCTGTTAAGGCATTCATTCAAATGCCTCTAAGTCATCATCCCAATCATCGAAAGCATCGTTACTAATATTTTTGTGCACAGGAGCTGCACTTTCTTCAGAGACCTTAATGGTACCCTTTCCTGTATTACTTACATCAGCTATTTGAGCCTGCTTTTTAACGGCCGTTATCTTAGCTTTAGTTTTTGATGCAATAAAAACCTCTTGCTCTTGTTTTACTCGCTCATGTATAGCCATGCGAGCTTTAGCCAAACCCAAACTATTTTTAGATTCCCTAATGGTTTCTCTGTTAACTTTTTTTATTGTTTTATGCTCATAAATACTTAACCCATCCGTATAACCGGTAGGGTCTGTACACGGTACTTCTAGGTAGCTTTCCAGTTCTTCTAAGTAAACATAAATTTTTGAAATATCATCAGGGTCGACTTTAATCAGTTTTTTTAAAGTTTCTTTTGTTTGGGGATAATGTTTTCGATAATCAGCTAAAGCAGTCGAGTCATACATTAGCTCTTGATATTTTATACCATTTCTAGTTAACGTTCTTGAGTCTGAGATGCGCATTAGCATAGTAAAACGCGCCTCATCCTCTTCATTCATAGTTAAAGGAGGATAAACATCAAATCCTTGTTGCCATCGCTTAATTGGGATACGAGTTTCACGTGAGTTACTATCTTGGTGGTATACGTCTACAATCCAGCGGTGAAATTCTTCAACAAAAGTTGAGAAACGCATAATTGCATCTTTCTCAGGTTTGTATTCTTCTTTTTCTAATATATTTGAAAATGTTTTACCTGGAACTTCCGGCAAGAAATATTGGTTCATCACACCAAAAAAACGCTCTATAAATGGTTTGAGCCAGGGCTTGCGTACGGGGTTATATTGAATATTTATTCCTGCAGACTGACAAGCATGCTCTAAGTTTTTTGACCAAAACTCAGCACCATTATCTACTACTAAATTTTCAAATTTACCAAAGCAAGGCCAATCATTTTGTAGTTGTATATTCAGAGCATCAAGTGACTTTGGCTTAATCGCATGAGCAATAGCCTTAGCCGCAGATACATACGAAGGAGATTTATAACTAAGATGAAAACCAAGAACGCAACCACTAAATACATCAATAAGTAATGTTAGGTAAGGCCTTCCTATAGGGATAAGTAACTCATCATCAAGTAGAATTAAATCAAGTGGGGTATGATCAATCTCTACACGCTCTAATATTCTTGTAGGGGGTACATGAGCAGCACAGTAAGCAAACCATTGATCTGCTTTAAATTTACCATGTCTTGCCACAGCGACAGCATATGGGGGTATTGCTTTGATTCTTTTATTAAAAGCTGTGTAAGATATAATTGGAATCTTACCTTCAACAATACTCTCATTTTCAATAACAATAAGGTCTTTATAGTACTGGTAGGCAGTTGCTATGGTAGGCCTTTTAGCATCTAAAAAACGCTCTAATGCTTTATCAAAAAAACTCTCATCGCCTTCTATGCGTTTGTTTCGGTTACCCATTTTATGGTTCTTAACCACAAGAGAAGCTAGGTCACCATTACTTTCGATGTATTTTTTACGCCAACGAGCAACAGTCCGCCAATTTGGCCGAGCTTGCTCATCTTCTTTAAAAATCTCATCTAAAATAGGATCTAAATTTCGCTGGGTCCACCCAGCTGACAGCTTTTTATCTATAGAGATAATTAGTTTATACCTTTGTAGCGCTTCGTTTTTTAAAGTATTTGAAAAGGTATCCAAATCACGCTTGATTAAGTTAGCGTCATCTAATTTGACATATCGTGTAGGTGTTTGCGGTTTGAGTGGCGCTAACGATTCATTAAATTCATCGAAAAAATCTGTCATGGTGTAACCCATAATGTTGGGTTATTACTTAGATCATCATCCTCTAAATCTGCTTTCAACAAACCTTTATGAAGCAATGCATATAAAAAAGACCGTGCTTCACCAATTGACAAATTAAATTGAGATTTTACATCAACTAAGTTTATTGCTCCTGATTTATTAATAAAATTAAGCATTTCACTCTGAATATTTTTAATACCGTAAACACCCGAGTATCGATGCAATAGCTTAAAGTTATTCAAAGCAAGTCCTTTTGTAATCTGGTTTTCAGTTACTAAAATCAACTGAACGCCCATTTTTAGACAAGCGGCTCTTTTTGCAGAGAACCTTTCTCTAAATAAAGGCTCAGCTGTTTCTGTTTCATACTTATACTCATGATATTTTACACATTTATCTTTGTATACGACTACCGTGTCAGGGGTATAAGGCAAGCTTTTACCCATGAACTCATACTTAAAACCCTCTGGTTGACTACCATAGCTTTCGATTAAATCGTTATATTCATTATGAAAACAAGCATTAAACTCTAATGTACTTTCACACATAATTACATTGCCAACTTTAGTGCTAGCAAATTTGAATACATTCTTATTAGGGGAAGGTTTTCTTAAGTTACGTATATACATGCGCTAAACCAGTATTTTTATTATCATCGTATACATAATATACAAATAAAAAATGGTTATGTCACACTATGCTTAAATAAAAATATAAGTCCATGATAGTAAATAAATTTATTTCCCCTGCATTTTCTTAAGTAAGTTTTATGTCAAAGTATGGTTTAATTATGTCACAGTATGCTTGTATTATGTCAAAGTATGCTTGTATTATGTCAAAGTATGGTTTCAGCGACATAAGTTCTAGGGATATAACGCCGATTTGTTTTGATGCTTAAATCATTGCCGCCTTTACATAGACATCAAAACGGTTCTTTTTGGTTTTGATCTGCATACTTGGGGTTTTTTCGTTTAAGAATGGCGCGTAATCGGGGCGCTTTACAACGACACGCTTACTGGCAAGTGGATAGGCAAAATTAAGTAGGTCGTCAGCGTCGTTGTCTGCACCAACAAGCTCTTGGAATACGCGCATTTCTTTTTTAACTAATGCTGATTTTTCGCGATGCGGGAACATGGGATCTAAATAAACAACATCAGGCATGCTTTCGCATTGAGAGAGCAAAGTATGGCTTGAGCCAAATATTAGGCTCATGTTTTCTTTCATCCACAAACCAATTTCAATATCGCTATAGGCTCGCTTTAAACCATCGTATAAAAGTGCAGCTACAACCGGGTGACGTTCATGTAATATAACTTTGCACCCTAGCGAGGCAAGTACAAAACCATCTCGCCCTAAACCAGCGGTAGCATCAAGTACAACAGGCGTTGCGCCTTTATTTAAACCCACCGCTTTGGCAATTGCTTGCCCTTTACCACCGCCAAACTTACGCCTATGGGCGGCAGCACCGGTAACAAAATCAACGTTAATTGCACCTAGTTTAGGCTCGTCTGTTTTAAATAGACTTAACCCTTTATCATCGTAATGTAAGCTAAAGCCACTGCAATTTTGCGCCCATTGGGCTAAACCAAAGCGTGTTTCTAATTCATTTAAATAAGGGCGTAACTCTTTAAAAGCACACTGAATAACCACAATAAACTCCGACGATAAAATACGTCTGTAGTATATCAACCGCTTTACTTTAAAGCACTAAAATAGCTCTATATCACTATGATGATTCGTATTGACCTTTGCGGCTTCCGCTTTAGTACGTAAATTGGATATAAGTTCATTGCGGCTTTCGGCAACTTGTTTAAGCTGATATTTGATAAAGGCTAAATCACTATTAGCCGATACAAATAACTGCATTGTTTGATCCAATTGAGATATATATAAAGTGAGATCCGCAGGATTTGCTTGTGTTTGTTGTAGCTTAATAGCGCAGTCAAGTTCATGTAGCTGCTCTATAAACTCTTTAGTACTTTTGTTTTGCTCTACATTTTGAGTAGTTAACTGCTTAACAATATCTTGAAGGGCTGTACTTATTTGAGCTGCCTGCTCATAACTGCTTTCGCTTCTTTCCATGGTAACAACCTTCTCGTTGGTTACTTCTAATATATGCGGGAACAGATCTTTGTAGCGCCCATACAAAGCATCGTTATCAACTGGCATATTTTTTATCAAAAGGGACACTTTGGGATAATTAATGATAGTGCTGCTACTAATATCAACAAATCGTTGAGCATTTCGATGTTGCTCAAGCAGCTCTTGCTCTAACGGGCAAACACCACTTTGCTGGCTGTAAAAAATACCTTTTCCTTGATACCAAAACACAACCACAACATCTAAATTTAAAGGAGCAAAAAAGGTCAAAAAGTATTCACTCAACGATTGAAAATTATTAGCGTGATAACTTTGTCCAACGTAGCGCATTATACGCCCCATATCACCTGACTCTGTCATTGCCATTTCAGCTGTTTTATTCGCTTTTACTATATCCAATTTTAGTTTTGCGCATTTTTGCCTATATTCGTAAAGTACCTTTATTCGCGCTATTAACTCTTCTGCATTAAAAGGTTTTGTAATGTAATCAGATGCGCCGACGCTATAACCTTTTACCCGATCGCTTAGCTCTATTTTAGATGAGAGAAACATAACGGGAATATCCTGAGTATTTTGACTCTGCTTTATAGTTTTACATACGTCATAACCTGACATACCTGGCATTTCAATATCGAGTAAAATAATATCTGGGTTGTATTTATTGGTTAGCCTTAATCCTTCATCGCCATCTTTTGCATGAATTATTTTACAAAACCCTGCTAAAGACTCTTCAATTATATGATGAACATACTTGTCGTCATCAATTGCCAATACCAACTTTGCCATGCCTTAGTCCATTTTATTAGGTGTGCTAAAAGCATAGTACGGTAGGATGAAATTACTAAAAATTATTAGATAATAATTTTAAAATAATAAAAAAGCGCCATATAGGCGCTTTAATTTGGTTTGTGCTAAATATTAATTTTTAAACAGCAATACCGCTATGGCGTAGTAACGCGTCGACATTTGGCTCACGACCACGGAACTTTTTAAATAATTCCATTGGCTCTTCGCTACCGCCTTTTTCTAAAATATTTTGCATGAAGGCTTGCCCTGTTTCAGCGTTAAAAATACCTTCTTCTTCAAATTTAGAAAATGCATCAGCAGAAAGTACTTCAGCCCACTTATACGAGTAGTAACCTGCACTATAACCACCGGCAAAAATATGGCTAAAACCATTTTGAAAACGGTTAAACTCAGGCGGTTTAACGATTGATGTGCGGCTACGTACATCGTTTAGTACTGCTTGAATTTGGCATTGCTCACCCACTTTGTAATCGTTATGGATTTTAAAATCGAATAACGAAAACTCAATTTGACGTAGCATTTGTACGCCTGAGTTATAGTTTTTAGCCGCTAGTAATTTATCAAGTAGCTCTTTAGGTAACGGCTCACCCGTTTCATAATGACCTGAAATAAAGCTCAGGGCCTCTTCGTCATAACACCAATTTTCTAAAAACTGACTAGGAAGCTCTACCGCATCCCACGCTACACCATTAATGCCAGCCACTGGCGCGGCATCAACTTGTGTAAGCATGTGGTGAATACCATGACCAAACTCATGAAATAAAGTAGTTACTTCGTCATGAGTAAACAGCGCAGGTTTATCGCCAACCGCCTTATTAAAGTTACACACTAAATAAGCCACTGGAGTTTGTAGTTCGCCGTTAGCGCGTACTTTACGACCCATACAGTCATCCATCCACGCGCCGCCACGTTTGTGGTCGCGTGCATATAAATCGAGATAAAAACGTCCGCGTAGAGTATTGCTACTATCTACAATTTCAAAAAAGCGTACATCTTTGTGATAAGTATCAAAGTCAGTAACTTCTTTTACGCTAATGCCAAATAAGCGATTAACGGTTTCGAATAAGCCGCTAAGCACTTTATTTGCTGGGAAGTAAGGACGTAGTACTTCGTCTGAAATTGCATACTTTTCTTGCTTAAGCTTTTCGCTGTAGTAACCAAAATCCCATGCTTCTAATTCAGAAATACCGTGTTTTTGCTCAGCATAGGCTTTTAGCTCGGCCACTTCTTGCTCTGCTTGTGGTTTTGATTTAGCTGCTAGGTCTTCTAAAAATGAGAATACTTGTTCTGGTGTTTCGGCCATTTTAGTCGCGAGTGACTTTTCAGCGTAGCTGTTAAACCCTAGTAACTGTGCAAGTTCATGGCGAAGCGCAAGCTCCTCGCTCATAATATCAGAGTTATCAAACTCACCGGCGTTAGGGCCTTGATCTGATGCGCGCGTAGAAAACGCGGTGTAAGTTTCTTTGCGTAATTCGCGGTTATCTGCGTAAGCCATTATTGGTAAATACGACGGGAAATCGAGTGTAAATAACCAGCCATCTAATTCTTTACTTTTTGCGGTATCAGCTGCAAGTGCTAAAGCAGATTCTGGCAAGCCAGCTAAGTCGCTCTCATCAGTAATATGTTTGTGCCAAGCAAGTGTGGCATCCATTACGTTGTTGCCAAATTTTGAGGCAAGTTCTGATAAACGCGCGCTAATTTCGCCGTAGCGTTTTTGCTGCTCTGCCGCCAGAGCAATACCCGATAATTTAAAATCGCGTAGCGCATTAGTAATTGTTTTTTGTTGTGCTGTAGTCAGCGTTTTAAATTCGTCACTGTTATAAAGCGTATTATACGCGTTGTATAAACCTTGGTGCTGACCTACAAATGTTGAATATTCAGATATTAACGGTAAGCACTGCTCGTAAGCTTCACGTAATTCGTCGTTATTCATTACTGAATTTAAATGCGATACAGGGGAGAACATGCGCGATAATTTATCGTCAGCTTCTTCAAGGGGTAATACTAAGTCATCCCACGTATACGAGCCTTTAGCTAACACGTCATCAATGGCTTTACGACAAAGCTCGATACCGTCTTTTAGTGCTGGTACTACGTACTCAGGCTTTATTTTTGAAAATGGTGGTAAGCCTTCAAGGCCAATTAATGGGTTGCTCATAAATACTCTCTTTGCGTTAATGCATTACGTTTTAAATTGGGTCTAAAAGTAAAAAAACAACTCAGCCGCTTTTAAGTTGTTTAATTTTAATATGGTTGCTCCAGAGCAAAACACAAATAACCCATTAATGAGTCGGCCACTTTATAACGTTCTAACACCGTATCAACTAAATTATTGCTACATACTTGTTTTTGAGTAAGCGAGCTAATGGCTATAAAGTCTTTTCGCTTGAGCTCATCTATTAAGGGATGCTCTTTTTCAAAACCTCTTGGCGGGCGTTTTAGCGATTCTCCTGACATTTCAAATATAGATTTAAATTGCTCATCATAAATTGCTTTTTTATAGCTATTTGGGTTTTCATCTATGCAGGTTCTAATTGCGTTAAGCGCCTTTGATTCTGGTCGCCAAATACCAGCACCTATAAAACATTCGTCATTTGCTAAGTGAAAATAAAAACCCGGGGCGTGTACGTTTTTTCCCATAAAATGGCGAAACTGAATCCCTACATTAATTTTATATGGGGTTTTATCTTTACTAAAACGCGCATCCTTATGGATTCTCATTAAACTACCGCCCACTTTTTTATCTGATGCGACAAAATGGCTAGAAACCTCAGTAAGTGGCGCTTGCATTTGCCTAATGAAATCTAAAGCAGGCTCTCTTACGTATTCCTCATACTGTGATTTATGGTCGTTAAACCAGTCTCTATTATTGTTTTGATCAAGCTGAGCAAGAAATTCGAATGTTTTTTTACTAAACATAGGTCACCTAAACACTCTTTATTTTTAAAACTTAATGTTATGCTAATGCGCATAAAACTCAACGCCTAAGGACATAAAATGACACAACACTTTGATTATATTGCAATCGGTGGTGGCAGTGGTGGTATTGCCTCTGCAAATAGAGCGGCAATGCGTGGCGCTAAAGTAGCACTTATAGAAGCAAAACACATGGGCGGCACGTGTGTAAACGTAGGCTGCGTACCTAAAAAAGTAATGTGGCACGGTGCTCAGGTTGCTGAAGCAATTAATTTATATGCCCCAGATTACGGCTTTAATGTTGAAGTAAAAGGCTTTGATTGGAGCAAACTAGTAGAAAGCCGTGAAGCCTACATAGGCCGAATTCATAAAGGTTATGACAGTGGCCTTGCTAGCAATGGCGTTACTGTAATTAAAGGCTTTGCTAAATTTGTAGATAATAAAACAGTTGAAGTAAACGGCGAGCACTACACAGCCGACCATATATTAATTGCAGTAGGCGGCCGCCCAAGCATTCCGCATATTGAAGGTGCTGAACACGGTATCGATTCAAATGGCTTTTTTGAACTAAAAGAGCAACCTAAACGCGTTGCAGTAATAGGCGCAGGCTACATAGCCGTTGAGCTTGCTGGTGTATTACATGGTTTAGGTACTGAGACACATTTATTTGTACGTAAGCATGCCCCACTTCGTAGTTTTGACCCATATATTGTAGATACGCTTGTTGAAGTAATGGCTGCTGAAGGCCCTACTCTTCATACAGAATCTGTACCTCATAAATTAGTTAAAGAAGATGATGGCTCTGTAACGCTACATTTAGATAATGGCAAAACTCATAACGTTGACCAAGTAATTTGGGCCATTGGCCGCCAGCCAACAACAGATGCAATTAATGTAGCTGCTGCCGGCGTAGAAGTTAACAGCGATGGTTTTGTAAAAGTTGATGAGTATCAAAATACCACAGCTAAAAATGTATACGCGGTTGGCGATATCATCGAAAATGGTATTGAACTTACACCGGTAGCAGTAAAAGCAGGCCGTACTTTATCTGAGCGTTTATTTAATAAAGAACTACCAGATGATTTAAAAATGGATTACAGCTTAGTTCCTACTGTTGTATTTAGTCATCCACCTATTGGTACTATTGGTTTAACTGAGCAAGAAGCTATTTCTCAGTACGGCGAAGAAAACGTTAAAATTTACCAATCTGGTTTTACGGCTATGTACACAGCGGTAACTAAACATCGCCAGCCTTGTAAAATGAAACTTGTATGTGCCGGCCCTGACGAAAAAGTAGTTGGCCTACATGGTATTGGTTTTGCGGTTGATGAAATGATTCAAGGTTTTGCCGTTGCCATGAAAATGGGCGCTACTAAAGCTGATTTTGATGCCGTTGTTGCGATTCACCCTACAGGCTCGGAAGAATTTGTAACGATGCGCTAGGCGCTAAACTCTAAGTTCTCAATTATAAAAAGCCCTTGCTAAGTAAATAGTAAGGGCTTTTTAATGCTTGTTATATTTTGCACAACAAACCACTTAAAACGTCACATTAAAAACATCCATTCAACATTAAATAAATATCTAAGCTATTATTTTAACAGTAAAAATATTAGACCGATAAAAATATTAAAAGTTTAAATTTTGTTTTGGCTTTAAGGCATTTTTACAATTAGAATCTCGCGCATTTATAGTTTCTCATGGTTTTTTATGTTTTTACTACGGTCATTTATTTACTTACTGTGTCTAGCGGGCGTTGCTCATTTAATTCAACTTGAAGGGTTTGAATTAAAACAGTATGCACTTTACAGTGAAGAAACTCTTACTGAACATATGCAAGATGTTTTAACTTTTTTAAGCTGTATTTTGTTTTTCTATGCTTCACGAATTAACTTTCAACTCAAAATACCGGCAGTATTACTTGCTGCGTTATCGGCAATGATGTTTGTAAGAGAGTTTGATACCTACCTCGACTTATACTTTTTTGATGGCGCTTGGCAAAGTATCGTCTATTCAATTTTAGCTGGTGTGTTTGTTTATTTAATAACAAAGAGAGGAAGTATTTTTAACTCTTTAAAAGCCTATAGCCTCACTCCTAGTTATGGAATTTGCTTATCAGGCATGGTTACTTTACTCGCATTTTCGCGAATGATGGGCAAAGGCGCATTTTGGCATTCAGTAATGGGCGATGACTACGTACGTGCAGTAAAAAACATTGTTGAAGAGGGTATAGAAACGCTTGGCTATACTCTAATCTTTATTTCAGCCATTGAGCTTGTACTCATATGCCGAAAAAGAATGGCTAAAGATCACAAACATTGCACTGATGAAGTAACTCAATAACGTTTCTCCATTTTTATTGGTTACTTTTTTTGCACTAAATTTGCTAATTGGTTTAATAAATCAATATACTGAGCCTGTTTTTATCAACTCGCGTTTAATTGGATATTATGACTAAAGATATATTGCTGCATCCGTTTCTTCTTTCAATTGTAATGATCACAATTGCATTTGTACTAAAAGTACTTGTTGATAAGCTGGCTAAAAATCGCGCAGAAAAAAAAGAAAAAGATATTCGTTACATCGCACACAATATTAAGCATTTTATTAATTTTGTAATGATGATATCGCTGCTGTTTGTGTGGTCTACCGAAATTCAAAACTTTGCACTTTCTATTGCTGCTTTTGCTGTGGCGATTGTGCTTGCAACGCGTGAGTTTATTCAGTGTGTAATAGGCTTTTTTTACCTCGTAACAACCCGCCCGTTTAGAGTCGGTGATTGGATACAAGTTGGTGATTATTTTGGTGAAGTAGCTGAAACGGATTGGATAAAAACAACCATGCATGAAATTGATATACATACTTATCAATTTTCTAGAAAAACCATATACATACCTAATAATAAGCTGATTACCAGCTCTATTAAAAACTTAAACTTTGTAAAACGCTTTGTTACACATCATTTTATTATTGTCCGAAGAGAGAGCTTTAATCCGTACCCTATTCACGACACATTAACTGAGCAAGCTAAGCTGTATTGCGAAGAGTTTCAAGAAGTAGCAAGCCGTTATAATTCGATGATTGAGCGCAAACTTGATGCAAAAATATCTGGCCCGGAGCCAGTAATTCACTTTGGTACAACTGATTTAGGTGAATTTAAAGCAAGCTTTACCTTGTTTTGTCCTACAGAAAAAGCGCTTGAGATAGAGCATAAATTAACAGAGTGCTTTTTTGCATTATGGTATAAAGAGGCTGAAAAAAATAAAGAGGATGAAGGAGGGGCATAAACCCCGCCTTCATTAAAACAAAAAGCGCGAACTTACTTCGCGCTCATATTGTTTATGCTGTACCGCCCACTGTTAACTGATCTATTTTTAAGCTTGGTTGGCCTACGCCTACGGGTACGCTTTGACCATCTTTACCACAAACACCAACACCTTTATCAAGTGCTAAGTCGTTACCAACCATCGATATTTGCTGCATTACTTCTGGGCCATTACCAATAAGCGTTGCGCCTTTAATTGGTTGGGTAATTTTACCATTTTCGATTAAATACGCTTCTGATGCGCTAAATACAAACTTACCTGAGGTTATATCAACTTGTCCGCCGCCAAAGTTAGGCGCGAATACCCCTTTTTTAACTGAGCTGATAATATCGGCTTGGCTGCTCTCTCCGCCTAACATGTATGTGTTAGTCATGCGAGGCATTGGTAAATGTGCATACGACTCACGGCGTGCGTTACCGGTAGGGCTTACACCCATTAAACGCGCGTTTAGCTTATCTTGCATATAGCCTTTTAAAATACCGTTTTCGATGAGTACGTTGTAAGCGGCTGGTGTGCCTTCATCATCCACATTAAGTGACCCACGGCGATCGACCATGGTGCCATCATCAACAACAGTACACAGCTCAGATGCTACTTTTTGGCCCACTTTACCACTAAACGCAGACGCGCCTTTGCGGTTAAAGTCGCCTTCAAGTCCATGCCCTACTGCTTCGTGTAAAAGCACGCCAGGCCAACCATTACCAAGTACAACTTCCATCGTGCCTGCAGGTGCATCAATAGCTTCAAGATTTACTTTAGCTTGGCGTACAGCTTCTTCAGCAAATTCCATCCAACGTGGTTTACCATCAACAAGTTCTTTAAAGTAACCATAATCTAAACGTGCACCACCACCTGCGCCACCGCGTTCACGGCGACCATTTTTTTCAAGCAGCACTGAGCAGTTTAAACGAATAAGCGGGCGAATATCGGTGGCAAACGTACCGTCACTTGCTGCGATTAATACTTCTTCGTATACCGCCGACATTGAACTAATTACTTGCTCTGCATCGGGTGCTAGTTCACGAATATAGTTTTCAAGTTCGCGTAATAAACTCACCTTGTCGGTATCGCTCATACTCGAAATTGGCTGATGCGGTGCAAACTGCTCTTTAGCTTTAACATCACTAAATACTTTAATCGCTCTATCTTCGCCAGCATCTGCGATGCTACGAGCCGCTGTAGCCGCTTTATTAAGTGCTTCAAGATTTATTGCATCAGAGTAAGAAAAACCTGTTTTTTCGCCGCTTACAGCACGTACCCCAACGCCACGTTCAACGTTATAAGAGCCTTCTTTAACTAAGCCGTCTTCAAGCACCCAAGATTCGTGGTGGCTTGATTGAAAATATAAATCGGCGTAATCCACTTTATGCTGATGTATGTAAGCGAGCGTTTTTTCGAGCTCTTCTCTATTTAACTGGCTGTCTTGTAGTAAATGCTGTTCAACCGAATTCATAATAAATGCTCTCTAAATCGTTGATGAGACTGCACGGGCATATCTCGTCTAATTTTTTGTAACTGGTCTAAATCTGCGTTGCAGCTTATAAAACCGGTGCCTGTTGGCAATTCACTCAGGATACTTCCCCAAGGTGAAATAATAATACTGTGGCCATATGTTTGTCGGCCATTTTCATGTGTACCATACTGAGCTGCTGCAACTACATAACATTGCGTTTCTATTGCGCGAGCTGCTAATAATGGCTGCCAATGCGCTTGTCCTGTGACGACTGTAAATGCACTTGGTACTAAAATAATATCGGCGCCTTGGCGTACTAGTTCATTGAATAAGCCACTAAAGCGCAGATCATAACATACTGTTAAGCCTATTTTACCAAAGGGAGAATCAACAACAACCACATCGCTACCTGCTTGGGTAAAATCTGACTCTCGATAGCTACCTGTTTGATCATCTACGTTTACATCAAATAAATGTATTTTGTTATACGTTGCAACCAGCTCGCCTTGATTATTATATAAGTGCGATGCTGCATAATATTTATGTTCGTTAAATGGCTCAGGCATTGTCCCTGCATTTAACCAAATATTATGGTGTTGGCACAATTCACTAAGTTGTAGTTTGTATCGCTCAACTTGCTTAGCAACACGTAACGTATCGTTACCACTTTTACTAAACACTAAAAAAGCCTCAGGCAAACAAACAAGTAATGGTCTTGTTGCTGGAAGTGTTTTAAGTGCACGCTTTAAGCTTGCTATGTTGTCATCAGGGTTTAGCCCTGAACACATTTGCAGGGCAACTATTGTGGGAGTGCTTAGTATTTCAGTTTTATTCATTGCGTTACTATTGCTTGTGCATCTTTAAGTTTTAAATCGACTGATGCTTGTGGCTGATTTTGCGCAGCTTGAGGAAGCGTAACTTCACGACTTTTTCTGTCGAGTTCTTGAACAATGGGATCGTTCATTTTACCCGTTACTTTAAAGTTGATCTCTGAGATGACGCGCGCAGAATGAATAACTTTATCAATTGCTAAGGCAGCAAGCCCTGTTACTGGGTTTACCATCCATGCAACTATAACCGGAATACTCGAGGTTACCTGCGGCGCTACAGCAAGATCATAATCTATATCAAGCGTGTTTAAATTTGCATAACCTTTAATGGTTAAATCGGCGGGTACGCCGTCCATTTTGGTATCTTTAGTGTAAGCAATACCATTTTCTAACTGCATAGTGCCTTGCATGCTGTTATAAAAAAAGCCCTTTGAAAATACATCTCTAAAATCAAGTTTCAGCTTGCGTACTAATGAATCAAGGCTCAGTAACGAAAATACGCGTGCCCCGCCATCGCTAACTTCAGTTAAGTGACCTTCTCCTAAATCCCAAGCTATCTCGCCACTTAAACTTTTCACATCAAAATCATAAGGTGCTGCTTGCCAAGTAAGATCATAATTTAGATCGGCTTTTGAGTCTTTAATCGCGGAGGTTATATCAAACTCACCAAACAGTGCGCCTATGTCATCACTTTTAAGCTCGCCACTTAGCGTTGTTAATCCATTTTGCCACTGCCCTTTAGTGCGCAGTACATGATCGCCTTTATCGACTACAAGTTCTGATATTGATAAACGCTCTCCATCACCTAATAATGACGCACTCACTTTATCAAGTTGGTAGCGGTCAATTTTGCAATCACTACATTCAAACTCAATGGCAGGTATTTTAGTAAGCCAGCTCAAGTCTTTCTCAGGAAGTACATCTGTTATTTCAAGTACTTGCTCATTGTGCGGTGCAAAATTAAGCCTTAAGTAATCGGCATTAATTCGTATGGGCTGGCTAGGCTGTGATGTAGGGATAAAAACCCCAGCTCTAAGTTCTTTAGCATTTAGCTTTAGGTATAAATCGTCTTTTGATGGTGCTAAACGCATTTCAAAATCATTAAAAATGATGTTACTCGCATCAAGCATACCTATATTTGCGACCACCTCATTAAGCGGTGGCATAATCCCTTTTGATTCTTGATCTGGGTTTGCTTTACCAGCTTTAATTATTTGATCAATCAGATCAAACCAAGGCACTAATTCACTCTGTTCTAGATTTATATTTACGCTTAAGTCTTTTTGGTTTAATCCTAAATCTTGTTTTCCGAGCACAAAATGGACATTACTAAACTGTGATTTTCCATTTTCTAAAATAGCATTAAAGTAAAACTGTTGATTAGCGTTTGCGGTAATGAGATTAGAAATATCATCACCTTGTACTACTGCATCAAGCGCCCACACTTGTTCACTATTTTTATTATAAGGTGCAGGTAGATTACTTGTTAGACCAAGTAGCTCCGAAGTAACTTGGGCGCGGTAATTAAAACCTTGTTCTTCAAAATTAAGTACTAAGCCAATATCAACATCACTTTGCCCGCTTAAATAATTTTTCAATATGCCTTGTCCACTATCTATTAGTGTATCGGCATCAATTTTGGCGTTTATATCTATGTTTGCTTGGTAATTTTTTGCATCACTTTTACTGCTGTAATCAATAGTTAGCGGCATGCCCAGCCACTTCGCAGTCGCATTTTTAAGTGTGATATTGTCGTTTTTAAAATTAAGCTCGCCAGTTAAGTTTTTAAGCTCAATCCCTGGCGTTGCTATAAATACTGGCAAGTCATTTAAATTAACCTTGCCGCTAACACTGGCTCCGCCTTTAAACTTTGAGCCTACTAAAAGCTCAATACTGGCATCGGCTTCGCCTTTGCCCTGCACAACTTTAAAAATTTCAGCAAGAGGTTTGGTAATAGGTGTCGCTGCAAAAAAGTCATGTAACTTTTCCATTTGTGCTTTTTTATCAATTTGCACAATAAGTTCATCAGCATGCATTAAATCTGCAATGCTTACCTGTACACTATTACCAATATCTAAATTAACCAACTTACCTTGCTGGCTATATATATCCATACGCTCATTTTCAAAACGAAGCTGTACATTGGCATTAGTGACCAAAGGCCAATCAGGATCAAACTCATAGGTTGCGTTGTCTATTTGCGCTAATACATTAAACTGACCGCTGCCATCGGTGAATGGAAAACCAGATAAAGGTCCTGCAAATAAGACTTGTGCTTTAGATACTTCTCCGCCTTTAATTGCACCATTTAAATAGCTAACGAGCTCAGGGCTCATAGCTTTTAATGGGAAGTAATGACCTGCAATGTTGGCATCTGGGGCGAACGCTTCAGCGTAAAGATCTAATCGAGGATCATCTGTTAGACTAATTTGTAATTCTGCAGCAAGAGTAACTTCATTATTATCAAACCATATATTGTCACTACTTATATGCCAGCCATCATCTCGCTTAGCTAAATCTAGCTCTACATTTAGCTGATTATAATTTATGTCGTTACTAAAGCTTTCGCCTGTAACTAATGTGCCATTTTCGCCAAATAAATTTATTCGACCACTACTTTGATTAAGTAAACCATTTACTCTAAGTCCTTGTGCTGCAGGTACCGACCTTAATTCTTGCCAACCAATATTGTCAGCCTCAAACCATAATTGCCATTGCTGCGCATTAGAAAAATTTAAATAAGCGTGATCTATTTGCCCGCTAGGTTGGCGCTCTAAAAATGGTTCAAGTGCATCAAAATTACTTAGCCCTGCTAGGTTACTAAGTAATTCAAAATCAACTTGATGGAGCCACACTTCATTTTTCGCCCCTAGTTGAGCTTCAAACTCTAAACTTGGCCATGCTTTATCGTTACTATTAAATGTTAAACCGGTGCTTTTTAAGTGCCAGCTATTTTGCTCGGGATATAGATGGAATCCACCTTCACTCAAGCTAACTTGTTGGCTTTGCTCTTCTCGCTGCCAACGCACAAAGCTTGGTAGCCACTGCATTTTTATATCGCTTACAAAACCTTTATCTAGTTTTAGCCACGCTTGTAAATTAATATCGCTATGCAGTTGTTGCTTTTGCGTATTTATATATTGCGCTAACCAGTTAGATACATCGACCTTATTAGCCTGCACATAAATGTCGCCCGCAACTTGCTCTAGGGTATCGCCAGTAAGTGCTATTCGCGCATCAAAATCACCGACCGAAATACCCGGCAATGCTAAGCTCCCACTACCAAGATGCTGCTCATCTTCATTTTGCCAAACAATATTTTTGAGGAGTAACTTACGCTCTTTACCGTCTTCTAGAACAAAGTTAATACTGGAATTTTCTATTGCAAAATGACCCGTTTTACCCAAAAACAGTTCTTCAATTAGCTCTTTTTGCTCAAAAGAGACTTCGTCGTTGTCACCGGTTTTAAATAAGTTGGTGATATTTACACTGGTATGAAAACCATTAATAACAAAATAATTAGATCTAAGTTGCAGTGCTTTTAAGCTTTCCCATAAGTTTAGCTCTAAGCTGGTTTTAGCAATGGTGAGTGATATTGGTGCAGTTTCGTTATCTTTAAACGATAAATTCTCTAGTACTAATGCAGGACCACTGCCCTGCCAACTTGCTGATATTTCGCCAATAGATAAGCTTATTTCAAACTTTTCGTGTAAATAGCTTTCTATATTACCTTTGTATTCGTTTGCATACGGGAGGGTATATTTTAAAATTGAAACAATAACGGCCAGTAATACCAAAATTATGGCGCAAGTCTGCCATAACTTCCTAAAACAAAAAAAACAGACCGCTTTAGCTTTCATTACATCATTACCACATCAAACTGTTCTTGGCTGTATAAGCTCTCTGTTTGAATATTGACTTGCTTACCAATAAATAGTTCAAGCTCGGCAAGGTTATGGTACTCGTCGTTTAGTAAGGCTTCACTTACAGCAGGCGCTGCGTACACCATAAACTTATCGGCAGCGTATGCTCGGTTAACACGCACTATTTCACGTAGTATTTCGTAGCAAACCGTTTCAACTGTTTTTTGCGAACCACGACCAGAACACGCAGGACATACATCACATAAAATATGCTCTAAGCTTTCGCGTGTACGTTTACGCGTCATTTCAACAAGCCCAAGTGCTGAAAGCCCATTGATATTTGTTTTAGTGCGATCTTTTGCAAGTGCTGATTCAAGTGAATGTAATACTCGGCGCTTATGATCCTCACTTACCATATCGATAAAGTCGATAATGATAATACCGCCTAAATTACGCAGCCTAAGCTGGCGAGCAATTGCAGAGGTTGCTTCTACGTTGGTATTAAAAATCGTTTCTTCTAAATTACGATGTCCTACAAATGCACCAGTATTAACATCAACAGTCGTCATCGCTTCTGTTTGATCAATAATTATATAACCACCGGATTTTAGCGTAACTTTACGATGTAGTGCTTTTTGAATTTCGTTTTCAACGTCAAACAAATCAAATATAGGTCGCTCACCTGGATAGTATTCGAGTACTTGAGACAGTTGTGGAACAAACTCTTCAGTAAATAACTTTAGCTCTTCATGAGTAAGTTTAGAGTCAACGCGAATGCGTTCCATATCTTCGCCCACGTAATCACGTAGGGTTCTAAAGGCAAGCGTTAAATCTTCGTGAAGGATGCTGGCTTTACTGGTTTTTTTGCGACGAGCTGTAATTTTTTCCCACAGTTTTCTTAAAAAACCGGCATCGTGTCGTAATTCTGCTTCGCTAGCGCCTTCGGCTGCTGTACGTACAATAAAGCTGCCATTTTCGTCGCCATATTCTGCGACTATTTTTTTAAGGCGTGAGCGCTCTTCTTCAGTTTCAATACGCTGACTAACCCCTACATGGGTCGCATCTGGCATAAACACTAAATAGCGAGAAGGAATAGTTATATCAGTGGTGAGTCTTGCGCCTTTAGTGCCTAGCGGATCTTTTACCACTTGCACCATAATGTATTGGCCTTGACGAACTAACTCTCTAATATCTTGTACTTTTTTTATTGGTACGTCGTCTACGCCTTCAACAATAGAGGCACTATTTACAATATCGGATGCATGCAAAAATGCCGCTTTTTCAAGGCCGATATCAACAAAAGCAGCCTGCATACCCGGAAGTACACGGCTTATTTTTCCTAGGTAAATATTGCCTACAATACCTAGATTACCAATTCGCTCTAGCTGTATTTCTTGCAGTACACCGTTTTCTATTAGGGCAACACGGCTTTCGCTCGGTGTGACATTGATCAGTAATTCTGTACTCATGTTACCTTCTTAAGAATGTTTTTAATAATTGTTCGGTTTCATATAAAGGTAAGCCTACAACAGAAAAATAGCTACCCGCAATGTGAGTTACAAAGCGACCACCTAAACCTTGGATACCGTAGCCACCGGCTTTATCTTGTGGCTCATTAGAATCCCAGTAGGTATTTATTTCTTCATCAGTTAAAGTTTTAAAGGTGACATCTGTGCTTACAACACAGCTAAGCACATCATTTTGCGTCGCAAATGCAACTGCGGTAAGTACTTGATGTGTGTTACCTGATAAACGTTTTAATGTGTGTATAAAATCGTTTTTATCACGAGGTTTACCCAGTGATTCATTATCGATAACAACCACGGTATCACTACCAAGTACAGGGCGATCGGTATATCCAAGCTCTACACCGCTTTGGGCTTTCAAGCGAGCTAAACGCTCAACAAGTGCTCTAGGTTGCTCGTTTGGAAGTGGGCTTTCATCTGCATCAACACTAAATTGTGTAAATTCGACACCTAATTGGCTTAATAGCTCTTTACGACGGGGAGAGGCTGATGCCAAATATACTGCGGTAGTCATTACCTGATCCTAAAATGTCTGCGATATTTACGAAGTAGTAAAAACACCCAAAACCAACTAACCATTCCGGTTGCTACTGGCCATAAATACTGTGGATTAAAGTAAACCCCTAACAAAAAGTGATTTAGCCAAAACTGCATTAAATGATACAGCGTTAAAAACAAACCAATTAATAAGCTCTGTTGCCAAAGCGAAAAGTTACGAATTTTTTGAAAGTTGCTCGCGGTTACAAATATACATATTGAAAATGTAAGCGAGTTCACACCTAGCGGTGAACCAGATGCTAAATCTATTAATAAACCAACAACCCAAGCAGTACCAATATTTAAACGATGCGGTACTGCCAACGACCAATACATAAGTACAAGTAAAACCCAGTCAGGTCTAAATGGTTCAAACGAAAAAGGGAGCGGCATTAATGCCATTATTAAAGCAAAAAAGATGCTTAGCGCAATTAACAATGAATAACGGTTAATCATCGCTGATTTGCTCCTGTTGATTACGCCATAAAATAACCAGCAAACGAATGCGATCTAATTGCGCAATAGGTTCTGCAAAAACTTGTGCAAACGGGCGGCCTTCATCACGGTTTATTTCGGTTACTACAGCCACCGGGTATCCCTCTGGGAATGTGCCACCTAATCCTGATGTAACAAGTACATCGCCAATTCGCACATCTAAGCTGTGCGGAACGTGAGAGAGCTTAACTACGTTAATTTTACCTATGCCCTCAACAACCGTTCGTACATCGTTACGCAGTATACGCACAGGTGTGGCATGTGTAGTGTCGGTCATGAGTAATACGCGTGAAGTTGTTGAACCAACCTTTGTGAGCTGCCCTACTACACCCATCTCATCAATGACGGCTTGGCTTTCACTAAGTCCATCGGTGGTACCTCGATTTATAACAACTTGATGACTATACGGGTTTGAATGCACAGAAAGTACTTGAGCAATAATTTTACGATTTGATTGCTTTGCAGATGAGCCTAATAAGGCGCGTAGTTTTTGGTTTTCTCTGGCTAGAAATTGATACTGCTGAAGTTGCTCGCTTTGTAGCATTTGCTTTTTTTTCAGCGCTTCGTTTTCAGTAAGAAGTTGCTCCCGCGTATGCAGGCTTTTAGCACTTAAGCTAAATAATTCGTAGGGTAAATTGGCAACATAAATTAGTGGGCTAACTAAGGTATTGAGGCTGGTACGAACAACGGTACCACCTTGCGTATATCTGTCTCCAACAATGAGTACGATACTCAAAAGCACTGCGACAAAAAGTCGCAGTTGCAAAGAGACTGTGCGTCCAAACATTAATTTCATTAGTCGTAACTAAAAACGTCACCACCATGAACATCGATCATTTCAAGTGCTTTACCACCACCACGTGCAACACATGTAAGTGGATCATCAGCAACAACAACCGGAATACCCGTTTCTTCCATTAATAAACGGTCTAAATCTTTTAACAATGCGCCACCGCCAGTAAGTACCATACCGTGCGCAGAAATATCTGATGCCAGCTCTGGTGGTGATTGCTCAAGCGCAACCATTACTGCACTCACAATACCCATTAATGGCTCTTGTAGAGCTTCTAGGATTTCGTGTGAGTTAAGTGTGAATGAACGCGGAACACCTTCTGCAAGGTTACGACCGCGCACTTCAATTTCGATTGGCTCATCAGTTTTAAACGCAGAGCCAATTTGATGCTTAATATTTTCAGCTGTCGCTTCACCAATTAAGCTACCAAAGTTACGGCGTACATAATTAATGATAGCTTCGTCAAACTTATCACCACCAATACGAACAGATGATGAGTAAACAACGCCGTTAAGTGAAATAATAGCAACTTCAGTTGTACCACCACCAATATCAACAACCATAGAACCTGTTGCTTCTGATACTGGTAAGCCTGCGCCAATAGCTGCTGCCATTGGTTCTTCAATTAAGTAAACTTCACGAGCACCTGCACCCATTGCAGATTCACGTATTGCACGTTTTTCTACTTGAGTAGCACCACACGGTACACAAATTAGTACACGCGGACTTGGACGCATAAAGTTATTGTTATGCACTTGTTTAATGAAGTGTTGTAACATTTTTTCTGTTACAAAAAAGTCAGCTATAACACCGTCTTTCATTGGACGAATCGCTTTTATATTACCCGGTGTACGACCTAACATAAGCTTTGCTTCTGTACCTACAGATGCAACACTTTTAGGTCCACCAGCACGCTCTTGGCGGATAGCAACAACAGAAGGTTCATTTAATACAATGCCTTCGTCTTTTACATAAATTAGGGTATTGGCTGTACCCAAGTCGATCGATAGATCGTTAGAAAAAATACCACGGAGTTTTTTAAACATGAGGCTGGATGACCTTTGAAATACGTTCTTATATTAGCTGCCTCACTTTAACATGCTCAACTATATGAGCAATATAAAGCGCAGCGCCTTTGTGAATTTGTGAAAAAAGGAAGCAAAGCTTCCTTAATTGAGTTTTATCTTTCGCGAACTAAGCGAAAACCAATGTAGTTAGATCTAAAATCAGGCGCTAAAATTAAACGCGTAGATGCACGAGCAAGGCTTGGTGCAAAGTTCCACGCTCCGCCTCTTACTGCTACATCAGACTCACCTGATTCTTTATCGGTCCATTCCCATACATTGCCTACGGTATCGTATAATCCAAATGCATTTGGAGAAAAAGAACCTACTGGTGATGCACGTCTGTTTGACCATTCACTACCACACCAACCACAGTTAGCTAGGTTTTTACCAATTTCGTTACCCCAAGGGTATTCTGTTTCAGTTCCTGCACGTGCTGCGTATTCCCACTCAACTTCGTTAGGTAAACGAAATTGCTGTCCTGTTTGACCAGATAACCACTCAGCATAAGCTTTTGCATCGTTATAAGTTAAACATACAGCAGGAAAGTCACTGCCTTGCTCAAAACCAGGATTACGCCAATTTAAATTTGCTTCCCATACTGGTTCGCCATTTAAATAATACGCACACCCTTTATTTTTTTCCGCTTGAGTTTTATAACCTGTATTTGCTACAAACTTTTCGTAGGCACCCACGGTTACTTCTTTACTTTGCATAGCGAAAGAATTTGCTATTACTTTTTCAATTACTGGACGTTCATTAGCTAAACCATTGCCGTTAATATCGCCCATTTTAAATTTGCCTGCAGGAATAACGACAACCGGCGTTTCAACGTTTGCATTTAATACATTAACGTTTTCACTAACCTGGCGTGTTGTTACTTCTGGTTGCTCTCGAGTATAGGTCGGTGCAGCAATCGACTTAGGCTTTTTTACTAAATTTGCATTAATTGTTTGCGCTTTATTCAAATCAACACGTGCTTGATAAGGTTTATAACCAAGTTTACGTATTTCAATGTTATGAATGCCCGGCGGTAAACGTGTAATCAAGCGTGTTGAGCCAAAGCTTACACCATCGATAAACACTTCATCGTCGTATACGTTTGATCGTAATGTTAGCTCTACCGATTGATCCTTCTTCTTATTAAGGATAGAAGGGTAATCTTTTTTCACCGATGCAGGTTTAACTGAATAATCACGCACTGGCTGCTCATTTAAACGAGAAACCGACACTGTGTTGCTATTATCCGCGCTATTACTGAATGTCAACTGACTATCAGTAAATGTATTGTTATACGCTGGTTGATAAGCAGCCGTAAGTGGCGTGCCGTACTCAGAACAATAGCGGTTATCTATGCTTAATAAGCTACATAAACGGCTGCTATTAACTTCGCCGCGCATAGTTACACTTAAGTTAACGTTGTAATTACCTTGGCCGCTAAATGCACTGTTAACTACATGGCTACTTAATATTTGTACTTGAGCGCCCGCCAAATTACGTTTTGGCTCAACAATTCGCTCTTCTGTTAGATTTGCAAAAATTTGATCAACAAAGCGTTTAGTTGCTTTTTGTAGACCCATTTGCTGACCGCGTTGCTCACATGCTGCTAGCGTTTCTGTTCGCTTACAGTTAATAGTGTGGTTAACCTCAAGCGTACCTTCACGTGTAAACTCGTTACGTAAACGCTCTACGCGGGCTGTCGTTAACTGCTCTTTTAAACTTTCTAATGTATTTAAAAGCGTATGCTTAGCAACACGAATTTGTTCTATATCTTTACGGTGGGATGCAATTGCCGCCAACTGCATAGAAATGTCATCTTTATTTTGCTTATGATCAATCACCGCTTTTTGATAGCGTGATTGAGCCGCACTAATATTAATAGTGGGATCGTCAATTAAACGACGGTACATTTCGTTCATCGCATCGAGCGCTTGGTTTTTTTCTTTATCTAGCTCTGTAGAACGAGAACGAAGTAGCTCTAATTGATTTTGTAACTGACTTTCTTCTTTAAGATGTTTTTCAAGTATTCTTGTCGAGTTATCGTATTCTGTCTGTTTAACACTAATCTCTGAGTCAATTCCAGTCACTGTAGCTGTGTCTTGTGCAAATGCACTACTAGCTAACAAACTAGCTAACAAACTAGCTGAAATTAACAGAGATAAAGGAGTAATTCGCATATATTCCAGTCCCAAAAAGCGGCAATTATTTGGTCGTTATTATTTTTTATAATTAAAGCCTTATGCTATGTACTTGCAGCACAAAACACAAGCTTTGTTCAATTATTATATTAGTTTACAACTATTCGCGTGTTTCACGCCAGTAAATAACCCGATCATTTCCTCTAAAGCGTCCAAATTGTAAAATAGTACGAGGATCAAGCTGTGTTCCATCGCCCTGCCAATCCCACTTTAACCAATCATAAGTATTATATTCTAAGGTAAATTCACCCAAACCATTTGGCTGTGCATAAATACCGTTATCTGCCGGATACACTCCCGCCTCTAGCTGGCCAGATACACCAGTCCCATATTTATAGGTTAATTGTGGGCTGCTAGGTGATATTTGAGTGATTTGGGTATGATCAAATACACTACAGTTATCTTCAGTGTTATTTACAAATCCACTGCCGTTGTAATACTGAGCCTGCATAGGAATAAGTAAAGGGTCGAGATCGGAGCCTGCGTTATTGCCAAGGACTAAGCGTCCAAATCTAAACTCTATTGGTAATGCATTTAGTCGTACGCTATTACAACCACCCGAGCATGCTGTTTGTGTATTAGGTTTATCATTTGCATCAATAAGTGTTGCCCCTTCTATGTCAGAAAGCGTTGCCATTAAGCTCACCATAGCGAACGGTCCGTCTACTTGCCCTACACCTAATCTTTTAAGTGTCGTGTTGAGTTGGCTCATTTGCCATTGGCCGTCGCTTATATCTCCCCAGTTGTTATTTCCTAGGTTTACTAAGCGGCTAGTAAAATTAGTTGCAGGTACATAGTTACCTACTTCATTATTTTCGGCATTAACGTCTACACTGGACTTATCAAAGCCCTCTTTATAATTAGCCATTAGCTCACCATTTTGATTTTGTGCTTGTACTGTAAAGCCAAGTTCAAAAGGTTGATCAAGATAAGTTAAATTACTGCCGTATTGCGTGCATTGCGCGGCGGCTTGAACCCCCACTACCTGAAACTGCGAAGGTGCAAAACGACCAACGTTATATAGCTCACCTTTTACATCTCCCGCACCAAAATAATCGGCATCTTGAAGGCCTGCTGTTAAATCAATTATGCCAACTTGGTCGTAATTATATTGCGATATAGATTCACTCAAACTACCTATATCACTAAACGCAACAGTACTCATCGCTTCAAGCGTACCTTGAATACCTGGCGTAGGCGCTTTAAGCGATGCCTCTACAAGCGGTTGCTCTGTAATGAAATGCTTAGCTATGTTGTTATTTGTAATATTGCTGTAGTTGTCTGGGAAACCATCGTTGTTGGTGTCTTGCCCTGTTTGCCACTGCACCGCATTCATTTTTAAATCGAATGCTTCGCCCGTTAATCTAAATAAGCTCCCATTAGCATCTGCTGCATAACCATCACTTGCTACCTCCATGGCTAATCCAAATGGTTTTACGACATATTCATTTGAACTACCCGTTAAATTTACTGATAAATTAGTTAGTGGGTCTAAAATTAAATTGGTATTTACATTTAAACTCAACTTTCCTGCATCGGGGTAATTTATAACAATCGGGGCTTTAGACTCACTATCAAAGTTAAGTATGAATGATTTAGAGGCTTGCTCTACCGCAAAGGTATTATTATTATTACTAAGTGAAACCGTATCGGAGCAACTTGCACCAGTACTGCATGTATACGATAAATCTAAGCTTACATCGCCACCAGCGGGAAATGCAGCTTCGCATACGCCCGTAGTGGTATTTGTTTTTACCGCTTGAATAGATAGCGCTTTTGCATTAAATCCAGTATTTGAAGGCTTTGCTGATAACTGAGTAGGAATTGTAGTATTTCCATCTGTATCATTATTAAAAATAAATCCAGCATCAGAAAACGTAACTTTACAGCCACTCAAACCAACATTATTACCACCGATATAACAACGAAGAGGTGCAGAAGGATCAGCAGTGTTATATCCAAATGTAACGCTACCAGTTGTACGTTTAGCAAACTCAACAGTTGTTGAGCCTGTAAAATTAATATTCTCCCCTGTAACCCAACTTTGCTGACCACTATTATCTGGAGAAAGGTTTAAACTAGACGGCTCAGCAAATAATAAATCGCAGGCATCATTAGCGCAGGCTGTTAGTGTCATTTCTTTAGCTTCACACGTTAGACCTTTGTTATCGCTTATTGTTAAACGATAATGATCCAGTGTTTCTGGTGTATAAATACCACAAAAACCAGGGATACTTTCGGGTACTGGTAGAGCGTCAAACGTTGAGCTCCCTTCGGTAATAATTTGAGTAGCCGATGTAATTGATCCCTGATACGTTACATTTTGAGCGATTCTTACCTCACCAGTTGCAACAATATAGCCCGCAATATTTGCATCAGCTGCAATAGCAACCGCACCATCCACATAAATAGCCAAGTACGCGCCAGTTTCTACTACTATATTTGTTTTACCTATATTCAAAAATGAAGTTGATAGAAGTGAGGTTGTGTCTTTTAAAAAAATACGTGTAGGCGCTGTTACTCTGTACTCTGTTTCCAGCATACTTAACTGCAACTCATCGTAATAATAGTCGCCAGCTAAAGAAGTAGGTACGGGCCCTGTTGAGCTACCATCATTTGTAACCGTTGGCACCTGCGCCGCTTGATTCGGTTCTAAAGAGTTATAACCACCAGCAACACACGCCTGACCATTACACAAAGGAGGGCTCGTCAGCGCTGTAGAAATTAAACTTGTGGTGGTGACAAACTGCGCATTACCATCGGTTATTTCTACTCCCTGCACCAGCTGCACTTCACCATTGTTATAAGTAGAAATAGCGCCCGGGAATAACGTATCACAATCTAAAATATCACCATTAAATACAAAGGTACTAGTCATGGCGAGTATTGATGCTTCCTCGTTTACGTGACGGCGCTCGTTATCGCCATCACGATCTTCGTCAACTACAAGTCCTAACCTGTCAGTTCGCAGGTTACAGCTGCGTAGCCACCCGCCATCATCTTCTTGGCGTGAGTTTTTACTTGCAACCACCAAAGGGGCCACACTAAAATTATTAGTAAAACTAAAGTAATTACAGCCATCGCTCCAGCCGTCAATTTCAAAGCCTGTGAAAAAAGTTTCCCACGATACCTCAACGCCATTATCGTCAGAAAATGTGCGGTTACTTCCTGGCTCTACGGCCATATAAGCAACAGTTTCGGTTTTTATAAGCCCAAGTGCTGTTTCAGATGCTTCTAAAGCAATATTAACGCCGCTGGCAGATAGAGAATTACTTTCTACTGCAACTGTTAAAAACGGAATTAATGCCTCAGAAGGTGGATTGCTGTCTATGCTATTGAGTGTTTGTAACGAATGGAAAAAGTTTGGCCTTTGAGTAAACGGTTCAGCAAATGTTAAAGACTTATAGCCTTTAGGTGTCAGTGGAGCAAAGCCAGACTTAGAGCCATACTGTAATTCGAGCAATAGATCAGTATTACTTACTTCCATAATTGTGCCGTCTGGAAATTGATGCACACCATACTCAACAGCTAAATAGTGCGCCCCCATACTAATATGTCCACCATCCTCTCCTGAAGGTTCAAGCGGTAAGGCCTCAAAGCTAGTTGTGGTTATATTACGTATTCTTATTATTGCAGGGTTTCCGCCTTGGTTTGTTGAGAGCATAAAAACAGCAGGAGGCGTTATATATTGC
This sequence comes from Pseudoalteromonas sp. GutCa3, assembly GCF_002836155.1. Classification (NCBI taxonomy): domain Bacteria; kingdom Pseudomonadati; phylum Pseudomonadota; class Gammaproteobacteria; order Alteromonadales; family Pseudoalteromonadaceae; genus Pseudoalteromonas; species Pseudoalteromonas sp. GutCa3. The sequence goes on along the minus strand of NZ_PJBK01000103.1, from coordinate 37,184 downwards.
TGTTGAAAATTAACTTTTGTCCAAACAGGCGATGTATATGTATCTTGCAGTTCTATATAACGGCCCTCGATTTTTGGAGGCACTGCATTTGCGTAATTACAAAGTAACACGCAGCTAAAAAATATAATGACCAATGCGTTTTTCATCATGGTAAAGTTTTAGCCTCCACACTGAGCGTTCTTTGTGTTTGCCAATAATCTTTTCTGCAGCTACTCCCTGCAGGGCAATCAATTGCGGCGCACGTTGCACTGCTTTGTAAGTAATATATATTCACAAGCCCGTTTGTTGTACTGCTATCAGGTAAGTCTATATATTCATCGCAACTCACCACTACTTTACAGTTAGCTAAATATGCAGTTTGGAAGGTTAAATCAGTAGTAACTGATGTACAGCTTTGAACTGAGCTATTTATTGGAAATAGTTGCGTTAAACCACTTTCTAGGCCGCTTTGTGCTGCCATAAAAGCGCGAGCCCCATAATACTCAATTGTATTTTGTTGAGATGCACCAGAAAGCACTTTAACTAATGCTAATCCTAGTGCTAATAAAGCAACAATAATTACCAAAGAAACAATTATTAAGTTCCCTTTTTGTTTACTGGGTAAGGCTTTTCCGTGAGGATTTTTTTTAAGGTACATTAGGAATATGTACCTCATGGTTAAAGTTCATTACTTCAGTATCGTTAAATTGCATTTGCGCATTCACATTAAGCACAGCGTTTCTTTGTAGGGAGAGCGCATCAAGAGTAAAAAATAAATCGCTCGCTAAATTGTTAGCAATGTAAATACCTAATAAATCACGTTTAACACCACTGCTTATTTGTAAGCTCACAGCATCTGATTGATTAATAGTAAAACCGTAATTGGTATATCTATATAAATACTGCCCTTCAACGCAAAAACTTATAGGTTGAGAGAGTAAATAAAGGCGTTTACTCGGCGACTCTTGGGCAAATGCTTTACTAAATTGCCACTCATCAATTTCACTCGCTGAACTATTAAATGCTGATACTTGCAAGCGCTTATTATTTTTTTCATCGTATATATCAGCACTGCTTAATGGGTAAATAGTTGCCCAATCTCCAGCTTGCGGCTGCGTTAAGTTATTAAGTTCAAAATCAACAGCGCTAACATTAAAAGGCGCTACGGTAGGTAGGTAATTTGTATAGTGAGTGGCCGATAAAAACGGCGTAAATTCTAAACACTGCTGAGCACTACAGGCCCCGCTAGTATTATTATCGCAAGAAAGCCTTAATGAATTTGGCGTAGCGTGGCGAAGCTCTTTACTAAGTCGCGTTATTAAAAAGCGGGCCTGAGCTACTGCTTCTTGGCGCTCAACCCCTTGTGAGTAAATACTGACCCCAGCACCAATAAATGAAAATGCACTTACGGCTAAAATACCAATAATAACCATGACAAGTAATAGTTCTATAAGGGTAAATGCATTTTGGTATTTAGCTCTTTGCATTAGTAATTCCCTTTATATGCACTAAATCCGTAAACTTCGCCTAAGGGTGATGTTACTTCAATAGTAATACGCTTAAAGGTTGTGCCATCGTTGATGGTCAATTCGTTAAAGTCGCTATCGTACTCAACAGTAACAACTAAGTTAAAGTCACTGTATTGGCTTAACACCTCACCTAAGCTATTTGTAATAGGTTGGTTAGAAAGTGCAATGTAGTCATCTACATCGTTATAACTGGTTCGGGTCTCTAGGCCAGCCCCTAAGTTATCGACGCCTAAATCACCCTCTGCGGTACAAGGCTCTGCACCTAAGGTTGTTTCGCCGCAACGTCTAAAAGGTGCGCTTCTATCGCTGTGCTCATCAAACGATTTACTTTGAATTTCGTTCATTAATGATTGACCAAATTCAGAGGCTCTTAAAGCAATAATTGGCTCTGCACTTTTTTTGGCTTGTGGGCCAATGAGCGCGGTAATAATGCTTAATGCAATAGCAAACATCACTATGCCAATAATAAGCTCAATTAAAGTAAAACCTTTTACTTTAAGGGCACGCATAGATAAGCCCTTCACCACTTATGCATACGCCAGCTAATCCAACATCTATTCGACACTGCGAAGTACAGGTTTGATTTGATTTACCTAAAGGATCAAAACTAATTTGGGTAAATATATTCGCGTTACTATCTAAAGCGCTAAATGTTATATCACTTCTTTGCGTGTTTATTTGTACCACTAAATGATCGGTGTTGTTGGTATCAGCGCCACCGATACATGTATCAGGTGTGGGGGGAGCAATAAGTGTGGAGGTTATATAAAGAGTATGGCAACTTGTTGTCGCTGTATTTTGCATTGCACGTAACTGCACTGTTCTAAGTGCATTTAAAGTACGGTCTCGATATGAGTATGCATCTTCTGTTGAGCTGCCCAGAAATTTGGGAACTGCCGTTACCGACAGTATTCCCAATATCACTAGAGTAATAATTAACTCAATGAGTGTGAAGCCACGCAATCGTTGCTTACTACTGCTTATCATTTATGTAATTAACAGCCCGTAGTAACTAGTGTTATTACTGGAGGAGTTACAACTACAGGGCCTGTCGTCGCAGTAGCTTGTGTGTATTCAATGCGACAATCATCAACAGTAGTTGCATCCACAGTGTAACTATTTGGAAAAATAGTTACTGTTGTATCGTTTACAAATAAATTGAAATCAGCTGAATCAATTGCATTTGGTGTTCCATCTGCAAAGTTGACATCTAAAAATGCTTCAAAGGCTTCTTCTGTTGCTGCTGGGTAACCATAAACTGTATCGACTGCATCCCCTGTATCTACAGTAACTTCAGCCGTTGCCTTTTTGTGATCACTAGCAATAATAGATTTGCCATTTACAATATTCATACCACTGCGAATAGACCCTTGTAAGCCTTCGAGTGTTGAAGCATTTGCATCACCTTGTAAGTTTAAAAAACGAGGTGCTGCAGTAACGGCTAAAATGCCTAAAATAACAATTACGATGATCAATTCAACAAGTGTAAAACCTGCTTGTTTATTCATTGGTAAACTTTTTAACGATTGCGTTTTCATAAATAAGCCTCTTTTTAATTACTTAGTTTTTAAATATTTTTACTTTGCCTGTTTTAGCAAAGTATGAAAAACCTGTTAAACCTGATATTTCACCCGTATTAGTAGGTATACTTTTGATATCAATGGTATGAGTTAAATAGTAGACGCATTGCGTACTTTCTGCATTGTACCTAACTAAAAAACTTACACTTTTTATTATCGATATTTCACTACTTGAGGTACTGCTTGGTGCATCTTGTAAAATTACATTTAATACTTGGCGGCATTTATGAGCATTTATAGACTCTGCACGAGTATCTTTTTTTTCTGTTTCGTCACTCGTTGGTGTACCTAGCGATCCATCAACAGCAACTATCACTCCTCCATAATTAACAAATGTTATATGTGACTTACTATTTGGTCTCCCTTCTAACTCCCATTGACCTCTAACCATGCCAACAGCCGATGAAAAACTACCCGCAATAGCATCTACGCTTGCATTATGCGCTTGATTTTTAATACCTATATATTGAGGTATAGCAAAGCTCAAAATTACTGCCAGTAAAATAACAACAATAACTAACTCAAATAATGAGAAACCTTTTGAGTAAGCTGTGGTTGTGTTCACCTTAATTCCCTTTAATTGCCGACATCATGTTCCACATAGGCATAAAAATACCCAATGCTAAAATCAGCACCATAATGGCAACAAACACAGTTAAAATAGGTTCTATTTTTGCAGTTAAGCTTCGTAAGTCATAATCAACTTCACGCTCATAATAATCAGCTGCTTCTTGAAGTAACTCATCAACCCGACCTGTTTCTTCACCTACGGCGACCATCTGTAATACAAGCTGAGAAAACAGCTCAGAACTTTTTGAGGCTCTAAGTAAGCTATCGCCTTTTTCTATATCTTGGCGCATAGTAATAATCGCTTTTTCCATATAGCTATTATCTACGGCATGCGCTGTTAGTGATAACCCCGTGGTCATAGGTACGCCAGAGCGCAATACCATAGCTAGACTTTGGCTGTAGCGCGCAAGCAATGTGCGTTTTAAAATATCTCCAATAAATGGAATTTTTAATTTATATTGATCCCACTTAAAACGTCCTGGTTCTGTATTTAAATAACGCTTCCACGCAAATACCGCTCCAATACCCATTACCAACAATAACCACCAGTAATTAACAAAAAAGCTGCTAGTACCAATTAATATTTGAGTCATTAACGGCAATTCGGCATCGAATTTGGCAAACATACTCGCAAAGGTAGGAATTACAAAAATATTTAAAATAACCATAGCTGCTACAAGAGCCAAAATAACAAAAGTAGGGTAGCGCATAGCTGCTTTTATTCGTTTGCGAGTTTCCTGTTCTTTTTCAAAATAAATAGCGAGTTGATAAAATGCATCTTCTAACCGGCCAGAACCTTCACCAACCATTACCATTGACACGGTTAAGCGGCTAAATACCTCGTTATGAATTGCCATTGCACTGGATAAGTCGCGGCCTTGCTCAAGTTGCCTGGTAACTTCCATCAATACATTTTTAAATTCTTTATTTTGTGTTGTATCTGCCAATCCAATCATTGCTCGTATAATTGGAATACCCGCTTTTAGTAGCGAATACATTTGTCTAGAAAACATAATCATGTCGTCTAGCGTTATTTTTTCGACAAATAAATTATCAAAAATTTTAATATTATTTTTTGTTTCAACTAAAGAAATTGATATTGGTATAAATTGACGCTTCATTAAACTATCAGCTACGCCAGCTTGGTTACTCGCTTCTAATTGGCCTTTTACCAAAACACCTTTGCTGTCTTTCGCTTTATAGCTATATAGTTGCATCAATATCCCCTACTATTTCAGGGATATATTCAGCCACTTTAAATACTTCATCTAAAGAGGTAATACCTTTCTTAGCGTAATTTAATGCCATTGCTGAGAGTGGCGAAAAGTTTGCGCTATTTTTAGCGGCTTTCGCAAAACCTTGTGTGTCGTTAGCGCGCAATGCATCCATCATTGCATCATCCATTTCGAGCAACTCAAAAATACCTACACGTCCTTTATAACCAGTGTGATTACATGCTGTGCAACCTTGCCCTTTAGAAAATTGAGCATCTGTAATCTCTTCGCCTAAATATTTTAACCAACTTATTTCTTGGCGATCTGGCAAGTACGGTACTCTACAGTCATTACATACTCGCCTTACTAATCGCTGAGCAATAATCGCTCGCAGTGAGCTTGCCACTAAGTAAGCTGGTGCACCCATGTCGATTAAGCGCATAGCGCTGGTAATTGCATCATTGGTATGTAACGTTGATAGTACTAGGTGGCCTGTTAAAGCGGCCCTTAATCCAATATCTACGGTTTCTTGGTCACGCATTTCGCCAACCATTATGATGTCAGGATCTTGCCTTAGAGCGGTCCGTAAAATACTGGCAAAACTTAGCCCTATTTTATTATTTATTTGTACCTGGTTAATACGGCCAATACGATACTCAACGGGATCCTCTACTGTAATAATTTTACTTTCTTGTTGGTTTAACTCACTTAATGCACCATAAAGTGTGGTTGTTTTACCCGAGCCTGTTGGCCCAGTAACTAAAACCATGCCATGTGGACGCTTTATAATGCTGCGCACACGTTTTAATATGTGTGCCGGCATACCTGTTTCATCTAACGATAATAATCCTGCAGATTGATCAAGCAAACGCATTACAACTGATTCACCATGCTGAACCGGCATGGTAGATAGGCGCACATCAATACTATGGCTGCGCACTTTTATATTAAACCGGCCATCTTGAGGGAGGCGTTTTTCAGATATATCTAATCCCGACATAAGCTTTAAACGTAGCACTAGTGCCGATGCTATTTTTACTTGGTTAAGAGTGTGCTCTTGTAATATTCCATCTACACGTTGACGAATGCGAAGCAAACCTTCATCTGGCTCAATGTGAATATCAGATGCGCGAACTTGCACAGCATCCTCAAATATTGATTGCAGTAACTTTACAACGGTTGCATCGGATGTCTCATCACCTAAAGAGTTTAAATCAAACTCTTCTACGTCTTGGTATTCTTCATGGAGTTGTGCTGCAAAGTTGGTAATTTCATCTGTGCGACGATATACGTTATCAAACGCAGCCATTATTTGGCTTTCTTGTACAACAGCTAAATCTATTCGTTTAGGAGCAAGCATAGTCGCAAGTTGATCAAGCCCCCTTAAATCAGCAGGGTCGCTCATCCCGACCAAAACAGAGTCACCATTGTCTTCAATTACTAGTGCTCTGTAACGACGCGCATATACCTCAGATAAAAGCTTAGATACATCGTGTGATATTTTTCGCTGTGATATATCTAAAAAAGGTACCTGTAATTGCTGCGCTAAAAAGCGTAATAATTGTGGCTCACTAATAAACTCAAGTGTAATAAGTGTCGAACCTAATTTACGGCCCGTTGCAGCTTGAACATTTAATGCTTCACTTAGTTGCGCTTCGGTGATCATGTGTTCGTGGACAAGTAAATCGCCTAAGCGCATTTTTAAACTAGGTCTCATACGGCCTCCTTTAGTGCAACTAAACGCTGTAATGCATGCTGGGTCATAGCGGTATTTAACCCACCTAAATCTAGAGCTACTTTATAAAGCTGTTTAGCATCGAGGTACTCTCCTAGTGCATCTTTTGAGGTTGCAAGTGCAAGCCACCACTTGGCTTGACTAGGCTGGAGCTGTGTAAGATGTTTAAAGCTTTCAAGTGCTTTATGGTGCTTACTCGCACTTTGCGCAGCAGTACCTTGCAGCACCCAAAAATCAAGATTCGCCTGGGATTCAAATTCATCACTTAAAAGCAGTAATACTCCTTCATACTGTTGTTGCATAATGAGTATTTTGCTTAGCATTACACGCCATTCAAGTACGTTAGGGTTTTGGCGAATACCTGATTGCAAAACCTGCTGTGCAGAATTTATATCTTGTTGTTTAAAGTAAGTTGCAGCCAGTAAGTTTCGGGCCTCAACATGTAAAGGCGATTGCGCTAAAATAATGTTTAAATCACTAATAGCTTCGTTGTATAAGCCAAACTGTATTGCCTGTTTAGCTGCTGCTAATTGCTCGACCAATAAAGCCTGTGGTGACTTAGTTTCTGCTGCGCTTTTGATCATAGTATTTTGTGGCTTAGTTTTAGTCACTGAAGTAGTTTTTGGCTTACTGACAATAACTTTGCTAGCCACTAACATATTATCTTTAGCTAGTGCAGGGCTTTGTTTAACCTCGGCAATTACAACCGGCTCAGCCGTTGGTTGAGAAACCAGTGATGTTGCTTCACTCAACTTGGATTCAGCTAAATCATTCACTTCCTGTTTTATTTGCTCAACTTGCACAGCCTTCTTCACAACTTCTTGCTCAACTAAAGGCTCTACAGTGCTTTTTTCATCTTGAGAATCAGATAAATTAGAGCTCAAAACCGCGACCATTTTTTGCTGTGGTAGCACAGACTCACGTTGAGTTTCTTTTTTGTCGGCGGTCGGTAAATACAGGTATGCTAAAAAAATGACACTTAGCATAATAAGTAAAATTGCGGCTTTAAATACAATGTTTTTTACATCATATATTGGCTTTACGCTTATACCTTCTTGAATATTCACTTGTTTAGCTTCACGTTGCTCAATATTTTTAAGCATATTATTTATAACGCTCATAACCACTGCCTCCATACCCATATGGCAGCAATAGCTAAAACACTAAACATTAACGCGCTGTAGCTCCAATATTGACCGGTTCGATATTTTGCGCAGTCTTCGGTATCTTTTATGGCAAGCTGAATATGGCGATTTGTTATTGTATTTAACCCTTCCCCATAAGCTTGTAATAGTGCTTTGTGGCATAAAATATTAACTAACCTAGGAATTCCACGGCTTGCTCTGGCAATCTTAAGCCCCATACTATTATTAAATAAAGGAGGCCTATTAAATCCTGCAACTTGTAAGCGATGATTAATATAATAAACAACCTCAGCGCCAGTCATCGCCCGTAATTTATACGAAAAACTAATACGTTGGCGTAACTGCCTTACTTTATTGTTTGCCAGTTTTTCATCAAGTTCAGGTTGCCCAAATAACACAACTTGAATCAACTTTTCGCTTTCTGTTTCTAAGTTTGTAAATAACCTCAGCGCCTCTAGAGTCTCCCAACTCAAGCATTGCGCCTCATCTATCAAAAGCACTACGCGCTCATTATCTTCTTGTAAGTCGAGTAAGTGATGATTTATAAGCTGCCCTAGTGCTTGTTGGTCCAATGCTTTATCTACATCCATGCCCAGCTCAACTGCAATCGCCCATCTAAGCTCTTCTGGGCTTAAATAAGAGTTAGGTAAATAAGCCACAATGTAATCTGGCTCAAGTTGGTTTAATAACTTTCTACAAAGCAACGTTTTACCTGTCCCAACTTCACCGGTGACTTTAATAAACCCTTCACCCATCTCAATGGCTGTTGTTAGCACTTGCATCGCTTCGTGGTGCGGTTCAAGTGCACAAAAAAATTGTGTGTTAGGGGTTAGCGTGAAAGGCATTTCACTTAAATTAAAAAAGCTTAAATACATAGTTAGTTTTCATACCATGTTTTTAAAAGCTGACGGCTTTCACCTTGTTGTTTTTTCCAAGTATCGGGCATAACAACGGTTGGTTTGATTAAAATAATTAGTTCTTTTTTCTCTTGGCGTTTACGAATACTTTTGAATAAGTTGCCAAATATGGGGATATCACCCAGCACGGGTGTTTTTGATTCTTCATCCTGTGTTGACGTTTGCATCAAACCACCAATAACCACTATTTCGCCACTTTGAGCGCGAATAACGGTATCTGACTCTCGAATGTTGCTTTGCGCTAGAGGTAACTCAAAACGTTGATCGTCTAAAGTAATTACTTTTAGCTGCTCTTCTGTTTCAGTTACTGAAGGGTGAACATGCAAGATGACTGAGCCGTACTTGTCAATTTGCGGCGTTACATCAAGGGCAATACCAGAAAAGAACGGTGTTAAATCAATCTCAGGCGAGGTAGTTGTAGCAGTACCAGTTACCGTCGTACTTGATACATTAGTAACAAAGTATTCGTCTTGCCCTACTTTTATAACTGCTTTTTGGTTGTTTGTAGCCGTAACGCGAGGGTTAGATAACATTTGCACATCACCTTGGGTTTCTAGCAAATTAATAACCCCGTTAAAGTCACCTTTTTGAATTGTCAGCGATGACGCTCCGCCAATGGCAGCCGAAATGCTATTACTAATTGTAGAACCCGCTGTTGTAGCAAACGAAATACCGCCTTCTAAACCACTGGCTATGCGCTCCCAGTTGACCCCTTGTTGGTACTCATCTTTTAAGGTTACTTCTATTATTTTTGCTTCTAGAATAACTTGGCGTTGTAGGTTTTCTTGGCTTTGACGTAAAAACTCTTTTAGCTGACTAATTTCGCTTGGTAATGCATTTACGGTTACCAAACTAGCTTGTGGGCTTGCAACAACATAGCGCCCATCGCTTGCGCCAATTAAAGACTTAAGGGCAACTTCTAATTCCTTCCAAAAATCGTTTTTATTAATTGTTTGGATTCGAGAACCATTCAAATCTAAGCTTTGATTATCGCCGCCAAATTCACTATTTTGCTGGTTACTATTACCTGAACTTGAACCACTCGAACCACTACCACTTTGTGCAAATTGACTAACCCCACCAGCAACAACACTCACTGTAGACTGACCATGGCGTTGCATCATTAAATAATTTACAGGTATTGTTTCTGTGCGCATTTTGGCTGGTAGTACTTGTACAATTCGTCCTTCATTAACAATATCTAAAGGATACATACGCTTAATAACATTAATGACTTCATTAAACGTAACGCTTTTAAGATTTAAATTAATTGTGCCATTTACCTCAGGATGCACAGCAACACTAAAAGGGGTATCGTCTGTTAAGCCTGCAAAAAAAGCGCCTATTTCGACATCATTTGCTGCGACATCAAAACGCTTTATAGATAAATCATCACTTATAGTTTGCTCATTATTTATAGATGACAATAAGCTTTGTGTAAGTTCGCTTGGCATTTGTAAAGGCACAATTACTTTAGGCTCTGTAGGTCTTTCAGATAACTCTTGCTCTATATGATTTTTAACCTCTTTACCTGGTTTAAAGCTATGGCACGCAGTTAAAAATGTAGGTAACAATAGAAGAACAAGCCACGGATGAGATAAATTATTTTTTAATTTCATAGTCATATAATTCTAATTTTATTTGTTTATCATCATTTGCTAACACAACCTGTTTTGAGTTAATGCTTAGCACCCGAAAATCATCTACAGCATCACCAACTCGATAAATATGGCCTGAAATAATGGCCTTAAATGCTGTACTGTTTTTAATAATAGATTGCAATTTAAGTTCTGTACTTTGCTTAACTGGACTATTGTTACTCACAAACATATTTGGCTGAGTCGGATCGCGAAGTTGCGCAAGCGCACTCGGCGCAATAATGTAAAAAGCCAAAGTACAAATACTATAACGCGATAAATTTTTCATTAGCGCTCACTGTAGCAATTTGTAAAGTTAATTCAGCCTGAGGGTACTCTAGTACCTGATAACTAAACTCTTGTATTAATAACTTATCTTGATTATTTTTTAATGCGGCTAAATATTTTTGTAAGCTAAAGTAGCTACCTTGCAAAGTAACTACCATCTGATGCTCAAAAAATAATGTTTGCGTATCATGTTCACCTAGTTTTTCTACATCGATAGCCCGTGCTGGTTTTACATTAAAGCTACTCACTTTTACGTCGCTACTATCTACGAGCAAATCTTTTAAAACGGCAGGTACATTTTTAGCAGCTACAAAGCCTTGGCTAAAACTATTAAGTTGATTATTTATTTCGGCTAATTCATCTCTGGTTTGTGCAATTTGACCGCGTAAAACCTTAGTGTAGTCGTAGTTTAGTGCTTGGTTTAACATGGAGAGTTGCGCATTTATCTGCTGTAACTCTTGCAGCGTTGTATTGTGCTTTGAACGTATGTTGGCAACTTCATCTTGCTGTGGAAAAATAACGAACCAGAGACCGAGGTAAATCACTATAAACAAACCAACAAATAAGGTGGAATACTTCTCACGTTTTTGCAGCGATGCAAACTGAGCTTGGTATTTGACCCATAATGGCCAACCTTTATTTTTATTATTCGGGCTACTTGTTGTTTGGCTCATGGTTTATCGCCCTCATCACTAAGGTCTGTCGCTACATTAAATTCACTCACACCTGCTTGCGTAGATAACTCTAAAACTGAAAACTCTTTATCAATAAAAAATGGCGACTGTTTTAAATTATCAAACCAAATTGGTAAGAATTTTGATTGCGATGTTTGACCTTGAAGCGTCACACTCTGCCCTACAAACTTAATGTGGGTCAGCCAAATATTAGGTTCATGATACTTCGCTAAATCGTGCATTACCTGTGCGTAGTCGGTTGCAGACTGATCTGAACTTTGCTCTAAATAGCTAAATATTTGCTGCTTGTGCAAAACCTCTTGCTGAAGTGTTTTTAGCTCATTAATAAAGAGTGTTTTATTTTGTTTCTCTGCTAACTGCTGTTTTACAACTTCTAACTGAGCTTTTCCTTGTTTGAGGTATTGCCTATTTTGTTCTAAATCAAGCTCACTAGAATATGTTTTATAACTGTAAAAAGCCCACGTGATTGCAATAATTAATAGCGCACCTAACCACAACGTAATCATTCCAGACAAAGGGACTGGGTCTCGCCGTACGCGTAAGGTTTTTTGATAAAAGTTAATCCGGGTTTTCATAGCACAGACTCAGGATCTGTTAATTGATAGGCTGCCCCAAGCGCATAATAAAAATTTGGCTCTAATTGCTGCGCTAATTCTAAGTTAGGCTCAAAATCTACAACTTTTACTTGTAAAAACTCTGCAAGCCCGGCTCTAAGAGTTAATGAAGATAAATCATCGCACTGTAACTGAATGCTGCGAATTGGTGGTTGCTTGAGCTGGCTTTCAAAAAAGTCCATAGAACGCTGAATTTCTAATCCTAACGCTTCTACCAATTCTTGATTTTGATCCTTATCTGAAATACCTAAAAAACCATTTAATCGCCTAGCTAATACTAATTGCCCATCACGAATAATTAAGATTCGAGGTTCATGATTAGCATGTTGCACAATCAGCATATGCGCCTCTTTGTATGAGCCAAACAAGGTAACTAAAACCATTTCTTCAGAGGTCATTGCACGCAAAACAGGTTTAGTTTGTTCAAAACTGTCTATAAACGGAAGTAGTTGCAGCTTATTCGTAATAAACACATTCATTTTGCTGCTTTGCATCGGTAATGTTATTGGATAATCGATAAAATCAGCCACAATATTTTCAGAAGCTATATCAACTAAGTCTTTTGTAGTCCAAGGGAGTGACTGAATGATTTCTTCATCACTAAGGTTTGGTTTATCCATTTGCACTATTTGATAAAAGTAGTGCGGTATGACTAAATTAACTGCACAAATATCAGTAGAAACCTCATTTGTACAAGCAACAATTGCAGCGGTATAATCGGTTTGCTCAGACACATTTACACTGTGAGAACTGTGAACCATCCATTGGTCGCGTTGTTTTTTTAAACATACTGCGTTAACAGTATCTGCATACGTTGCAACACCAATAGCTGTATTAGGATCTAAACTACGATTTAACCAAGAAAACAGCTTTTCTTTCATATAGCTACTATTGTTAATTGTGTATTAACCAAGTGTCGTACACTTTAATTACTTTGCCAAGTTGAAAACTAATAAAAATGCATCAATCATTCAAAATAAACGAAAATAACCATATTCAACAAATAGATACAACGTTTCTAAAAAAGAGAAATATTTATTTAGGTGTAAAGCGTGACGATTTGCTCCACCCGCTAATAAGTGGTAACAAATGGCGTAAATTAAAATACAATTTAGCGCATATGCAAAAGATAAATAAAACAGAACTTCTGACTTTTGGTGGCGCGTTCTCAAATCATATTCACGCCTGCGCAGCTGCCGGAAAAGAATTTAATATAAAAACTCGCGCGATTATTCGCGGACCTGAACTGGATAACAACAACCCAACAATCCAATTTGCAAAACATTGTGGTATGAACCTACATGTAGTTAATCGTATAGAGTATCGAAAACGCCACGACACCGATTACCTTAATGCTCTGCAAGAGCGCTTTCCAAATGCTTATATTATTCCTGAAGGTGGTACAAACGAGCACGCCTTATTAGGATGTAAAGAGTTAGTACAAAGCTTACCTGAGCATAACTACTTAGTGTGCCCTACCGGTAGTGGTGGCACGCTTGCTGGATTAATAGAAGGCAGTGCTTCGACAACACAAGTGATTGGTGTAGCAGTATTAAAACAAGCTAATTATTTAAATGAAGAAATAAAAAAGCTGAGCGCTAAAGCTAATAATCAAAACAACTGGCAGTTACTCACAGAGTTTCATGGTGGTGGCTATGGTAAGTTTTCACCTGAGCTATGGCAGTTTTGCCAAGATATGAGCCGCATCTATAATCTGCCACTTGAACCTATTTACAGCGGAAAAATGATGTATGCATTGTGGCAACTTATTGAGCAAGATTATTTCCCATCTGGGAGTAAAATTATTGCGGTTCATACTGGCGGGCTTCAGGGCTTGAATGGACTTAAATATAGAGGGTTAATTTAATTAAATACCGCTTGCGTAAACTCTTGAAGTGGCTCTGAAAAGTAAAACCCTTGAGCTCCCACCACTCCCAATTTGGCAAGCGTAAACAACTCTTTTTGAGTTTCTACACCAACGGCATACACAGGTAAATTTAAGAGGTTAGCGGCTTCGACTATCTTTTTTATTTGCCTTTGATTTTGAGTTTTTTCATTTAATAAATGAATTAGTTCGTATGATAATTTAAGCCCGCATACTTGGTTATAATTAGCTAATACAGCTACTTTCTCACTACTTTTTACATTATCAATCACAACTTGTGAACTGCTTTTTTTAATTACATTAAGTGCATTAGTTATCGATTCTCTATGAGTAAAAAATTCGGTCTCACTTATTTCAAATTGTAATTTAGTACTTAATTTAAGCTCTGCTATTTGACTAGGTAACCATTCCCAAAATACATTATTAAACCAATTTTTAGGGTGTAGATTTACACTAACTGTTAAGGCCGAAGATTCACTCAGCATTAGCTTTTTAACTTGTGTTATTACTGCTTTATCTAATATTAAAGCGTCTTGATTACTATAAACCTGATTAATAAAATAACGAGCAGCTAGTAAACCAAGTTGGCTATGCCTAACCCTGATAAGAGCTTCATGTTCTAAAATTTCCCCGCTAGAGAGCTCAAATAAAGGCTGGAAGAATAATATAAATTTATTCTTTTTAATATTTTCGATAACTTGCTTACTAGAAAGTGGTTTTTCTTGACAGTAATTTAACGCTAAGCGGTGAGAGTGCTGGACTGAGCTGTTTTGCGATAGCATAAGTGCTGATTTTGCTAACTGATAAACCGCAATTTTATCTGCGCCTAATCGATAGTCGCACGCACCTATTTTAATGTTTTTATGAGTCATACTTTTTTGATAATTTTGGCATAGTAAAAACACGCTTTGATGAAGCTTTTCAACGTAGCTGTCTAACTCGGGAGTAGGAATATGTGGCAAGGTGACGGCCAAGTAACTGGAATTTAATATTTTTACCGACACATCTTTAAATTCAGTCAATTTTCTAGTGATTAACACTTTAAAAATAGCTTCTTTATCGGTTTTCTTATCAAAGTCACATTCAATGAGTAAAAATAAGCTATGTGATGCTCTATTAACCCCATATAAAGAACTTAATTCGCATTTTTTTACTTGTTTAATTAATCGTATTTTATTTTGTTTTTGTTTAATAATTTTAGTAGGTTGTATCATTGTATTTTTGGGCGTAATTCTACGGCTTACATTCAATAAGCCCCACCAACGATAAGACCAGCCAGCGGCGCCTAATATGATCAAGTTTAGTAATATAAATAAGTAACTTTGTGTTACCCAAGCAGGATAGTGATAGAGGCTCAAACTTAATGTTTTGTAAGAAAAAACTTCGCGCTCTATATTCACTAAATGCCTAAAATGCTCTGCTGGTTTTGGCACTTCCAACACAAAACCTTCACTTTTAGCCAATGCGGCCAACACTTCATTGTTTATAGAAGGAGATAAATTCAGCTCGTAAACTTGTTTAACGAACTGCTGGCCAGAAGCATGAACTTTTTGATGTAATGCATCATTTAAAATAAAATTAAAACTAATAAGTATCATCAAAAATAAGACAAAAGAGATACCTTTGAAGTACTTTAAAAGCCAGAGTTTACTCTTTTGCATAGCCTGCCACTCGTTAAATTATTAACTAAAGTGTTGTTCAATATCTATAGAAGTACAAGGTCGTAAAGCAAGTTTAAACATTTATTAATAGCGCTAAACAAAAAACACTCTGATAAACGAGACATAATAGTTTAAATTAGTTAGATATTAAATAAAGGCCCACATGGGGGCTGTTTAAAAGTCTGTGTCATTTCAGTATTATTAAATAGATGGACTGATAATTAATTTAATTGCTCATACATAATTTTACTTCGCACTAATTGAGCGAGTGTTTTAGCACCTAATTTTTCCATTACATGAGAGCGATGAACTTCAACGGTGCGTTCACTAATACTAAGATCGCACGCGATTACTTTATTCATTGCCCCATCAGTCACTCGTTCAAACACTTCACGTTCTCGACTCGACAACGATTCAACATTAATCTTATTTTTATGCTTATCGAGTGATTTTTCATGTTGTTTTTCATCAAGTACCAATGCCTCATTAATACGGTCAATCAAGTGCTGTTCATTAAATGGTTTTCTAATAAAATCAATTGCTCCTAAACGCATCGCTTCTACAGCCATCGGGATATCACCATGCCCGGTAATAAATATTATTGGTAATGAGCAATTTAAATCTTTAAGTTTTTGTTGTAGCTCTAAACCACTCATTTTAGGCATACGTATATCCAATACTAAGCAACCAGCCATGGTTTCATTATATACATCCAAAAACGCAGCGCCTGAACTAAAGCTCTGAGCGTCAATATCAATAGAGTCTAGTAGTATTTCAAGCCCTTCACGAATACCTTCATCGTCATCAATTATAAAAACGCTTTGCTTATCGCTCATAAACGACTCCTCTATTATGTGTTGGCAAAGTAAACATAAAAATAGCTCCTGTTGGCTTATTGTCATAAAAGTGAATATGCCCACCATGTTCTTCAACAATGCTTTTAGATATAGATAGACCGATGCCTGTGCCATTTTCTTTGGTTGATGAAAATGGTTTAAATAACTTCTCTCTAATTTCTTCAGGTAACCCTACACCGGTATCAGCCACTGATATCTCAACATATTTATCTTCATTCAATTTTATTTCGAGCTCTATTTTTGAATCATTTTTATAAGCATTTAACTGCATAGCTTCCATACCATTGCGTAATAAATTAAGAATAACCTGCTCTATTTGCACCCGATCAACAAACACATCAATTTGTTCATCACATGTAATTATTCTGACAGTAATATTGCGAAGTCGCGCTTCTGATTCTGCTAGGTTTGTTACTTCTTTTATTAAAAATATACAATCAATGACTTCTTTTGATCGTTGCCCTTTTTTGGTCATTAACTGCATACGCTCAATAACGGCTCCCGCTCGACGAGAGTGTAAACTTAGTTTTTCAAATATTAAGGGGAGTTTGTCAAACCTCCCTTTCTCATAAAAGTTTTTTGCCGTCTGAGAGAAAAGAGAAATAGCCGTCAGAGGTTGATTTATTTCATGTGCAATTCCTGCTGCCATTTCACCCAATGCATTGACCCTTTCGGTATGCGCTAATTGTTCAGTATGAAGCCGGGCTTGGTCTTCTGACGCACGTTGCTTGGTAATATCTCGAATCAAACCTACAAACATTGTACTTTCATGATTCTGTATTTCACTTACAGATAAGTGAATTGGAAATGTTGTGCCATCTTTATGCTTAGCTACAAGCTCACGACCCACACCAATAATATGCGTCTGCTTCGTTTTTAAATATTGAGCTAAATGCTGGTCATGGTGTTTACTAAATGATGTAGGCATTAATATTGTTACGTTTTTATCTTTTACTTCATCTGAGGCATAACCAAACATAGCTTGCGCAGCAAAATTAAAACTTTGTATAAGCCCGTATTGATCAATGGTAATAACGGCTTCAACAACTGAATTTACTACCGCATCAGAGAAAGCATAACTACTAATTAGGTCAGCTTCAGCCTGCTTAATAGAGGTAATATCATTAATAAATCCTTCAATAATAACTTCACCATTAAAAATAGAACTAACCGGTCCTCCTTTTTCCCACACTAATTTGATCCCACTATTTTTGGTATTAATTCTATATTCAAGTTCAAAGGAGCGTTTTTCTTTGACAGCCTCTGTAAGTGACGCCTGTACCCGCTCATAATCATCTGAATGTATTATTTCCCTCCACAGCATTCTATTTTTTTTAAACTCAGCTCGAGAATAACCAGTTAAACTTTCGCACCCATCACTAACCAGTATCATAGGCCAGCTCATAGTATTAAAAGACTGATATGCCATGCCGGGAAGATTTTTTAATAAATATTCAATCTTATAACGCCCGTCTTTTATTTTACTGCGTGCAAATAAATAAGTATAAGCAGCCAACACAATTAAAAAAGCAATAAAAATACCAAGTGAAATTAAAATTCTCATGATTTTATAGTGAGCAATATACAAAAACTCATCACTGGGCGATATGCTTATCTCCCACTTATGACCTTGTAAATCATAGGATGCTTTTTTATCCCAAATGCTTGTAACAGGAAATGAATTTGTTTGATCTGAATATACTTTTTGCCCATCAATAAACAGCGTAAAATGATATTCCTTAAGTAAAAATGCAGGTACAACTGCCTTAATGTAAGGTTCAAAAATCAACGCACTTGCAATAAAACCCTCTAGTTTTTTATTGGTGTTAAAAACAGGAATATATATTCCGATACCCTCTCCACCATAAATAGATTGCAAAGGTGTTGTGACGACTGCTTGTTCTGTATTTTGTGCTTTTATTGCGGCTAACAATGCAGGCAGATTTAATGCCAAATTAAAATCGATGGCGATCTCATTACCTTGCTTTGGTATTATTCTTCGCACATGTAATGATCTATCAATCCAACCTATGGCTTGATAGCCATGTTGCGAATCGTACAATGTTTTACTGATTACTTCCCAATCACCTTGTGGCATATCGCTTGATATAGAAGACAACTTAGATAACTCTGACAGTGATGTTATTCGCCCTTCCAAATCATCTTTAAGCAGTGTTTTAATACCTTGGGCAGTATTTTGCGTTACTCGTTCAATATGGATTCGCTCTTGGGAATCTATATGAAATACTATAAAAATCATTAAACACGTAACCAGTATTCCTACCATTATTGCGTACAATAAAATAGCTAATTGGGATGAGGAAAATACTTTCGATTTTTTATCACTGTAATTCATGATGAATTTAAACTATCGCCTCGTTGATTAATAACTAATGCGTTTACCCACTACGCACTGCATTATTTTATAATCCGTTATCACTCCCATCCGCGTCAAGGATTAACTGAGTGATTAAAAATAAATAAATCAAACAGTTATACTTTCAAGATGTGGATTCCCACATGTATTTACGTAACACCACGAATAGCCTCACTTTAGTACTTGTTTTACCATAATTATACACGCAGCTTCTAAGCGTTATTAATTTTAAAATAAGAGTCTTATTTAATTTAACTGAGGATATTATCATGAGCTATGCAACAACAAATCCATATACAGGTGAGGTTATAAAAACTTTTCCTGATGCTACTGATGCTGAAATTACTCAAGCAATAGAAAATGCCGATTCTGCATTTCAATCATGGAAAAAAACACCTTTCTCTTCTCGCGCTAAAATAATGCAAAAAGCGGCTGACTTATTACGTAAAGATGTAGTTAGTTACGCCAACTTATTAACTTTAGAAATGGGTAAAATAACATCAGAAGCAAAGGCTGAAGTTGAATTATCCGCAGCTATTTTAGAGTACTACGCGAATAATGCTGAGAGACTTCTCGCATCAGAAAAATTACCCGTTGCAGATCCAGCTGAGGGCGAGGCAATTATTATCCATGAACCACTTGGTGTATTGCTTGCCATTGAGCCATGGAATTTTCCGTATTATCAAGTTGCTCGTATTATTGCGCCGCAATTGTCAGCGGGTAACACTATGCTACTAAAACATGCGGGTATTGTTCCACAATGTGCAGCAGCATTTGAAGCACTTATGCTCGAAGCTGGTCTGCCAAAAGGCGCTTTTAAAAACCTATACGCCGCACATTCCCAAACAGAAATGATCATTTCTCATCCATTAGTTCGTGGTGTTGCACTTACCGGTTCTGAAAGCGCTGGTGCAATCGTTGCTTCTACCGCTGGTAAAGCACTTAAAAAGTCTACATTAGAGCTTGGTGGTGCAGATGCATTTGTTGTACTTGCTGACGCTGAAATGGAAAAAACGGTTAATTGGGCAGTATTTGGTCGTCACTGGAACGGTGGGCAAGTATGTGTATCGTCTAAACGAATGATCATCGAAGATGAAGTTTATGATGAGTTTGTTGAACTTTATACTGCTGGTGTTGCTAAGTTGCAAGCAGGTGATCCGCTTGATCCCACTACAACTTTGGCGCCATTGTCATCACAAGGTGCAGCTGATGAACTAAAAGTTAAAATTAACGAAGCGATCAAGCTTGGTGCAACAGCCACTGAAGTGGGTCCTAAAGTACCTAGTCAAGGCGCCTTTGTACAACCCACTATTTTAACGAATATTAGCGAAGATAATCCGGCTCGCAACTGGGAATTCTTTGGTCCTGTGTCTATGTTATTTCGTGCAAAAAATGAAGATGACGCAATTAGAATTGCGAACGACTCTCCATTTGGCTTAGGTGGCTCTGTATTTACGTCAAACCCTGATCATGGCTTAGAAGTTGCTAAAAAAATATCTACCGGCATGGTGTTTGTAAACCATCCAACGATGGTAAAAGCCGACTTACCATTTGGTGGTGTTCGCCGTTCTGGTTATGGTCGTGAACTAATTGGCTTGGGTATTAAAGAGTTTGTTAACCACAAACTAATCGACGTTGTTGACATTGATGCGCCATTTTAAATAGCGCAGTTTAATAAAAACCCCTTAAATATTAATAGGAACGATTATGAATAACAAAATGAAAGCAGCCGTTGTTGAGCAATTTGGCAAACCTTTAGTTCTACGCGATTTAGATATTCCATCACCTAATGCAGGGCAAATATTAGTTAAAACAGAAGCCTGCGGTGTATGCCACACAGATTTACATGCAGCAAACGGTGATTGGCCATTAAAACCAACTCCACCATTTACTCCTGGCCATGAAGGCATTGGGCTAGTTACCAAAATTGGCGAAGGTGTTACAAGCGTAAAAGTAGGCGATAGAGTCGGTGTTCCGTGGCTATATTCAGCTTGTGGACACTGTGAATTTTGCTTAAGTGCTTATGAACCAGTATGTCCTGATGCTGAGTTTGGTGGCTACACTAAAGATGGTGGTTTTGCCGAGTATATTATTGCCGATCCTAATTACGTTGCACTTATTCCTGATGGCTTATCAGCAGTACAAGCGGCCCCTATAATTTGTGCTGGTATTACAACTTACAAAGGTATTAAAGAAACCGATGCTAAACCAGGTGAGTGGGTAGCAATTTCAGGTTGTGGTGGACTTGGTCATTTAGCGATTCAATATGCCAAGACGATGGGTCTTAAAGTGTGTGCGATAGATATTGATGACGGTAAGCTTGAACACGCAACCTTACTTGGCGCCGATGCAGTCGTAAATGCTAAAACAGATAATGCAGCAGACACCGTCAAAGAAATAACGCAAGGTGGCGCCCATGGCGTACTTATTACGGCTCCTTCCCTACCAGCATTTGAGCAAGGGGTTAATATGACCCGTAAACACGGTACATGTGTTTTAGTTGGCTTACCGCCTGGTGAGTTTCCGACGCCATTATTTGATGTAGTAGCAAATTGCATCACTATTAAAGGATCATTTGTTGGGAACCGCAAAGATATGGCCGAAGCGCTCGCTTTTGCGGCACAAGGCAAAGTTAAGGCGGATATTGAATTACAGCCTTTAAGCGCTATTAATGAAATATTTGAAAGACTCGAACATGGCAAAGTACCATCTCGTGTAGTTATTGATTTTACACTTTAAACAGTAATAAATACGGTGGATTCATGTTAGTAAATAACATATTTCATCGTATCGCTAATTCCATAACGCCTAGATACATATTAATTCCTCTTCATGGCATTTAAATCGAGGTTCGACAATGAAAATTGGTGTTCCAAAAGAAATCCACACTGGCGAGCGACGAGTCGCGACGACCCCTGATGTAGTAAGTAAATTAACAAAGCTTGGTTTTGATGTTGTCATTGAAACTGGTGCAGGAATGGCGGCTAATTACGCCGATGATGCGTATGGTGAAGCTGGTTGTAAAATAGTTAACTCAGCACAAGATGTATGGGCACAGTCTGATATTGTACTAAAAGTACAAGCACCTGAAGGTGATGAAAATACATTACTAAAAAGCGGACAAACATTAATCTGTTTTTTATGGCCGGCACAAAACCCAGAGATGCTAAAAGATTTAACTCAGCGTGGTATCACCGCCATTGCAATAGATAGCATTCCTCGTATTTCTCGGGCACAAAAAATGGATGCCCGCAGCTCAATGGCCAACATATCAGGCTATCGTGCAATTGTAGAAGCAGCTCAACATTTTGGCCGGTTTTTTACCGGACAAATTACAGCGGCAGGAAGAGTTGCTCCCGCCAAGGTACTTGTAATTGGTGCCGGTGTTGCTGGTTTAGCCGCTATTGGGGCTGCAAAAAGTATGGGCGCAATTGTTCGCTCATTTGATACGCGTGCTGAAGTAAAAGAGCAAATTGAAAGCATGGACGCTGAGTTTTTAATGCTCGACTTTAAAGATGAAGACGGCTCAGGCGAAGGTGGTTACGCTAAAGTAATGAGCGATGAATTTATCGAAGCCGAAATGGCATTGTTTGCAGCGCAAGCTAAAGACGTTGATATAATTGTTACTACCGCACTCATACCCGGAAAACCAGCGCCTAAATTGATCACCAGCGAGATGGTTGCATCAATGAAGAGCGGCAGCGTAATAGTCGATCTTGCAGCCGAACAAGGTGGAAACTGTGAATTAACAGTCCCGGGTAAGGTCGCCGTATGCCATGGTGTATCGATTATTGGTTACACCGATTTACCAAGTCGCCTTGCTGCACAATCGAGCCAATTATACAGTAATAACTTATACAACCTGTTAGCCGAAATGACCCCAGAAAAAGACGGCAAACTCTTTGTTGATATGACAAACGACGTTGTTTTAGGTGCGACTATATGTACTGAAGGAAAAACAACTTGGCCGCCACCAGCGCCCACACTATCTGCAACCGCTAAAAAGGTTGCGGCTACACCTAAACCTAAACCTAAACCCACTATTGTTGAGAAAAAGAAATCGGTATTTGGGCATATAATTGGCGCCGCTATCGGTGCATTAGCATTGCTTGGGCTTGGTGGCGTTGCACCCGCTGATTTTATGTCTCATTTTACCGTTTTTGTCTTAGCCTGCTTTGTAGGTTATATGGTTATTTGGAGTGTATCGCCTGCACTACATACGCCTTTAATGAGTGTAACCAATGCCATTTCAAGCATTATTGTTATCGGTGCTTTAATTCAAATAAGCTCAACTGACGACACTATTAAATGGTTTGCTGTTTTTACCGTGTTAATTGCGAGTATTAATATTGTTGGCGGCTTTGCTGTAACACATCGCATGCTCAAAATGTTCCGTAAGTGAGGTTGTCATGATTAGTACTGGTATTGTAACCGTGGCGTACATTGCTGCGATGGTTCTTTTTATTTTGGCTTTAAATGGCCTATCCAATCAAGAAACTGCCCGTAAAGGTAATTGGTATGGTATTTCAGGCATGGTGATAGCACTTTTGGCGACTGTTTTAGGTGTTGTTACCAATAACTATATTGAGTTGATGATTGCATTATTAGTGGGTGGCAGTATTGGTTTACTTGTAGCAAAACGAGTGCAAATGACTGCAATTCCAGAACTGATTGCTATTTTACACAGTCTAGTCGGGCTCGCGGCTATAATGGTTGGGTATGCTAACTTTGCGGATGCTTCTAGTCATTTTACAGGAATTGACTTAACCATTCACGATATTGAAACCTATGTAGGTGTTTTAATTGGTGCTATTACACTTTCAGGTTCAATTACCGCTTTTGGTAAATTATCTGGTCGAATAGGCAGTAAGCCTTTAACACTACCAGGGCGACATATATTTAATCTTGTTTTATTAGTTGCTGTAGCGTGGCTTGGACAGCAATTCGTTGTGCAGTCTGCTGTTGGTAATGGCATGTTGCCACTGGTTATTATGATAGCTCTTGCTTTAGTTTTTGGTATTCATATGGTGATGGCAATTGGCGGTGCCGATATGCCGGTTGTTATATCTATGCTTAATAGTTATTCAGGCTGGGCCGCTGCCGCGACAGGCTTTATGCTAAATAACGATTTACTCATTGTAATTGGTGCATTAGTTGGTTCAAGCGGAGCTATTTTGAGCTATATAATGTGCAAAGCTATGAACCGAAATTTTTTATCCGTCATTGCCGGTGGATTCGGTAGTAGCAATGTAAAAGCTTTACCTGCAGGGGATCAAGAACAAGGTGAAGTACTAACAATCAGTGCAACCGAAACAGCAGAGCTGCTCATGAGCGCAAAAGAAGTAATGATTATTCCTGGATACGGAATGGCCGTTGCAAAAGCGCAGCAAATAGTCTCTGAACTCACAAGTAAATTACGTGAAAAAGACATTAACGTGCGCTTTGCAATACACCCTGTTGCAGGGCGAATGCCTGGACAAATGAATGTATTATTAGCTGAAGCTAAAGTTCCTTACGACATTGTTTTTGAAATGGATGAAGTAAACGACGATTTTCCACAAGTTGATGTTTCACTTGTGATTGGTGCAAACGATATTGTAAACCCGTCAGCACTTGATGAACCAAATAGCCCTATCGCCGGCATGCCAGTACTTGAATGCTGGCATGGTAAAGCGTCAATTGTCTTAAAGCGCAGTATGGCAACCGGTTATGCTGGGGTACAAAATCCATTGTTTTTTAAAGATAATACACAAATGCTCTTTGGAGATGCCAAAGACACGTTAGTCGAAGTTGTTGCTGCACTATAAAAGTAACGTTGCAAAGCCATGGAGGATTCCATGGCTTTGTTATTTTTGCATTGCTTAGATTTTATATTTTTGAGATCCGCTTAATTGCCGTGATTATAACTAGTTAAACTACCTATTAAACCTTTGAGTCAAATTCTATTTTAAGTTATTCAAAACAGGCTCAAGCAACGGGAGATATTACGACAGGCATTTGATATATATAATTATTAAATCACTTTAATGGCTCAGCTATTTATTTAAACAGTGGATTATAGTTTCACGTAGATTTTGCGCTTTAATAGGCTTTGCAACATGGGCGTTCATGCCAATGGATAAGTATCGTGTAATATCATCTTTCATAACATTAGCTGTTAAAGCAATTATTGGAATATTTGCGATTGCTTTGTCACTATCGCTACGAATAATTTTACTCGCCTCAACCCCATCCATAATAGGCATATGAATATCCATCAAAATAATATCGTACGATTGTGATTTCACGGCTTGAATACATTCTAATCCATTGTCAACCAAGTAAATTTGAGCATCAGCCTTCTCTAGTATGTTTGTAACGATTAGTCTGTTGATCGAGTTATCTTCCGCAACCAATATTTTTATACCTGCCAGCGACTGTTCACTCACAGTATTTACTTTAGGCACCTCATTAAGAGGGGCTACTACTTTACTTTCAATCGCCTCATACAAAACACTCGTGTATACAGGTTTCTGCAAAATAGTTTTTATACTTACTTTTTTGGCTGCATTATTAAGTAAACTTTCGTCACTCATTATAAGCACAATCGTGTTGTTATAAAGTTGAGGGTTAATATTGAAAATGCGTATTAAAAAAGTTTCGCTACTCATTGATGGCATTGCCCAGTCGACAATAACAACTTTAAATTTCTCTTTATTGTGTTCAATAATATCAATAGCTTGTTTAGCAGATTGACAGGCCGTACATACTAGCCCCATAGCCGTTAGCTGATTTTCAATTACCTTAAGATCATCTTCATTATCATCTACAATTAATACCTCGAACGAATCAGTAAAAGTTAGGTCGGGAGTATTATCAATCAATGCTTGGTTATTCAATTTCACCTTAATCGAAGCTATAAATTCACTACCTACACCTTGAGTACTTTTTACCGTTATATCCCCACCCATCGATTGGCATAAACGCTTACTTATAGTTAAACCTAAACCTGTACCGCCAAACTTCCTGGTTGTAGAGCTGTCAGCTTGAGTAAAAGATTCAAATAAATCGGCAAGGCTTTGCTCAGCAATCCCAATACCGGAATCCTTAACAATGAAATACAAACAAACGCTCTTAGGATCAGCTAACGATCTTTTTGATTCTATTAATACCGATACAAAGCCGTGTGTAGTAAATTTAATTGCGTTAGAGCATAAATTTAGCAGTACTTGGTTTATTCGAACTACATCACCTATTAAATCGAGTTTAACCTCTTTACCAATGACAATATCAAATGTGATCCCTTTGCGTTGAGCTAGCTCATCAAAAGTTGCTTTGATGTAGTCAACAACCGAATTTACAGAAAAAGGAAATTCCTCAAGGTTAATATTTCCAGACTCAATTTTTGAAAAGTCTAAAATATCGTTAATAACTACAAGAAGTTGATCTGAAGAATATTTAATTTTATTTAAATAATGCTCATATTCTCCAGGCAAACCTTTTTCGAGCAAAATGTTGGTTAAGCCAATAATCCCACTCATAGGAGTTCTGATTTCATGACTCATATTTGCTAAAAATTCAGACTTAGCAGATGTCAGCTTTTCGGCCTCTTCTTTGGCTTGCAACAGTTCTTCAGTACGCTGTTCAACGCGAGACTCTAATCTTTGCTTTTCTTCATCAAGCTCTTTTAAAAGTTGAATGCGGCGTTGATTTAAAAACAATACGAAAACTAAAAAGCTGCTAAGAATAAAAATAATCGCAGTAGCGCTGTAAATTAATGTTTTATTTTGCTCAAAATAGGTTGGCTCGTAATAAGATATAATCGACTTTTCCGTCAAGCTTTGTGGAGCTATATCGAACTTGTTTAATTGACGCCAGTCGTAAGCGTAAACACTTAGCCCTTCACCACTGATTGCACTTAAGCTTTTATTTTCATTGTATAAAATTATCGAATCGGCAATACGTTCACCTATTTTTTCACCCGACAACACATACCCACCAACAACACCTGAGCCTAATAGTACCTCCCAATAACTAAAAATGGGCGCTGAACTTGCTTTAGCTAATCGCTCTACTAGCTGATAAGGGCTAAGGGATTTATTATCGTAATACCTGAAAATGGGTGTAAACAATATAATTGAATCATCTGGCGCATTTTTTACTCTAGTGAGTAGCTCTGGCATTGAAAGATCAAACCACTTCTCTACGTCTAAATACGAAAAGTCACGGTTAATAACCGAAAAGAGCCCTCGATAAAAGCTCATCCCAATATCGTTTTTTGTATCTAATATAACGATTAATTTTTTAGGCTTCATTATATTAACAGCGCTTGCTGTTGCTTGCGCGTAATCTAATTTAGCTTGGATCACTGCTCCGTTAGTATTTTTAGGCAAACTGAATTGAGCGCCTGGTTCCAAATATATTCTTGGAGCATTTATAAAAAAGTCATCTAATTGCGATAAAAGTACTGCTGCAGAAGGAGACTGAGTAACAATGATATCGATGTGCTTATTTTTATATTTTTGTTTGAGGTAGTCCTTCATTAACTGTTTTTGATTTGCTTCATCGAATCGGTTTACATCCATATTTTCAACGAAGAGTTCATAACTAAAAGAACGTCCTATAAGTTTTTTACGCAGTCCAGAATCAACACTTTTGTGCCAAGGCATATCTTGGTTTGTTGAATTTATAAATAAAACATGAGTAACATTTGAAGAAGGTTGAGCGTTTGAAATTGGACTCACAAATTGAAAAACAAGAAATAAAAATAAGATATTAGTTTTCATGTTTCTCATTGTGTAATCAAGGTGAAAGTCCTTTAATGGTAAGTGTTAACGATATATTTATCAATTAAATAAAATGTAAATACCACCATAATTTAACATGTTTACTAATACTATTTCATTTTATTGCTTAATGACGATATTCATTGATAGTTCTGGGTTGCCCTCACTACACAACTCGTATAAAAAAGCCCCGTTCATACGGGGCTTTTCTATAATAAATCTTTACACTGTAAAAGTTGGAAAACTAGAACGGGATATCGTCGTCAAAATCAATGGTTGGTTCCATTGGGTTTGATGCGCCACCTTGCGGAGCACTTTGTGGTTTAGGAGCGAAACCACCTTGCTGTTGTGGTGCACTTTTTTGCTGTGGTGCATAACCACCTTGCGGCTGATATTGATTACTTTGCTGCTGTGGTGCTGGAGCCGGTTTTGGTTGTGCTGCTGGTGCAGCTTGTTGCTGCGGATTATAGCCACTTTGCTGTGCGGCTTGGCCTTGGTTATTTTGACCGTAACCACCGCTTTGTTGACCACCTTGCGGCTGATTACCTTGGTAACCACCACCTTGTTGACCACCTTGCGGCTGATTACCTTGGTAACCACCACTTTGCTGATCGCCACCACGTGCGCCTAACATTTGCATTTGACCAGTAAAGCCATCTACAACTATTTCTGTAGTGTATTTTTCTTGGCCTTGTTGATCGGTCCACTTACGTGTTTGAAGCTTACCTTCAACATAAATTTGTGAACCTTTACGACAATATTCACCAACAATTTCAGCTAATTTGCCAAAGAACACAACACGATGCCACTCAGTTTTATCAACCATTTGGCCAGTGTTTTTATCTTTATAGCTATCCGAAGTTGCTAAGGTAATATTTGCTACACCATTGCCGTTAGGCATATAACGAACTTCAGGATCTTGCCCTAAATTACCAACCAAAATTACTTTGTTCACACCGCGTGCCATGGAACCATCTCCTATAAATGTTAGATTAAACCAGCTACTTTACGTGCTTGGTCTAGGTCAAATTCTTTATCATTAATCTTTAAATAGCTGCGACTTTCATCGCGAACCACAGTTGCTTCTATTACGCCTGGTAAAGCAACTAACTGAGAAGCAAGTGTTTGAGCATGCTCTTCAGAATCTAATTTGGTCATTAAACTAATAACTTTACTTTTGGGTGGGACTTGCATTTTCCACGCAATAATAAGCCATATTAACCCAACAAGTGCCGCTGCCGCAAACACAGCTTGCGTCGTTGTAGTTTGTGCTACATAACCACCTAACATACCGCCTAAAAAGGCGCCTAAAAACTGACTAGATGAGTAGCCACCCATTGCTGAACCTTTTTGGCTTGCAGGTGCTATTCGCGATACAAGCGCAGGCATAGTGGCTTCTAAAAAGTTAAACGCCACAAAATAAAGCAGCATACACACAGCAATGCCTACTACACTATTAACCCATACCGACATTGCTAGCATACTAATAGTTAACAAGGCTACTGAGCCAATAAATGCTTGTTTTTCTTTCTCTTTTTTAATGGCCACAATCATTATTGGTACCATTAATAAAAATGCTAAAAATAGCACTGGAATATATAAATACCAGTGATGGTCGGCAACTAAGCCATCTTTAATTAATTGACTCGGCAGTACGACAAATATTGTGGTTAGCGTTAAGTGTAATAGCAATACACCTGCATTTAATCGTGCTAACTGAGGGTGCTTAATTAGTTTTTTAATGTCGCTAAAGCTTGCTAATGTATCGCCTTTGGGCGCTTTATTTACCGCATTTGGCACTAGCATAGTCACTATAAATATACCAAAAACAGCTAAAATAGCAGTCAACCAAAATACACCCGCAATACCCCACGAAGCTGCGACAATTGGCCCAAGTAGCATAGCAAAGGCAAAGCTCATTCCTATGCTCATACCAATAACGGCCATTACCTTTGGTCGTTGCTCATCACGGCTTAAATCAGAAGCAAACGCGAGTAGTGCACTGGCTATTGCGCCCATACCTTGTAGAGCGCGGCCTACGGTAACCATTTGAATAGAGTCAGCTAATGCAGCAACTACAGAGCCAATAGCAAATACGACTAAGCCACCAACAATAACCTTTTTACGACCAATCTTATCGGATAATCGACCCATAGGTATTTGTAATACGGCTTGCGTTAAACCATACGCACCAATGGCAAAACCAATCCAAATAGGCGAAAAACCTTCAAGCGATTGTCCATAAATAGCCAATACAGGCATCAGCATAAACAAGCCGAGCATTCTAAATGCAAACACACTCGCCAGCGATACTGCGGCGCGTTTTTCTCGTGAATTAAGTGAAGATGCGGTCATTATCTGCGTGATCTTACTCTATGAAAAATTGAGGTTGGGATTCTACCATAAGCTTGGCAATAATTAATCGCCTATAAGTAAGGATTTTTCATTGATCAAGGATTAATATTGCTTCGTATTATGCGATACTGAGTAAATAATTTTGGTAATAAACGAGATAGCATGGAAAACATTGAAGTCCGAGGCGCCCGTACGCATAATTTAAAAGACATCAGCCTAACCATCCCACGTGATAAATTAATAGTTATTACTGGTCTATCTGGTTCGGGGAAGTCATCACTTGCATTTGATACACTTTATGCAGAAGGACAACGCCGGTATGTTGAATCACTTTCTGCGTATGCAAGACAATTTTTATCGCTTATGGAAAAGCCTGATGTAGATCACATCGAAGGCCTCTCTCCTGCAATTTCTATTGAGCAAAAATCAACGTCTCATAACCCACGATCCACTGTGGGTACTATTACCGAAATTTACGATTATTTACGACTTATGTTTGCCCGCGTTGGCGAACCACGATGCCCTACACATGATTTACCACTTGCTGCGCAAACCGTTAGTCAAATGGTAGATACTGTTTTGGCACTGCCTGAAGGGAGTAAGTTAATGCTGCTTGCGCCAATAGTAAAAGAGCGTAAAGGTGAGCATGTTAAGTTATTAGAGCAGCTATCAAGCCAAGGTTATATTCGCGCCCGTATAGACGGTGAAGTATGTGACTTGTCTGATCCACCAACACTTGAGCTTCATAAAAAACATACAATAGAAGTTGTTGTAGACAGATTTAAAGTAAAAGATGGCTTACAACAACGCTTAGCAGAATCGTTTGAAACTGCGCTTGAAATGTCTAATGGCGTTGCACATGTAGCATACATGGATGATAGCAGCGCTGAAGAAATTCTATTCTCAGCAAACTTTGCCTGCCCTACTTGTGGCTATGCAATGACTGAGCTAGAACCGCGTTTGTTTTCGTTTAATAACCCTGCTGGTGCGTGCCAAACCTGTGATGGTTTAGGTATACGTCAATATTTTGATCCTAATCGCGTAGTGCATAACCCAGAGTTAAGTCTTGCTGGCGGTGCAATTAAAGGCTGGGATAAACGCAGCTTTTATTACTATCAAATGCTACAAGCCGTTGCTGAGCATTATAGTTTTGATTTAGATGTGCCTTATCAAGATTTAGACAGCGACTCGAAAAAAATTATTTTAGATGGCTCTGGTAGCACTAAAATTGCGTTTAATTACCGTAACGACCGTGGCGATTTAATTACGCGTAATCACGAGTTTGAAGGCGTTTTAAACAACATGAATCGCCGCTACCGCGAGACCGAGTCAAACTCAGTACGCGAAGAGCTTGCTAAATACCAAACAAGCCAAGCATGTCCTAGCTGTAATGGCTCGCGTTTACGCGAAGAATCTCGAAATGTATTTATTGGGCAAACCAACTTACCTGCAATCACGTGCATGAGTATTGGTGAAGCTATGGAGTTTTTTGAAGGGTTAACGCTAACCGGACAAAAAGGCCAAATAGCTGAAAAAATACTAAAAGAAATTCGCGACCGTTTATCATTTTTGATTAACGTTGGCCTAAATTACTTATCACTTGAACGTAGCGCCGACACACTATCAGGTGGTGAGGCTCAGCGTATCCGCTTAGCCAGTCAAATTGGTGCCGGTCTTGTAGGTGTAATGTACGTACTAGATGAGCCATCTATTGGATTACATCAGCGCGATAACGACCGTTTATTACAAACATTGGTACATTTACGCGACTTAGGTAACACCGTTATTGTGGTAGAGCACGATGAAGATGCTATTCGTGCCGCTGACCATATTATTGATATTGGCCCAGGCGCGGGTGTTCATGGTGGGCATATTATTGCTCAAGGAACACGCGACGATATTTTAGCAAGCAAAGAGTCTGTTACGGGCCAGTTTTTATCAGGCGTACGTAGAATAGAAATACCAAAAGAACGTCATCCAACGAACGACAAGTGGCTAGAGCTATTTGGCGCAACGGGTAATAATCTTAAAAATGTAGATCTAAAAATCCCATTTGGTTTAATGACTTGTGTGACAGGTGTATCGGGCTCGGGTAAATCAACGCTAATAAACGACACTTTGTTTAAACTTGCTCATACAGAGTTAAATGGCGCAACAACTGCCGAAGCGGCACCATATAAATCAATTAGTGGTTTAGATCATTTTGATAAAGTGATCGATATTGATCAAAGCCCGATTGGTCGTACTCCGCGTTCAAATCCAGCAACCTACACAGGTATATTTACCGGCATTCGTGAGTTATTTGCAGGTACACAAGAAGCGCGCTCACGTGGCTACAAAGTAGGTCGCTTTAGCTTTAACGTTAAAGGCGGACGCTGTGAAGCTTGCCAAGGTGACGGCTTAATTAAAGTTGAAATGCACTTTTTACCTGATGTGTATGTACCGTGTGATGTATGTAAGAGTAAACGCTATAACCGCGAAACCCTCGAAGTACAATACAAAGGTAAAAACATACACCAAGTGCTTGAGATGACTGTTGAAGACGCTCATGATTACTTTGATAAAATACCGGCTATTGCTCGTAAGCTTAAAACGCTTATGGACGTTGGTTTGTCGTATGTTCGTTTAGGTCAAGCCGCTACTACTCTTTCAGGTGGTGAGGCGCAACGTGTAAAACTAGCGCGCGAGCTATCAAAGCGTGATACAGGTAAAACGCTCTACATATTAGATGAGCCAACAACAGGCTTACACTTTGCTGATATTGAACAGCTGCTTGTTGTGCTTCATCGCTTGCGCGATCACGGCAATACAATTGTTGTTATTGAGCACAACCTTGATGTAATTAAAACAGCAGATTGGGTTATCGATTTAGGACCTGAAGGCGGTGCTGGCGGTGGTGAAATACTCATTGCCGGTACACCAGAAGAAGTAGCCGAATGTGAGCGTTCACATACTGGGCATTACTTAAAACCTCTATTAAATAAATAGAGGTTCGGTTGTTACAAATCAATCGGCACTAAAGTTATTTAACCCTAGAGATTACACTTAATTAAAAATGGCGAGAAGATTCACTTCTCGCTATTTTTTGGCTCTAATTTTTCTTTTATCAACATAATACCAATCCGCAATAATACTTAATCATTTTGCGGGGCTAAACGTGTCGCTACCTGTGTTAAAAAATTCTCATTTACGACTGCATGGATGCAGAAGGTAGAGCAATGCAGGAGCAATTGCCGAGAACAACTAAATAGCGAATTTTTTGCCTAGCTATCAACACGTTTTTCCATCCTCAAAATAGATCACTTAATTAAGCGAATTGGTATAATAATCGAAAATGTTATTAAAGAAAAACAACACACTGCAATAAATAAATTAGCAACAAAAATGAGTAACACACTCGCCTTAGAACCCAGATAAGCAAATACGCTGCACAATAAGCCAATAACTAATTCAGTGAGTAGCATTTCCCACTCCATTGCATAGCTCGTCTTAATCGTTTTTGCAGCATAGTGCTTAACTTTAAAGCTCATGTAAATTCCTTTTCTCTAGTCGTTCCAGCTTATCTGTATTATTTGCATGTCTTTATATTTTGATTCTGTAAATAAAATCTGATTGTTATTACTAATAAAAAATGCGATGGGTTTAAAATCCACGTGCACATCTTTTACTGTTTTATCTTCTAAATTAAGCCTAGCAACTCTTGAAATAGCATCAGAGTAGTAAAGGTAATTACCATTAATGGCAAAAACTTGTGCTTGTCGCGCGTCTTTAGGCAATTCCCAACTCTGTTTATTTGATAATTTAATTAACTGATTGTTAGTAATCGCATAATTAGTACCGTCAGCGCCTGAAATTAATTTGTTGGCTTTAATATCCTCTAATATAGTTGTGTCTCGCGTTAATAAATTAAACTGAGCAAATAGATTCTCTGAACCACTTCGCTCTAAATAAATTATACTTTCATTATCTTTAGACCATACATAGTTTAGTATTTTTCGCCCTTTAAACTCAGCTATGGTATAGAGCTTGTTCGACATAACGTCAAAAAATGCAATATCGCTATTAACTCTTAATAAAACACGATCTTGCTTACTCGATACTCTTAGTCCGCCAATAGCAAAGGTAGATTTCCCTTCATAAGTAAAGTTACTAAGTTGCTTTATAAGTCCATTTTGAGATAACCACAACTGACTGCTGCCAGAGCGCTCGGATACAAAAATATGCGCTGGCCCTTTCTCATTAATGACTTCTACAATGTGGTAGTCGTCTTCATCACTTCTGTAGAGTGCTTCATACTGAGGAACATCGCTAAAAAGATTGGTCGCTTTAATTAACGAAAATGCTTGTGTTTTATTTGCTGAGTAAAAAAGGCTATTAGCAGATTGAACTGCAATATAATAAGGTGAAATTGCTGGGGTAACCGTTAGTGTGCGTTTAATAATATTATTTTCATCAAACACAATGGTTGAAAGTTCAGAGCCTTCAAAAACAATCACGCCTTTATCGTCTGCAAGCCAGTCAAACGCGAAGCTAATTATGCTTTTCTTTGCTTTAAATAACCGCTTGGTTTCATGGGTCTCAAAGTTGTAGCTAAATACAGAAAAAGGCTTACCCTTTTGACTAAGTACATATGCTATTTTACTACCAGAATGAGATAAACGAGGCATGATTACGCCATACATGACGCCTGGTGGTGGGATCACTATGAATTCTTTTTTAAGTTCTAAATCATATTTATATAAACCTGAACCCTCATGCTCATTTTTATATTCGGTGTAATAAATATGCTCACCACTTTCGTCTACTTGCGCATAACCTGTGTATCTAAGGTCACACTTTTTAATTAAGGTAGCCTCTCCTATAACAGGAAACTGGCTTAAATCGACGAGTACCATTTCACACTTTTGCTGCTTTAAGTTGGTCGCTTGTAACAACACAAAGTGCTGATTTAACTGCCACGATAAAATAGATACTTGAAAGCCAGGATAGGTAATTTCAACTTCCCTTTGATCAGATAATCGCTTTACAAATGCATGCATTACGTCATTTTCGGGTTCAACATTTGTATAAGCTAAATATTGTTTATCTGAAGACATCTCAGGGTGAACCTCACTGCCTATATTCCACGTGCTTGCTACCTTATTAACCGTGATCTGTTTAATCTTTTCACTAGAAGGTGCATTAATAAAAAACAACCCAAACCATATTAAAAAGCAGAGGCAAATAATGACGAATAAAGAATAAATCAAAAACTTTTTACTATTCTTTCTTTGAACCGGTTGCGAAATAGTTGCAGTAGCTAGCTCTTCATTTTTGGCAGTAATACCCGTTGAGTTAGGCAAAATGTTTGTAGGCTCTTTAGAAACGTTTGCTTGCGTTAAACGCTCAGGTATTACTGTTAGGCTATACCCTTTACGGTAATGCGTTTTTAAAAGCGGTGCTTTTTCAATTGGGTGGGCAAGCTGCTTTCTTAACTCTGAGATTGCACGGTTAATCGCATTATCATCAACAAAGCTCTGTTGCCACACACTCTCAATAAGCTCTTGGCGGGAAACGATTTGATGAGGCTTATCTACAAAGTGAAGTAATAACTTTACTAAAAGTGGATCTAATTCCCTTTCTAAATGGTTTGAAGTAATCACACAGCGATTACTAATAAATTGCCAAGGTCCGATTTGATAATTCATAGTCTTTACGTATTTTTATTTTTATAAACCGTATCACATCTGCATTTTATTTTATAGAAAAGCATTTTAAACCTTATATTAGCATTATAAGGTTTAAAGCTAACATACTAAATTAAAACAATTATTTATCTTTAAAACCTTATCTATTAATTGCTCATAACTAGATAAGCGACTCTTAATAAATTCAGCGATATTCTTTAAACCGTCATCAACAAGCAGCTTAGTAAAAAATCATTTGTGATTCTAAATTGGCTGCAGTTAAAAATATAAAAGGTTTAATTATGGACAGCACAATGAAAAAAGTACTACCGGCTTTACTACTAGCAACTGCTTTTAATACTACTT
This sequence comes from Pseudoalteromonas sp. GutCa3, assembly GCF_002836155.1. Taxonomy (NCBI): domain Bacteria; kingdom Pseudomonadati; phylum Pseudomonadota; class Gammaproteobacteria; order Alteromonadales; family Pseudoalteromonadaceae; genus Pseudoalteromonas; species Pseudoalteromonas sp. GutCa3. The sequence continues at coordinate 1,349 of NZ_PJBK01000103.1, read as the reverse complement.
CAGTTATTGCAGCTGACACTAAACAAGACACCGTTCAAAATAATTTTGAGAAATGCATGATTGGTGAAAGCATAAAGGCAATTAACCCTGCGAATCAAAAACTACAAAAAACAAACAAAATAGACGCTTCTGAGTCTTTAAAAAATAATGTTGATACACAAACGTTACTTTCTTCACTGGATGAAAAAATATCAGCTGAGCTTGACTCTTCAATGAGCAAAATCAACTCGCAAATTGATAAAAATCTTTCAAAGGTAACATCGTCAATCACTGCATATTTCAGCAATGTGTTATCGAAATAAAAACAATAAAATTAAAAATTATATTAAGGAATTATCATGAAAAAGTTCACAAAAAAATTAGTATCTGCCAGCGTATTACTTAGTTGCAGTCTTCTAGCAAATACAGCACAGGCTCAAAGTTCTGTATGGAAAGTAAGTAATGGCAATGACTCACTATTTATTGGCGGTACAGTTCACATACTACCTAAAGCTGAAATGCCACTGCCCGCTGAGTTTAACCATGCTTATGAACAAGCAGATACAATTATTTTAGAAGCACCGTTACCTGACCCAGCCGACACCAATGCACAAATGCAAATGCTAGGTGCGCTATCGTATACAAATAACGAAACGTTGAGTCAAAAGCTAGAACCCGAGATTAAGGCTTTACTTGAAAATAAGCTTAGCGAGTTTGGCGCTAACCTAGCTAAGTTAGATGGTTTTCGTCCTGCTATGGTGAGTATTGTTTTAATGTCGATGGAGCTTCAAAAGCAAAACTTAATGGGTGAAGGGGTTGATGCTTATTTTACTAAAAAAGCGACTGAAGATAACAAAACAAAAAATTACTTAGAAACAATGGAATTTCAGTTAGAGCTTTATAAAACAATGGGTCAAGGCAACGAAAACGATTTCATTAAACGTAACTTAGCCGGGCTTCACAACTATGGCGATATGTTTAAAGGACTTTTAGCTGCCTGGCGCAAAGGTGATACAGACACACTGAATAAAGTAGCACTTGAAGGTATGCAGAAAAATGATCCGAATAGCTATAAACAACTCATTACAGATAGAAATAATGATTGGTTACCAAAAGTAGAAGCCATGTTTAACAACGACAAAAATGAGTTTGTACTTGTTGGAGTTGGCCACCTTGCAGGACAAGATAGTTTACTTACCTTACTTGAAAACAAAGGCTACAGCGTTTCTTTAGTCAGTGTTGATAGCACGGCAGATATAACAGTAAGAGGGGCTGAATAATGGATAAAACAGACAAACTAGCGATATCGCTACTGTTTCTATTTGGGTCTATCATGTTGATATGTGCTATATAAAAAATGCCGCTAACAA
>NZ_PJBK01000102.1:0-68136 GCF_002836155.1 Pseudoalteromonas sp. GutCa3 | reverse complement strand
AGTCTGGTCGTGGAATTTATGACTGAATAAATAAGTATTATGTAGGGTAGTGTTCTTACTAAAGAGCAACATGCCCTAGTAAAAACAGCATATTTAATCGCTCATTTGTACAATTGTTTGCGCTACGCTAAATAAGGTTTTATGTGTATCCATTGCTTGTTTTTGTAGCTGTTTATGGGCTTGCTCTTCAGTGAGTTTTAACTGTTCAATAAGTATATATTTGGCTTGGTGAATTACCTTTTGCTCACTAATTACTTTTTTAGCGTCAAGTAACGCTTGGTTTATTTGTTTAATATGCTGGCTTTGCTCGATAATTAAATCGTACATACTTTTATTACTATTGAGCTTATCGGCCGCAATGTTTTGGCTTACTTCTGGCTCTGGTTGCTTAATAGCTAATTGCCCAAAAGTAGGGGCTATGTGTTGCTCTGCCATATTGTTAAGTACCTGCTTATTTGTATTTAAGCTACGTTGAGCACAGGCTATTTGCATTGCTGCGGTATCAATTAACTGATCTGCTATATTTTGTTCAATTTTATGCATTATATCTATGCGCGTAGTGGTTACCTCGTACCATACTTCGCTCAGTTGTGAGAGCGGTTGAGCGTTCTCGTCATCGAGCTTTTGCAGTAAACTTCTCAGTTGCTCTACCTGATTATTAACCTGATGTGTTGTTAGTGTGCCAAAACATTTTAAAAGGTGCGCATCGGCGTATTCATTAAAAAAGTCAAAACTGTGGTTTTGCTCTTGTACAAAATGCGCGAGTTGTTGTTTTTGCTCTGTGGTAAATTTACTCGCTGCAAATGCTTGAGCACCACATGCTCGCTCTTGTCCTGCGTATTCTTTACCTTGCATAAAATTAAAAAATGCGACTAATAAGCGCGTTATTTTGGGATCGCTTGCGCCATCGGCCGCCTCTAAAATAATATTGAGTAAACTAGCAATTAACTGAGTGAATGACTGAGTAGCATGCACTGCACTAATATTTTGTTGTGCTATTTGGTTTCGCAAGACGGGTAATGCGTCGAGTGCTTGCAAGCTATACGTAATTAAATTAAATAACCGAGTATGGCCAGTATCGGCGTTGTCGTTTATAAATGTTTGCTTAAGTGAATCATAAAAATCAGTTTGTGCGCTGTTGCTTAAAGGGATCTGCTCTTGTAATTGGCTTTTGAATCGCTCGCGATTTGAGGCCAAAAATATATTACTCATCGCGCGCTCTTTTTGTAACTGGTGTACAAAATCGCCTAATTTAGTAAGCGAGGCACAACTGTTTTGTAATTGCTTTAGGGCATGTATTTCTTGATATTTAGCCGCTAATAAAAACTGTTTTGTGAGAGGATTGCTTGTCGCCATTGGTATTATTCCACACTTTTTTGTTTTTAAAGTGCAACCACTGTTCCAATCATTAATAAATTTCATCATTGAATTTAAAATCAAGCTAATACAATTGCTTAAAGTATAATTTTTGTTTATCACTGTATTTCTATAATTTAAATTGCCATTACTTTTAACTTATTTGGTGCATTTAAACATGTTATTGCACACAACTTGAACCCAAATTAAAAACAAAAAAAGCGCCTACTCCTGGGGAGGTAGTAAGCGCGAAAAGTGCATTATTCATTATCTATCTTGCGTTAACATTAATACTGTTTAGTAACTCTGGGCTGATAGCCATTTTATGATTTATTACTTCGCCAATCATAATTAGGGTAGGGCCTTGAAGGTTGTGTTTAGCATGCTCATTTACAACATGCTCAAGCGTACTGGTAATTACTTTTTGCTTAGTGGTAGTGGCATTTTCTATTAGTGCAATGGGTGTATTACTTGGCCAACACACTGACTGCAAACCGTTGCTTAGCGATTGTAAGCGCGAAAGCCCCATATAAACCACTAAAGTAGGGTTGTTGTTTCCTGGCATAAACGCGTAATTTTGCCAATGAGGTTGCTTGTTAGGATCGGCAAACTGCGCCGTTAAAAATGTAACACTACGCGCTACATCGCGTGCTGTTAGCGGAATACCTGTATAAGCAGAAGTAGCACAAGCCGTTGTTACACCCGGAACAATCGCAAAATTAATATTATGCTTAGTTAGCGCATCGGCTTCTTCGTTAATACGTGCAAATATACTCGGATCGCCGCCTTTTAAACGCACTACGTTTAAGCCTTGTTGTGCGTATTTAACCAGTAGTTCGCAAATGTTAGCTTGGGTCATCGAATGCTTACCAGCACGTTTACCTACAAATACTCGCTGTGCTTTTTTAGGAAGCGTTTTTAATAAATCATCGCTTACTAACCAATCGTATAAAACAACATCGGCGGTATTAATTAATCGCTGCGCTTTTACCGTAATTAGTTCAGCGTCTCCTGGACCCGCACCAATTATATAAACATTGCCGCTTTTAGCACTGCGACTATTTGAGCTCGTTAATTTAGCAACAAGCTTATTTAGCCACACGTTTTCAATACCCGAAAAATAAGACAATACACTCATACTATTCCCCTAAGCCACAGCTGTTGTAACTTTTGGTTCAGAGCTTATAAATACACTTCCATCTTCAATTTTTGCATTAAAAACCGGTAAGTGTATTGCTTCTGCTTCTAAACATTCGCCTGTTTCTAGGCAAAAGTGTTGCTTATATAAAGGCGATGCGACAACTAATTTATTGTCGATTGAGCCAATAATGCCACGTGATAATACATTAGCTTTGCCAATTGGGTCGTAGTTACTAATAGCAAACACAGCCGTTGGATTTTGTGGAATGTAAAAAATAGCCACTTGCTGATTATTAACTAATGCACATACGCCGCTATTAGCCACTAGGTTGTCGATTGTTCCAATATTATGCCAAGACATCAGCTTGCTCCTCTTCAACTTCCATTACTGGAATACGGTTTTGTGTATTACGTTGCTCACGTTTTTCGGCTTCTGTAGCAGGGCGAATTTGGTTACGCTCTTGCACAAATAGAATGTTGTCGTCGGTTTCGGGGCTATTAACAAACTGGCGGAATCGTTTGGCAGCATCTGGGTTTTCAATTGCTTTTTTCCACTCACACGCATAGGTTTGTGTAATTAATTCCATTTGCGCTTCTAACTCGTCGCAAATACCTAAGCTGTCGTCAATAACTACGCTTTTAAGGTAGTCTAAACCGCCTTCAAGATTTTCCATCCATACCGATGTACGCTGTAATTTGTCAGCCGTTTTAATGTAAAACATAATTACGCGGTCAATGTATTTAATCAGTGTTGGTGTGTCTAAATCGGTCGCAAATAAATCAGCATGGCGAGGGCGCATACCGCCATTACCACACACGTATAAGTTCCAGCCGTTTTCGGTGGCTATAATGCCAATATCTTTACTTTGTGCTTCGGCGCATTCGCGGGTACAACCCGATACCGCCATTTTAAATTTATGCGGTGCACGTAACCCTTTGTAGCGGTTTTCAATTTCAATTGCGTGTCCAACGCTGTCTTGCACACCATAACGACACCACGTACTACCCACACACGATTTAACGGTTCTGAGTGACTTACCATAGGCATGACCGGTCTCAAATCCGGCTTCTATAAGTCGCTCCCAAATAACAGGAAGCTCTTCTAAGCGCGCACCAAATAAATCAATACGTTGACCGCCAGTTACTTTGCAGTACAGGTTAAAGTCTTTGGCTACTTGTCCAATTACAATGAGTTTGTCGGGCGTTATTTCGCCACCCGCAATACGCGGTACCACAGAGTACGAGCCATCTTTTTGCATATTTGCTAGGTACGTATCGTTAGTGTCTTGTAAGCCAACATGATCGGGCTCTAAAATGAAGTCGTTCCATGTTGAAGCTAAAATAGAGGCAATGGCAGGTTTACATATTTCACAGCCATGACCGCTACCGTGTTTAGTTAGTAAGTCATCAAAGCTTTTAATGCTTTCTACTTTTACCATGTGCAGTAGTTCTTGGCGTGAATACGCAAAGTGCTCACATACATGGTTGTTTACTTCAACTCCACGACTTGCTAATTCGTTATCAACAACTGATTTTAATAATGCCGCACAACCACCACAGCCGCTTGCTGCTTTAGTGCATGATTTTACCGAGGCTAAATCGCATGAGCCGCCATCAATTGCACCTACAATGTCGCCTTTACTCACATTGTGACACGAACAAATAGTGGCGGTGTCGGGTAGGGCACTGCCAGATAACGAGGGTGCGCCGCCGCTGTCTGGTAAAATTAAACACTCCGGGTTTTCTGGTAAGTCCATATCGTTAAGCATGTACTGCAATAAAGTATCGTAATCGCTGGTATCGCCAACAAGTACAGCGCCCAGTAATTTATCGCCTTTTTCACTTAGTATTATTTTTTTATAACAGCCGCGAATAGCGTCTTGGTATATAAGTTCTTTACAGTCTGGGGTTTTTGCGTGAGCGTCGCCAATTGAGCCTACTTCTACGCCTAACAACTTAAGCTTTGTGCTCATATCAGCACCTAAAAACTCAAGCTCGCCACCACTTAATTGACTCGCTGCAACGCGCGCCATGTTGTAACCCGGTGCAACTAAACCAAATAATTTTTTGTCCCACAGGGCACATTCACCAATGGCTAAAATATCAGGATCTGACGTTTGGCATTGGTTATTAATAATAATACCGCCGCGTTCACCAAGCTCTAAATCAGCAATTTTAGCTAGCTGATCATACGGGCGAATACCGGCAGAGAATAAAATTAGGTCTGTTTCTAAAAATGTTTCGTCTGAAAAATTTAATCTAAAGCGACTCGTTTCGCCTTTTACTATTTCGCTGGTCGCCTTTGATGTATGTACCGTTACGCCAAGTTTTTCTATTTTATTTTTTAGTAGCGTACCGCCTTGCCCGTCGAGTTGAACAGCCATAAGCTGCGGTGCAAACTCAACTACGTGGGTATCAAGCCCCAGTTGCTTAATAGCATTTGCAGCTTCAAGCCCCAACAAACCACCGCCAATAACAACACCGCTTTTACTTACAGAGGCACTGGCTTTTATTTGTTCTAAATCTTCTAATGTGCGATACACCAAACAATGAGGTTGGTCGTTACCTTTTATAGGCGGCACAAACGGAAATGAGCCTGTCGCGAGTATCAGTTTGTCGTATGGGTATTGCTCACCGGTTAATGTGGTCACTATTTTTGCTGATCTATCAATGCCTTCAACCCACTGGCTGGTATGCACATTAATATTAAGCTGTTTGTAGTTGTCGTGAGTGGTAAGTGCTAAATCGGCGGCGGTTTTGCCATCAAATACACTTGATAAGTACACGCGATCGTATGCAAGATTCGCTTCTCCGCAAAGTACAGTAATGTCTGCGTTGGCATCGCTTTGACGCATTTGCTCAACAAAGTGGTGTCCGACCATACCATTACCAATAATGAGTATTTTTTGCGAGGTTTGCATAGGGCATTCCTTAAAGTGACGGTTTAAATATAAATAACAAAAAAGCCCGCCACAAATACGCATTATGCATAACTGTGTGCGGGCTTCTTTGCCGATGGTTGCTAATAGCTATTGTGCTCACAACCTAAATTTTTGCCGTAAGTAAAACGGGCTTGTTAATAGAATGTTTGCAAAAACACAGCCAGTTTTTTAAGTTATTGTTTAAATAGTATTTAATGTATTTTTAGAGTGAGGATAAAACCTATTTTGTTATATGTTGGTGCGCGCCTGGCACTAAGAGGGTGCAAGTATTGTCATTGTTTTGTGCATTATCAGTCAATAAAACACCCATTATCATTGAGTGTGTATTGCGTTAAATTTAACCCATGAAATATGCACACGAATTACGATCAAAATGACTAACACAAACTCAATAGATGCTTCCCCTTTTCATGAAGGCGAGCTGGCAATACAAGACAAACTCGGTAAACGAGAAATAATGGCAACATTTGGCAAACGTGCTGTGCGCTCATTTATGCCAGAGCAGCATCAAGCCTTTTTTGAGCAGTTACCATTTGTGGTTGCAGGCAGTGTTGATGAAAACGCTGATCCGTGGGTATCTATTGTTTCAGGACAGCCTGGCTTTTTAAGCTCACCCACATCCACACCCACATCGTTATTAATGACCCACGCGGTTGATAAAAACGACCCCTTACATAGCACGTTAAATATTGCCGGCTCGCCAATTGGTTTGTTAGGCATTGAGCTAAGCACGCGTAGGCGTAACCGTTTAAATGTGCGCGTAAGTGAGGTAATTAGTGATAATCAGGTGAGTTTTAATGTTGATCAATCCTTTGGAAATTGCCCGCAGTATATTCAAACGCGCGACTTAACGTTTAATAGAGATCCTTTAGTTAAAAGTAGTGCAGTACAAAAAGTTGAATTTAATACACTTGATAACGCAGCTAGTACGTTAATTGATATCACCGATACATTTTTTGTTTCAAGCTTTATAACCGCAAAAAACAACCCAAAAATTGAAGGTGTTGATGTTTCTCACCGTGGTGGGTTGCCGGGCTTTGTAAAGCGCGAAGGTAACACATTAACGATTCCTGATTACGCAGGTAACAATTTTTTTAATACCTTGGGTAACTTTTTATTAAACCCAAAAGCGGGTTTGTTATTTCCTGATTTCGACACGGGTAATGTATTAATGCTTACCGGCAGCGTTGAAATTTTATGGGACGGGCACCCAGCGCTTGAAGGCTTTATTGGCGCAGACCGAGGCTGGAAATTTACCCTCACTAAAGGGCTATGGCTTAAAAACTTACTCCCGTTTAGTGCTAAATTTGATGCTTATTCCCCAAACACTAAAATGACGGGCACGTGGCTTGAGGCTGAGAAAAACAAACAAGCCGAAAAACTAAAACATACTTGGCAGCCTTTAAAAGTAACCAAAATAACGAAAGAAAGTGATGTAATTACCTCCTTTTATTTAGAGGGCGATAACAATACAACCTTGTTACCGTTTAAAGCTGGGCAGCACTTAACGGTGCAAATACCAAGTAAAAGTAGTGGTAATAGCAGTAGTAATAACAGTAAGAGCAAACCTGTTATTAGAACCTACACCGTGTCATCGAGCCCTCATGAACTATTTTATCGGTTATCGATTAAAAAAGAACTCAGTGGTGAGGTGTCTAACTATTTTCATAATAACGTAAAAGTAGGCGACGTTATTTTAGCTAAATACCCACAAGGGCAGTTTTTTATTGACCCAGCAAGCATTAAACCTGCGGTATTAATTGGTGGCGGAATAGGCATTACACCTATGATCTCAATGGCTAAATATATTGCCAATGAAGGGTTGAGAACCCGCTATACACGCCCTTTGCATATTTTTCATAGTGCTAAAAATAAACAGCAGCGTGCGTTTTATAACGAGCTAAAAACACTTGCAGACACGAGTGGCGGGGCAATTGATTACTACTCACTTTTATCGCAGCCAGAGCTTAGTGAAAAACAAGGCAATGGCTTTAACGTAAAAGATAAGAGCTTTAACTTAAAAGACGAAAGCTTTAATTTAAAAGGGCGCATAAATGCGGATGTGTTTAGGTATTATTTACCACTTGATAATTACGAGTTCTTTTTATGTGGACCGCAAGCGTTTATGCAGCACGTATATAACGAGCTGTTATTACTCGGTGTGCAGGATAAAAACATATTTGCGGAAGCATTTGGACCCTCCAGTATTAAGCGCAAAGTACTTAACACAAGTGAAGCGCCTAATAAAAGCAAAGAGATTAGCGTTGAGGAAGCAGACAACACCGTAATTAAATTTAGTAAATCGGGCTTTGAACAGCGCTGGAATAAAGGCGACAACACTATACTTAATGTAGCCGAAGCTCATGGTTTAGAACCTGAATTTGGCTGTCGAAACGGCAGCTGCGGCAGTTGCGCTGTAAAAATAAACGCAGGCGCTGTGGTTTATCGCAATAACGTAAGTTACCCAGTAGAGACAGGGCAGGCGCTAATTTGCTGCGCCGTACCCGCCAAAGGCGTTGATGAACTTGATATAGAGCTGTAGCGTTTTGAAACAAAGTATTAAACTTTAATTTAGTGTAAACTGAAAAGCTTGAGAGGCAAAAGTATTGGGGCCGCTTAACGTTATTAAGAGATATGTGGGTAAGCTCACTTAACGGTAGTTAAGCCTGAAATTGTTTTTTATTAATAATAGGCACAAAGGTGGAAGGTAAGTTGCCTTCCAACCTGATATGTAAACTTTACCTGAGGTATTTATTTATTAATATGTGAAACAGCGGCACACCTAATGTAAGTATAAGTCCCATGGACATGCCTGCTATGAGACAAGCTGCACTCCAAAATGACCACTTTTTCTGAACAGCTTGAAAGTGTTCAATATTATCCCATCTTTTATTTTGCCATGCCCATTCTCGTCCTTTAAAACCTAAGACAAATGCCATGATAAAACCAAGATAAGGAACAAGAACAAGTGCGCCAATCCATGTCCGGTTATGTATTGCCCACGCCCAATTAAATAAAAAGGCGCCCCAGCTCCATCCTTTTATACCTTCTGGTAGCTTATGGCCCTTTCCCATGCCTGAAGTGTTGGCATCACTCTTTATGTTTTTACCAGATTTGGCGTTTGAACGTTTTTTACTCACTTACTCTCTCCTTGAATATATACAATAGTCCTGTAAATTAAATCATTTTTAATTTGTTATTAAAAAATAATAACTTGAATCCTATTTGCATTCAATAGTTTACTGTATTTTATGCAGGAAATGATAAAGAGTTTTTCTTTGTCACTATTACTTATTTACACTGTTTCAAAATCATATTTATGTGTAATTGCTTTACCAGAAAGTATTTTCCTTGTTTTATATAAAAATGTCTGCACATTTTAAGAAACCATTCGCAGGATATATTTTAACTTATTGTAAAATAAAAATATTATTCACTTTTTGCAGATTTCACTTAAACAAACACAAAAAAAGAGGCTTAATAGCCTCTTATAAAACAGTATTAAAAACTTAAAACTAAGCTAGTAAACCCGCTTCTGTTTCAGGCATTGCTATATAGCCATCAAGTTTACGAACGTTGCTTAACCATCTTAAAATATTTGGGTATTCACTAAGTGATACGCCGCCCTCTGGTGCGTGCGCTATGTAAGAAAAGTTGGCAATGTCGGCAATAGTTGGCTGAGTGCCTACTAAGTACTCGCGATTTTGTAAATACGCATCCATTGTTTTAAATAATGTGTGGGCAATGTTTATCGCGTTTTGATGATCAATCTCTGCGCCAAATACAGTAACTAAACGCGCCGAACACGGACCTGAAGCCACAAGCCCTGCAGCAACGCTCAACCAGCGCTGAATGTGCGCTTGAACAGCAATATCTTCTGGGTACCAGGTTCTATTAGCATCAAATTTTTGTGCCAAGTACATTAAAATAGCGTTTGAATCGTTAATAATGTCATCGTTATGTTTAAGTACCGGTACTTGCCCAAAAATATTCATTTCAAGAAACTCTGCTTGCTTTTGTACGCCGTTTTGCAGTGCCACATCAACCATATTTACATCAAGCTTTAAAAGCGATGTAAATAACTCTGCACGATGTGAATGACCAGATAAAGTAAAACGGTATAGCGTTAGGTTGCTCATGGGTTGTCCTGTTTTTTAATTTTGAATAGTGATTTTTAATAACGCTATTCTTTCACTATTATCCGTTTTGAAAAACCGAGCTAGTAAGGAATTAATGTCAATGCTATATTGACAATCATGGATACTATTATTGGCATTAAAACAATCATAGCGGTTGTTGAAACAGGCTCTTTTACAGCCGCAGGCGACAGACTAGGGCTTTCAAAGGCACTGGTTAGTAAATACGTGGGCATTGTAGAGCAAGACTTAGGGGTTAGATTATTTAACCGCTCCACGCGCAGAATTTCGATTACCGAGGCGGGGCAAAGTTATTACGCAAGCGTAGTGCCGGTAATTGAAAGCTATAGCGAAATGCTCGATAACTTATCGGGTCAAACAGCCCTTGCCAGCGGCAAGCTTCGGGTGAGTGCGCCGGTGTCGTTTGGCGAATCAAACCTTGCGCCGTTAATGCCTGAATTACTGAGCCAATACCCTGATTTAAGTATTGATTTAGTGCTTTCAGACAAAACAATTGATTTGCTTGAAGAGGGGGTTGATTTAGCAATTAGAATTGGCAGTGTGTCTGACTCTAATTTAATTGCGAGGCAAATTACCAGTTACCCCTTAATTTTATGTGCATCAGCCGATTATATTCAGCGTTTTGGTGCACCAGCGAGTGTTAACGAGCTTGAACAACACGCCACGGTGATTGATAGCAATTTTAAAATAGGTCGCCATTGGCCTCTAGTTTCACCTAGTGGTGAGGCATTAACGGCAAGCGTAAACTCGCGTGTTTCGGTTAATAATCCACAAGCTGTAAAAGAGGTGGTTGTAGCGGGTGGCGGTATTGGCTTAATTCCTGAAATAGTGGTGAGAGACGATATTGCATCGGGTAAGCTTGTACAGGTTATGCAAGGTTATAAAACCTTTGAGTTTGGTTTATTTGCTATTTATCCGCATAGAAAATTTGTGGCTCAAAAGGTTACGTCGTTTATTCAGTTTTTATTTGAAAAGTTTGAAGCTAAGCCAAAAACAAAAAAGCCTAAAATCAGTTAAGTGATTTTAGGCTTTTTAAAGTGGGTCATTAAAATATCATTTAAAACAGTTGCTTACTTTAAAGTGGTGATTACTTAAAACAACCACTTACTTTAATATAATAACTGGCACATCGTTGTTTTCGAGCATTTTAATGGTATTACTGCCCACAAAAAACTGCCTTAACTTCGAATGCCCAAAAGCCCCCATAACAATCAAATCAATATTATTTTGCTCTTTGTATTGCATTAACGAGTCAAAAATATTGCCCTCTAAAAAGCTTGCAGACACTTCAAAACCCATATTACTAAGCTTAAATTGAGCGTTAAGAAACTTCTCTTCTAAGTTCTTCTCATTATTATTAATACTCACTAAATGACAATGAAGCCCATGTAATAAACCGCCATCAATAACTTGTTGCAGTGCTTTGTCGGCTGTTTCGCGACCATCGTATGCAATCATAAATGATTTAGGTTGCTTAAACTTTCTAGAAATAAGCAATATTGGTTGCGAGGCGCTACGCACGAGCGTTTCGATGTGTGAACCAAGTGCATTTAAATCAACACGATGATCAACACCATTTCGACCAATAACGATTAAGCGAGTATCATCTTTAAAATCAATAATAGCGTCGATTACATCACCGTGACGTTTAATTAATTCATAGTTTTGAATATGAGCAATTTTTGCTTGTACAGCAACCGAGTCGAGTAATTCATCTGCTAGTTTTAAAGAAACTTTACTACGATGTTCATCGAGTTTTGTCATTTCTTCAAGCAAAGCCGATTGGGCACCTAAACCAATCGTACCGGTGTAGTTACCTACATTAGTTTGTTGTATTTTTTCAAGCATATGTATAAAGCTAATTGATTTATCTAACTTTTTTGAAGCCCAAATAGCAGCTTCGGTTACAGCGTGTGTAATGACAGAGCCATCGATACAGGTAATTATTTTTTCCATTGCATTCTCCTTAATGACCGCCAAGTAGTTTATCGACTTCTTTAGGGTCGTTATGTACGCCAAACTTATCAACAACTGTTTCGGTTGCGCTATTCATACCAACAATATTAACTGTTGCGCCTTCGCGTCTAAATTTAATAACCACCTTATCGAGTGACGATACACCGGTTATATCCCAAAAATGTGCATGGGTTAAATCTATAACAATATTTGTTACCGCACTTTTAAAATCGAACGAAGCAATAAATTGCTCTGCTGAGGCAAAAAATACCTGACCTACAACTTCATAAGTTACTAGGTTTTTAGTTTCATCGTGCTTAGTTGTAACAACCATAAAGCGACCAATTTTGTTCGCAAAAAACAACGTAGCTAGCAATACGCCAACTAAAACACCAATGGCTAGATTATGCGTGGCAACTACCACAATAACGGTTGAAATCATCACTACGTTTGACGAAAGAGGGTTCTTTTTTAAATCTTTAACGGATGTCCACGAAAACGTACCAATCGATACCATAATCATTACTGCAACTAATGCCGCCATAGGAATTAAACGCAGCCACTCATCTAAAAACACCACCATAATGATTAAAAATAAACCGGCAATAAATGTTGAAAGCCTGCCAAGTCCCCCCGATTTAACGTTAATAATTGATTGTCCAATCATGGCGCAACCCGCCATACCACCAAATAAACCTGCGCCAATATTTGCAATACCTTGACCTTTACACTCTTTATTACGATCGCTCGTTGTATCGGTTAAGTCATCAACAATAGTAGCGGTCATCATCGATTCAAGTAAGCCCACAACCGCAAGACCAATCGAATACGGTAAAACAATTTGCAGCGTTTCGAGCGTTAGCGGTACATCGGGCCATAAAAATATAGGCAGGGTGTCTGGCAGTTCGCCCATGTCGCCAACAGTTCTTATATCAAGCCCTAAAAACAGTGCAAGCGAGGTAATAACAACAATACACACTAAAGGGGAGGGAAGTATTTTGCCAATTGTTGGAATATACGGAAATAAGTAAATAATACCCAAACCCGCTGCAGTCATCGCATAAACATGCCAAGTAACATTGGTAAGCTCAGGTAATTGCGCCATAAATATTAAAATCGCTAATGCGTTTACAAACCCTGTAACAACAGAGCGCGATACAAACCGCATTAACTCACCGAGCTTTAAAAAGCCTGCAAATATTTGTAGTACACCAGTAAGTAAGGTAGCAACCAGTAAGTATTCCAGACCATGATCTTTAACCAGCGTTACCATTAACAGCGCCATTGCACCGGTAGCAGCCGATATCATGCCAGGGCGTCCGCCTACAAAGGCAATAATAACGGCGATACAAAATGAGGCGTATAAACCCACTTTAGGATCAACACCCGCAATAATAGAAAAGGCAATCGCTTCAGGTATTAGGGCAAGTGCCACAACAATACCAGCAAGCACATCACCACGAACATTAGAGAGCCAATCTCTTTTTACGTGATCAAACATGTAATAAACCTAATTAGTTAGTTTCCCAAAGTATAGGGGAGTATTTTATTTAAATAACAATGATTCTCGCGCAGATGGCGATTAAGGTTGCACGCAACGTGCTGATGAAAAAGGGAGTGGTTGCCTAGGGCGGCGTAAGTTTCAAGTAAAAAGCTCCTTTTTGATTAGTGTGTATTGATAATGGGAATAAATTATAAGTAACGCATACACTTTAGCAATATAGAGTTAGTTCATAAAGAGTAAACCTCAATCCAATAAGGTTTTTAAGCAATTAAAACTCATACGTAAAACCAAACTCTCTTAATTTTTCGTACACGTTTATATCAAAACGATAAAGCGTTGCGGCTCTGTGAGCTACGTTGGTTTGTTTTTCTTTGCAGTTTATTAATAAGTTCATTTTTTGAAACTTACGTCTAAAGTTAGGTTTATCGAGTGATTTATTTAAAATCGACTCGTAAATTCCTTGTAGCTCAAGCAGGGTGAATTTTTCAGGGAGTAAGCTAAAACCAATAGGCTCGTGTCTTACTTTGTAGCGTAAGTAGTCTAAGCCACTTTTTAAAATATCGGCATGGTCAAACATTAAAGCGGGTACACTATTTACATCAAACCATTCACACTCTAAAGCATTATCGCCGCTCACAAGGTTGGTTTCTTCAAAGCGAACGAGCGAATAATAAACAATAGTAATAATACGTCTAGCAGGGTAGCGGTCTACATTACCAAATGCACCTAACTGATCTAAGTACAGGTTTTCAACACCGGTCGTACTTTTAACAACACGCAGAGCTGCAAGGTCTAAGTTTTCATCTTTACGAACCCAATGACCAATTAAACCCCATTGGCTTGTTGCAAGGCCCCGATTATATTTAACCAGCAACACCTTTAACTTACCTTCATGAATAGCAAATACAATATTATCTACGGTTAGATTGCTAATGCAGTCATCAGGAATCGATTCTTCGTCAATGTTGTTAGAAATGTTTGATGTTTTATAGTGCATAAATTACTCAGAAAAAGCTATACGAAGATATTGTTATAAAGACTATTAAGGGTATATAAAAGGTGGGTAAAGCGCAAATAAAAAGCTTTTATAATTCCTATTTAAAACAATCAGATAAACTTAAAAAACGTTTACGCCCCATTGTTTGGATAGGAACTGGCTTAGCTACATTTCAGCAATTAGTCGGCATTAACGTTGTTTTTTACTACGGCGCGGTACTTTGGCAAGCAGCAGGCTTTACTGAATCTGACGCGTTACTTATTAATATAATAAGCGGCTTTGTAAGTATTTTAGCGGTGTTTATTACCATGTATTTTATAGACAAAATTGGCAGAAAACCTTTTTTGTTAACCGGCTCAATTGGTATGACGGTGACACTTTCGGTTATTGTTTATGCCTTTTTAAACGCAGATATTGGCTCAACAGGTAACTTAGAATTAGGAGAGCAGGGCATAGTTGCTTTAATAGCCGCTAATGCGTATGTGTTCTTTTTTAATCTATCGTGGGGCCCTGTAATGTGGGTTATGTTAGGCGAAATGTTCCCTAACCAAATTCGCGGCTCTGGCCTTGCAGTTACCGGCTTTGCCCAGTGGATAGCTAACTTTTTAATTACCTGGTCGTTCCCTGTCATGCTCACCGGTATAGGTTTAGCAGGGGCTTATGGTTTTTACGCATTTTGCGCGTTTGTTTCAGTTATATTTGTATTTAAGTTTTTACACGAAACCAAAGGCAAAGAGCTTGAACAAATGAAAGGGTAAATATTATCCCTTTAATAAGCGCCAAAACTAAAGCAATAGAACTAGAATAATAGAACTAAAGCAATAGTTTTGGAGTTGTTAGACTGCTTCACTCGTTAAGCTTTCTTTTTACTAAACCCAAACACTTTATAAACTCGCAGCAACTATCTCATTTCTCAATAGTTAAATTATTAATGCATTTAAGTAAAGTGTGAGTCGCTTGTTCAATATCACGATTTGTAATAGCGTTTAACATCATTTTTTAAACTTTTATTATTTCGATTTAAGCTGCCTTCATCGACGTCTTCCTTTGGTTTTTAACTGGATTATCAACTTTCGACCATGTTGTGAAAATGAATAATATTAGACGTGACGTAGTTTTTGTAAAAAGACGTAGTTGCGCAGTTTGTGTAATAAGCAACTAAAAAGCAAATACAGCTGATAGTCTGCAGTGAGCGAGAAGCAGTCAGTCACTAGCTATGGATTAAGCTCAAGTTTATCTTAAAATTTTGCAAATTTAAGAGCACAATACTGATGGTCAAGTCACATCAGTGGAGAGCCTTATACAAAATTAAGCTTTATTAAAGACGATTTTATTGTTTGATTAAGAATAATTGCAATTAGCTAGCAGCAGTATTATACATTTCTGATTTTTTTAGTAATATGTTAGTAGTTGATGGAGTTTTAAATACCAAAATGGTACCAACCATTTTTAAAGGGATGTTACATGGAATTCATTTTTATAATTGCAGTTGTTATATTGATAATTTGGTTAATTACCAGTTCACGCTCAAATTCAAATAAAGCAAAGCCTCGAGTATTAGATAATCCAAGCTCGGACATAAAAGGCACTCATAATACGTCAGCCTCTAAGTCTTCTATATCTGCTCTATCCAATGATGCAATCAGCCCAATAAAATCTATTAAAATTGATAAAGCATCAGTAAGTGTTGAATTACACGAACAAACTAATGAATTAGCAACCTCAAAGGAGACAACTCCAAAACCTCGCATCACTGTTGTTAATACATCTACCCCAACTATAGAAAGTGCTGATAGTTCGACAAATTCTGAAGACGATTTAGCCACATTTAATATTTTTGAGAGTAATGTATCTGAAGACACCTATATCAATAAGGGTAAACAAGCTCAATGGTTAAGCAAGGGTCAAGAAGTTACTATTCACAGTCGAAAGTTAAAAGGGTTTCTGTACGTAGGTGGGGTGATGGAATCATTGGTTGGTTATCGCTCTGAACCAGCATTAATTTGTACAGACTTACCAGTAATATCACCACGGACTAATTCAAACGAATTCCCAACTGATGAATCTTTAGGCTACTGGCCAAGCTACGGTTTATTATCTAAAGAGTCTAGAGGTGCCTACCTTGATTGGTTAGCAACCGATAGAAGTGCGGGCAACACCCCAATTGGCTTTGTATTTTTGTACTTTTACGGATTTGAAAGATTTGTTGTTGAGAATGGTCAAGATAATAAAATTGGAGAGGAACAATTTGAAGATATTTTTGATGAAGTACTTCGTTTACATAAAGTGTTTGCTTCAAATCGCTCTTTTGCGGGTTATTCAGCAAATCTCTTAGAGTTTATGTATTTAGTTAAACCTAAATTACTTAAAGGTAAAAAACATACATTACCGAAGACGCGTCATTCACTACTTTTTAAATTACGCCTTTCAGAGCAAATCGTTGCCACAGAAAAAGTGGATGATGAGTTGGCACTTGAATGGATCAAAAATACAGACCAATACAATTTAAAAACCGCAGCTAGGCGTTGCGATGTAGAGTTTGATGCACTTTTTAAACTTTACTACAATCAAAAATTCTCTGAGGGAATGCAAGTTAAACCAAATAAAACCAAGTTAAACGCTGAGTACTTTGCCGCCAGCGGTGGTATCCCTAGCGTTAAAATTTTACTAGATAGTTTACCAGACCCGAGTATATTAAAAGCCCCTATTAAAAAGCTAATACCTATTGCTGATAAAGCCGCTGAAGAGCTCGCTAGTTATAGCCGTTACTTAGGTAAAGCAGGCACTAGTAGAGATGACTTAGCTGCACTGATGTTACTTCCACGCGCTATTACTAATAGCCAACCATCACCATTAATTGAAAAGTTTAAAAAGTGGGCTAAGGCTATCATTTTAGAAAATGATGGGGTAACAAACGTTTCTGAATTTTGGTTGCAAACAGACTTACCAGCACCAAAAGCGATAAATAAAAAGGAAAGTGAACTCATTTATAACCTAGCGAGCTTTGCTGATATAGGTATTGCACCTGACTTACGTTACCACCATGCAAAACCTAAATTAGATGGCAAACTTGTCTTATTTACTCCAGGGCATGGGGAAGAGTTTGTCCCTAGTCATGTATTTAACCAAGTGGGTGTCGCACTTCGCTTAGGTGTGATGGTTGCAAACATAGATGGGGTTGTAGATGAGTCAGAAAGTTCTGAGCTAGAAAAGCTAATTGCTCATGATGAGAAATTAACGGATACAGAAAAGCGATCTTTAAAGGCTTATCTTACATGGCGATTAGTTACCCCATCGGATAATGCGGGTTTAAAAAATAGACTTAATAATTTAGGTGAAACAGAAATAGAATTTGTGAAGCGGTTTATTCTGTCTATTGCGCTCGCTGATGGCAACGTCGATAACAAAGAAGTAAAACAAATCGAGAAGCTCTACACGAATTTAGGGTTGAATAAAGAGTCTGTCACGAGTGATATTCATCAGCTTACTACAAGTAGTCATCAGCTTGCGCCAAAAAGTCAAAATTCATCAGAATTTAGCTTAGATGAAACAATCTTAGCCCTTCATGAAAGCCAAACAACAGAAGCTAAAAATATGCTGGAAAAGATCTTTACCTCAGATGAAGATGAAAGCGATTATGTTGAAGTTGTAGAGTCTACAAACGAAGTTGAAGGATTAGATCAGGCTCATAGCCAGTTGTTTGAAAAGCTATGTGCTAAAGCGCAATGGGGTCGCGAAGAGGTAGCTCAAATGTGTAGTGAGCTAAAATTAATGGTCGATGGTGCTATAGAAACCATTAATGACTGGTCATTTGATTTAGTGGATGCACCAGTAATTGATGATGACGGTGATATATACATTGATGAAGAAATAGTCGAAGAGATAGTCGAAGAGATAAGGGAGTTATAACAATGGCAGCAAAAAAAATTAGATCAAAAGAGCGCGATGCAATTATACAGTCTCTTAAATCGGGTGTTACCCCAAAAGTCGGCATACAGCATATACAAGTAGGTCGTGGTAATGAGCTTAAAGCGCTCATTAAAGATATCGACAGAGTGACAGAGGGCGGCTCTGCTTTTCGGTTAATTATTGGCGAATACGGCTCAGGTAAAACATTCTTTTTAAGTGTAGTAAGAGCGATAGCATTAGAGCGCAAGTTAGTTACTGTTAATGCAGATCTATCTCCTGACCGTCGTATTCATGCATCATCTGGACAAGCCAGAAACTTGTATTCTGAGTTAATGAGAAACATGTCTACTCGTAATAAGCCTGATGGTAATGCATTGACCAGTGTGGTTGAAAAGTTTATTACCGAGGCACGAAAAGAAGCAGATAATACAAGCAAAGAAATAACCACAGTGATCCACGAAAGGCTCGCGTCTCTCTCTGAGCTTGTAGGTGGTTACGACTTTGCAAAAGTTATAGAAGCATACTGGACTGGCCATGAAACAGATAACGAGCAACTTAAGAACAACGCTGTAAAATGGTTAAGAGCAGAATATGCAACAAAAACAGATGCTCGCAAAGATCTTGGTATAAGAAGTATTATCTCAGATGCGTCGTTTTATGACTCTCTAAAGCTTATGAGTTTATTTGTAAGGCAAGCTGGCTATGAAGGGTTATTAGTTAACCTCGATGAAATGGTAAATTTATACAAACTCAATAGCACCCAAGCACGATTATCAAATTACGAGCAAATTCTAAGAATACTCAACGACTGCTTACAAGGATCGGCTGAGTACTTAGGGTTTTTACTCGGTGGTACACCCGAGTTTTTACTTGATCCAAGAAAAGGGTTATATAGCT
Source organism: Pseudoalteromonas sp. GutCa3 (assembly GCF_002836155.1). Taxonomy (NCBI): domain Bacteria; kingdom Pseudomonadati; phylum Pseudomonadota; class Gammaproteobacteria; order Alteromonadales; family Pseudoalteromonadaceae; genus Pseudoalteromonas; species Pseudoalteromonas sp. GutCa3. The sequence goes on along the minus strand of NZ_PJBK01000102.1, from coordinate 49,278 downwards.
ATGAGGCGCTGCAATCTCGTTTAGCTGGCAATACGTTTGCAAAGCAAGCTGGTGTTATTGATTACTCATCTCCAGCATTGCATTTGGCAAGTTTAACGCCAGAAGAGTTATTTATACTACTTAAAAACCTGAGACATGTTTTCGCATCAGGTGATGAATCGCTATATTTAGTTCCTGACGAGTCCCTTAAAGCATTTTTAGTCCATTGCAGTAAAACAATTGGAGACGCTTACTTCAGAACGCCAAGAAATACGATCAAAGCGTTTTTAGATATGCTTGCCGTGATTGATCAAAATCCAAACATTTCGTGGGACAGTTTAATAAAAAATGTTGATATTGCAGAGGAAAAACCTTCCGATGTAGAGCTAGACATTGAACCTGAAGACGATGAGTTAGCTGACTTCAAATTATGATTGACGCACACGAAAAGCTCGATTTGCGCATTCAGCAGTGGATTTTTAAACAAGGTTGGGATCGGCTCAGAGAGATACAATGTTTAGCAATTGACCCTATTCTTTCAGGCAATACTGATGTGCTTATTAGTGCCTCTACTGCCGCAGGTAAAACCGAAGCATTTTTTTTACCTGCAATAAGTAGCATCGCAGATCAAGTAAGCGGTGTAGGCATTTTATATATCAGCCCGCTAAAGGCGTTAATAAACGATCAAGATCGAAGGCTAGAAAGCTTGTCAGACTTGTTAGACATACAAGTTACACCTTGGCATGGTGATAGCCCTCAAGGTCGAAAAAATAAGCTGAAACGAAATCCATCTGGCATCATGTTAATAACGCCAGAGTCCCTAGAGTCATTATTAATAAGAGACAGTGGCTGGGTAAAATCTGCTTTTCAGAATTTAAAGCATATAGTTATAGATGAATTTCACGCATTTATTGGTACTGAGCGTGGCCATCACTTATTGAGCTTACTGCACCGCTTAGAGCATTTGCTTGGCCGTCTAAACGCACCAATACCCAGAACCGCTTTAAGTGCCACTTTAGGTGACTTAGAAAGTGTCCCGGCATCTTTAAGACCCAATAAATCACTGTCTTGTAAAATAATAAAGCAAACGCAGTCTTCATCAACGTTAAAAATGCAAGTGAAGGGATACATTGAAAGCGCTGTAGTAACAGATGAGGCGGTTACTGCGGAGCAAAGCGTATGTAACGATTTATATGGCCTTTGCCGAGGTGGAAACCACTTAGTGTTTGCAAACAGCAGAAGTCGCACCGAAAGCATTGCGACCACTCTTGCTGAGATGTGTGAGAGTAACACTGTGCCTAACGAGTTTTTTCCACATCATGGCTCGTTAGCCAAAGAAATGCGAGAAACACTTGAAGCTCGGCTTCAGCAAGATCAAATGCCCACTACAGCAGTGTGTACTATGACTTTGGAGTTAGGCATTGATATAGGCAAGGTTAACTCTGTCGTGCAAGTTACTGCGCCGCATTCTATTGCAAGTTTACGGCAGCGCATGGGTCGTTCAGGTAGGCGTGGTGGCGCTAGTATTTTGCGAATGCTGATAACTGAGGCTGACCTTACAGAAAAATCGAGTATTGTAGATAAACTGCGGCTTGAATTGGTTCAATCGCTAGCGATGATACGGTTATTGGTTGCAAGTAAGTGGTACGAACCAGCAGACACTTCGCTCTATCACTTTTCAACATTACTTCATCAAGTTTTAGCTCTCATCGCGCAATGGGGGGGTATAAGAGCAGATCAAATCTACGTATTACTTTGTAAAGACGGTCCATTCCAACAAGTTACTGTTACACATTTTAAAGATTTGCTATCTCACATGGGTAAGGTAGATCTTATTACCCAGTTAGGAAGTGGTGAACTGGTTTTAGGTTTTATGGGTGAAAAAATAACAAATCATTATACGTTTTATGCCGTTTTTAAAACCCCTGAAGAATTTAGAATTATAACGGGTAGTAAAACACTAGGGACATTACCCGTAGATAGCCTTATTTTAGAGGGCCAACATATTGTATTTGCGGGTAAACGTTGGGTGGTTGAGCTAGTCGATACAGACAAAAAAGTGATTTCAGTACAGCATGCAAAAGGAGGGAAACCACCTAAATTTGGTGGTTCAGGGATGGCTGTTCATGATGTAGTGAGACAAGAAATGCTTAAAATTCTGGAAGAAGGTGACTACAGAGTTCAAGTTGGTGAACAAAGAATTGAATTTGGTGATGCAGTTGCTCAAGCACTTTTCAAAGAAGGTGCTGACTTTTTTAAAACTGCAAAACTTGAAAGTACGCATTTCTTACAGTATGGCAATACAGCCGTTGTTTTGCCCTGGGCCGGCGATAAGGTTGTAAATACACTCGTTGCAGTACTAATACACAAAGGGTTTGGAGCAGGTGCATTTGCAGGAATTATAGAAGTTGAGAATACCTTAATTGATGATGTCATCAGGGCTCTTAAAAGCTTTCGGGATGATCAAACCATATCAGCAATTGATTTAGCTGATGCTATTGCAGAAAAAGCCATAGATAAGTTTGATGAATATTTACCTCAAGAAATTCTTGCAAAAGGGTATGCCGCTAGAGCATTTGATGTAGAGAAGGCCCGAGTATTAGTCAAAGAATTGCTCATGGCAAGATTTAAACAAGCCAAAGAGGTTAAATTATGACTTCATACATTATATTCATCAATGTCCGCAAATTGCACTTTGCTGAAGCCTGCTGTAAGCGAGAATCAGCCATTGAGTGAATAATTAATGACTAATTCCCCTCTTTTTTATATGTTCAAATTACCCGTCTTAAGCATAATATATATAGCTAGCAATAACTTATGCTTTTTGCTATTAATATAAGCTCATAAAATAAGGGTGTTTTCGCGCTAAAATAGAGAAATAGTCCTCTGATAAAGCTGTTATGTTTTTAATTTAATAAGGAGTGTTAATGTCAAATATAAATTTTTTTAAAAGCCTTCCGCTAATCGCTGCAATTCCTACTGCAATGATATTGGGTGTATCCTCACTTTTTTTCGGAACAAAGCTAATACCTATATTTTTTCAAGTTACAGATTTAATTCAAAAAGGTGAACCTATAGGTTCAAAAGGTGCGGCTGTAATTGGTATGCTCGCACTTATGGGGTGTTTTACTTACGCCTTAGCATTAGGTTTTCAATTATCCCAAAAAAGAGTGATAGAACTTGTATATGACAAAACATAACAAGTGACTATGAAGCCACTGTCCGCAATTGGCACTCTCCAGCCACTCGACAACATAAAATGTTGATAATAATTGGCAAGGTATTTTACTGTGTCGGATGGCGCTTCGCTTATCCGACCTACACTGGCACATAGCCGGAGTTGATATAAAAGCCAAACGTTCAGCTAACCCAATACAAAGCTGATTAAATCTGCTCTACAGAGTAAATCATTAAGTTAAAACCTCAGTAATTAGCGAGTACTCCCTTTATTTCAGTTTGAGATACCCAAGTTAGTAATACTTATTTCTGATATACTCAGTCAGCACTTTTACTCAAAAGGTAATAGTCTTCAGCTTGCAACTCAATGCAAGTTAACTCACTGCTCTTCATTATTTATTGTCAAAATTACACCTTTGTAAAATAGAGTTGGTTCATCCGAGCCAAAAACGTACAGAAAAAACACCGCCTAAGTTTATTGGCGAAGTATGATGATTCGTTGATGAACTCAAGCGTACTTACTTTATAAACAGGACTTAGCATGAGTGAATTAACTATCGGCGTTATCGGAACATCCCGCAAGACAGATGAAAGACGGTATCCTATTCACCCAGAGCACTTATTACGAATTCCCGAAAATCTTAGAAAACAAATGGTGTTTGAACAAGGCTATGGCACCGCTTTTAATGTTAGCGATGAATATATTGCAACGTTAACGGGTGGCATTGCATCTCGCAGCGAAATACTTACCCATATTGGCACTGCCATTATCGCAAAGCCTGTACTTGCTGACTTAGAAGAAATGCGCGAAGGAGGCACTATTTGGGGTTATGCCCACTGCGTTCAACAGCATGAAATAACACAAGCGGCAATTGAACGTAAACTTACCTTAATTGCTTTTGAAGATATGTATGTGTGGTCACCACAAGGAAATGTAGGGCGCCATACTTTTTATAAAAACAATGAAATGGCAGGGTATTGCGCTGTAATACATGCTTTGCAACTTAAGGGTATTGATGGTCATTATGGCGATCAACGTAAAACGATTATATTTAGTTTTGGTGCAGTGAGTAGAGGCGCTATTTACGCCCTTAAAGCGCATGGTTTTAGAGATATTACAATTTGTATTCAGCGCCCTGATCACGAAGTCCGTGAAGAAATATTAGATTGTCACTATGTTAAGGTACGAGAAGGTCTTGAAGGAGAAGCTCGCATGATGGTTGTTGAACATGATGGGACTAATCGACCACTTAGCGATCTTATTAGCGAAGCCGATATTATCGTGAACGGGACTTATCAAGAAACAGCTCATCCGGTTAACTTTGTAATTGAATCAGAAGCCGACTGCTTAAAACCTAACAGCTTAATTATTGATGTTAGCTGTGATGAGGGAATGGGATTCTTTTTTGCAAAGCCGACAACGTTTAAAAACCCTTTATTTCGATATAACAACACGGATTATTATGGCGTTGATCATACACCGAGTTATTTATGGGAAAGCGCGACGCGTTCAATCTCTGCGGCGCTCATTGTATATTTACAAACGATACTTAAAGGTGCTTTGCAGTGGCAAAAAGATGAAACCATTCGCCGTGCAATAAACATTGAGCAAGGAATAATTAAAAATACGGCTATTTTGGCATTCCAAAACCGCGAAAATATTTACCCTTATAACGTAATAACACAATGATTATATCTATCTCTAATCTAATTTTACGTAAGATTAATTAGGGGTGTGCACTTCGTCTTAATGTGAGTAATTTTAAGGCGAAGTGTTTGTTGACTGATAGTAAAACTGGAGAACTTAAATCTTAAAAGTTTTTATAAAACGAACACCCACAATTTATAAGGCTACCTGATATGCCTAACGATTCTAAAAATATACTAAATCGTGGCTTAGACTATATGCACGACCCATTTTCTAATTTTATGCGTGCTCAAACCACCTCTAGTTTGTTTCTTCTGGTATCTACAATCATTGCACTATGGTGGGCAAATTCAGCTTATTCAGCTACCTATCTGAACTTAGTGCATACGCCTATTGGGATCTCATTAGGAAACTTTGAGCTAAAAACCTCGCTTAAACACATTATTAATGATGGTTTGATGGTGATATTTTTCTTATTGCTTGGGCTTGAAATAAAACGAGAGGTACTTGCTGGAGATCTAGCTGAGCCCAAAAATAGACACATGCTCATTTTTTGCGCCATAGGCGGAATGGTCGTGCCGGCTGGTATTTATTCGTTGTTTAACTGGGGGCAAGATTCACTGATTGGTTGGGGTATACCCATGGCAACCGACACTGCGTTTGCATTAGGTGTGCTTACAATTGTAAGAAAACATATACCAACAAGCTTGTTGGCTTTTATTGTAGGTCTTGCGATTGTTGACGATGTGGGGGCAATACTCGTTATTGCCGTGTTTTATACCCAAGAAATATCGGTGATGTATTTGTCATGCGCCGTTGTTCTATTTACTTTTTTAGTAGCCGCCAATTATGCCGGAATAAGACAACCGCTTTTTTACACTATAATTGGTCTTGCCACCTGGTGGATGATGTTACAGTCAGGTGTGCATCCTACTGTAGCAGGTGTTGCTATTGCTTTAACGGCTCCTGCACGCTCAATGTTGGGCTCAGGAAGGTCGCTTGAAAAGGCAAAAACAACCATTACCTCTATGCAAAAAGAAATAGAGAAAGTAGATGTTCTGGCTAGCAGGCAGGATCATAAACAGGTACTCGAAATTCGTGATTTAGCCGAAAATGCAGGTACACCTTTGCGTCGGTGGGAAGATGTGCTGCACCTGCCTGTCGCACTGTTTATTTTACCGCTGTTTGCTTTAGTTAATGCGGGTGTGGTTTTTAACTTTAGTTCATTTATTGAAAGTCTCAGTGATCCCGTTGGCTTAGGTATTATTAGTGGTCTTGTTGTTGGTAAGTTTATTGGTATTTCGGGTGCGTGTTGGCTTGCTTTACGCTACAAAATAGGTTGCTTGCCTGAGGGTATCAATCTCCAGCATGTTATTGGTGCTTCACTTATCGCTGGGATTGGATTCACCATGTCTACCTTTATTGCTACGTTGGGGTTTGATGGGCAAGCCGAGCATCTTCATAACGCAAAAACATCGGTTTTAGTGGCTTCGGTTCTTTCTGCAATACTTGGGGTTTTATATATTCGAGTGGTTGCCTCAAAAAAGAGCAATAAATCAATTAATTCAACGCCATAATAGGGCGTGAAGGGGCTAATGGGTATTCAATAATGTGTACTCATTAGTTGTACTTAACCCTTTATTTATCAATTAAACCTATTGTTTAAAACACGCTATGTGGCGTACCGAACAGACCAATTAAAATAAATACGCTAATGTCTTACTAAGGTTTTTTGGCTTTAAATTAATCTATAAGTGCATGAATTTAAATCTTAAAACTATTCCTTAAATCATTACCCCTAAATTATTACCCTTAAATTATACAGAGGAAGTTATCACCTAGATTGCGAAGCACGTTGGCGCTTTAGGCTAGGGTCTGTTGATCTTTGCGGGTTAAAATTTGTTCAAACTAGGGGCTATTTAATCGCGGCGCGAGGTTTGTAACCTAGTGGGCTAAGTAAAAACCGAGCAACAAAGAGTAAATAGCCCCTAGAAAGAACCCTTTGGGCAGCGCCTGTTTGGCATTAATGCTACGTTATCGCCCATTTATGGGGAATAACCACACTACATAGGCTCTGCCTTGCCTAAATACCAAACAGACTGCTGCAAATTTAACCTTGAAAGATCAACAGGCCCTAGGGCTTATGACAATCTAAAGTAGTAATAAGGCTCCATATTTTTGGTTTCTTAAAAAGGAGAATATTATTTCTACACAAAACGAAAATAGTCCAAATTCTAAAAGTAAAAGCGGTCCGCCAGATATCGATAAAGTGATGAGCGGTGCGTTTCAAAAGTATAAGAAGTTGCTGAGTGGAAAATTTAGCACAAGTTTAACCATAGTACTGTTTTTGGGATTGATTGCTACAGGCTATAGCGCAGTCTATACCGTTCCCAGTGATTCAGTTGCTTTGGTATTAAGGTTTGGTAAGTTTCAAGAAATTCTGCCTGCGGGCTTACATGTAAAAATCCCATTAGGTGTTGATCACGTCACAATAGTGCCTACCAAGCGGCAATTAAAGCAGGAGTTTGGTTTTTCTACTCCAGGAGCCTCCGACCCAGATCAAAATATTAATCCTGAAAATAATATTCGCGCATTTGCGCCAAAAATTTCACCTGCAACAAATCAACGCGAAGAAACCCAAATGGTAACGGGCGATTTAAACACTGCGCTGATTGAATGGGTAATTCAATATCGGATAGCCGATCCCCAAAAGTACTTATTTGAGGTGCGCGACCCGGCAGGCACTTTACGATATGTGTCTGAATCAGTTATGCGTGAAGTTGTAGGCGATAGAACTGTAGATGAAGTAATTACCATTGGCAGGCAAGGGATTGAAATTGAGGCATTACAAAAAATGCAGGCATTGGCAACCAAATATGTAATGGGGATTAGTATTGATCAGGTTCAACTAAAAAATATTAACCCACCCGTACCAGTACAAGGGTCGTTCAATGAAGTTAATCAGGCTCAACAAGAGAAAGAAAAGTTGATTAACGAAGCGCGTCGCGAATATAACCGCGTTATTCCGCTTGCTGAGGGGGAGCGCGATCAACGAATAAGAGAGGCTGACGGTTATCGCCTTAAGCGAGTTAATGAAGCTGAAGGCGACGCTCTGCGTTTTAATGCGCTGTTTGCACAGTACCAACTGGCACCTGAGGTAACACGCAGACGAATATATATAGAAACAATGACAGATGTTATGCCAACGATAAAAAATAAAATTATTATCGATAGCGAAGCACGCGGTGTATTACCTTTACTCAATTTAACTTCACTAAAAGGACAGCAGCCATGAAATCTTATTTAATCGTTGGCAGCAGTATTTTAGCTGCACTTGTAGGGGTTACTTTGTATAGCGCTTTATATACGGTTAACGAAGTAGAGCAGGTCGTTATTACTCAGTTTGGTAAACCGGTTGGAGAGCCAATTAGAGAGGCGGGTATTCAACTCAAAATGCCTTTTGTTCAGCAAGTTAATTTTATTGATAAGCGCGTGCTGGAATGGGAAGGAACACCTTCTGATATGCCGACCAAAGATAAGCTTTATATTTCTGTAAGTCTTTATGCGCGGTGGCAGGTTACCGATCCGTTGCAGTATTTTTTACGTTTAGGTGATGAGCGAAGCGCACAGTCTAGGCTCGATGATATTTTTGGTAGTGAAACGCGTAATGCAGTAGCCACACACGAATTAATCGAAATTATTCGTACAACGAAAGGTCGCCAACCTTTGCGTGACTCGTCACTCACCGAGGCTGAAAAAGAGCAGAATATTGGTAGTTTAGTGCCTATAAGCATGGGACGTTTAGTTGTCGAGCAAGATATATTTAATGAGGCGGCAAAAAAAGTGCGCGTATTTGGTATTGAGCTTATGGATATTCGCTTTAAACGTATTAATTATAATGAAAGTGTACGCCCTAAAATCTATGAACGTATGATCAGCGAACGTCGTCAAATAGCAGAACGCTTTTTGTCAGAAGGAAAAGGCGAAGCTGCCCGTATACAAGGTAACAGAGAGCGAGACTTAGATAAAATTCAATCTGAAGCCTACCGAGCAGTAACAGAAATTAGAGGTAAAGCTGATGCTAAAGCAGCCGCTATTTACGCCTCAGCCTATAACAAAAATGATCAAGCAGTCGCATTTTATGCATTTACCCGTTCGTTGCAGGCGCTTGAACTTGCCCTTAGCCAAAACACAACATTGGTATTATCGACCGACAGTGAGCTATTTCAGTATTTACAACACACTCAGGCGAGTGAGCCTAATCCTAAAAATTAGCATGCTTCATATTAAAATATTGTATAGATATCATTAAACTTAGGAGCAATAAATGCAAATTGAAACAATTAGAGATGTACTCAATTGGACCGTTTTATTTCACAAAAACTTAAAAGATAGCCTAAACCAGAGCTCTAAACAAAATAAGGATGAGGGAGCACGAATGATGCTTCGCTACCTATCTGAGCATGAGGAGAGTTTAGAGAATATTGTACAAGGATTTGAAAATACGGCAGACGTAAAAGCGCTAAACACCTGGTGTTTTGATTACATTGAAAAGCACTCAATTATTGAGCGCGTTGATTGCAACTCACTCTTTGAAGAGCTAGATATCTCGGACATTATGGAGAAAATAGTAAACCATCATGAACAAGTTATTGAGTTATACATTCATATATATTCTCGTGTAGATATCGAAAGCGCAAAAACGTTGCTTGATACAATAAAAGATATTGAAGAAAATGAGATAAAAAGAATTGTGCAATCGGCTAACCGGTTTTCAGATATGTAATCGACTGATTGAACTGGCAATATTAGTGTATTACTAAGGTGTCAGTTCAATCAAATGTATGTGATATCAATTTATATCAAGGATCTTTTCTTTTAATCGAGTTAAGTAAAATGATTCGGTGTGCTCAACATATCCGGACAGTCAATCCTAGTTTACTCAGTTATACCAATTTGCTTATATACGGGGTCTATTTAACAACGTTATAGAGTGATTTAACTCGTTTAAATTGTTCAAATATTTATGCAGGTTGGTATTAAAATGAGAAGCAGATGATATGGCATGACTATGAATCTACTTACTTTTCATTAGATTATTCCCTCAATCTAATATCTAGTTATAAAGGGCGTAATTTTTTATTTAATATAATACAAAATAATTAAATTTAACTGTACTAATACGGCAGTTGCTTTACAGTTTAAGATCTTGGCGACTCAAATTAGAAGGTTACAACAGACTCATGCGGTTATCTCTAACTCAATCAGCAGCAAGTATTTTATATTTAGGCTTTATTCAGTTTTTTGTTGTTGTAGTAATTTTGGGTGGGTTGGAGAGTATTTTACTTGAAGCACCTCTGATGCCTATAATTTCTATTAGTACCGCTTTAATATCGCTAGTTTTAGGCTCAATCTTAACTTTATTATTTAATTTTAAATTTTCAAAAAAAATTAAATATGTGACTCCTGTATTAGGCATTTTAGGATGTGCTTTTTTCTTAAATTTTCAATTGAGCTTGTGGGGAGTCGTTGACGAAAAGTTTTTTTTAATTAGTGATAATCCATTTATTTCTGCTTTAAATGCCGTTATGGTTTTTTCTTTTTTCTCAGCGCTCATTATTAAAATTTTATGTTCTGCAACGATAACTAAAGGGGCTAAGTTTACCAAAACAGTCATGTTTTTAGTTATCTTTACGGGTGTGTCGTTATGGTACGCTAGTGCAGTAAAAACAGTGAGTAGTGAAGAAGAAAAAGCACGAGAAAAAATAAGCTTAGTGGGGACAATGCTTAATAAAAATCTTGATGAGCATAAAAAGTCATTATCTCGAATTAAGTCGAGATTAGAAAAAGTGAGTCATGATAATTTTTTAAAGCTTGCCGCTGTTGATATGAAAAATTATGCGAGAGATTATAAAATCATCAAAGGGATGCTTATTCTTGATGAAAATCTTACGTTAGTTGAAGGTGACATATTTTCTAAGCAATTTATTTCCAGTGGATTTCTATCAAGTGAGTCTGTAGTGAACTGGTTAAATACAACTACGGATGAAGTTAGATTTGCAGCTAATTCATTAACGTTGAAAACGAGTACGCCGACTATTATGTTTTCGATACCTATAAATTCAGTTACTGGCGGTAAGTATCAAGTTTTAGCTTTACTAGACATGAATTTATTAATTGAGAACAGGTACATAGATTATCTAAATACGTTTGATGTATTTATTGAATTGACGCCTCAAGTTTACTTTTCTGTTAATGCTAAAAAGCAAAACGTATACAATTTAAATATACTATTGAGTTTATACAGTGACTATATTGTAGAAAAAGTCGATGTAATGGGCATTTTAAATCACAATATATATAGTTTTATTAATAACTACTCCGCATTAAAAGAAAGAGCAAAAGTCGAACAAATTATAATTTGGCTTACTTTCATCTTTATCTATATTTTTATACTTGCTTCAGACTCTTCATACCTACTAAAACAACAATCAAAAAAGCTGTTTAAAATGGCTAAATATGATGAGTTAACAGGACTAATTCGCCGAGATGCGCTAGATGATGAAATAAGCGCTAAACAGTCTAAGCAGGCTAAAGCGTTAAACTCACCGTGTGCAATGGTTTTTATAAACCTAGATGGCTTTAGTTCTATAAATAATAGTTTAGGGCATGCCATAGGCGATAAAGTTCTCAAGTTAGTTGCAAGAAGACTTAAAAATAACGCGCTGACAACCGACTCAATAGCACGCTTTGGTAATGATGAGTTTATTCTTTATTACAGCAATATAAGTAAAGATAAACTAAGAGAAGAAATATCAGTATTAATAAGCTCTTTAGCAAACGTTTATTATTTAGAGGACGTTGATATTTATCTTACAGCCAGCGCTGGTATATCGATGTCTAAAGAAAGAGTAGGAAATTCAAAAGTACTATTACAGCATGCAGATATTGCTATGGACAGTGCGAAAACCCTTGGAGGGAATCAGCTTTGTTTTTATCATAAGCTAATGGATGATAAGCATAAAGAAATAGTCCACATTAGAGGAGAGCTTCAAAAAGCGCTTAAAAATGGTGACTTAGAAGTGTATTACCAACCAATCCATAGTTTATCTGATAACAAAGTGATTAGTGTTGAGAGTTTGGTGCGATGGAAAAGTAATGGTGCGTATATTTCCCCGGCTATTTTTATACCTATAGCAGAGCAAACGGGGCAAATATTAGAAGTTGGCAAACAAGTACTAACACAGGTACTTAAAGATATGAGTAATACTGCGCAGTTAAAAAATATTACTGTGGCTGTTAATTTTTCACCCCAGCAATTACAGCTGCAAGGGTTTGTTGCATATATTTGCCAATTAGTCTCTGATAAAGATATAGAGCCACATCGGCTCACCGTTGAAGTGACTGAAACAGTCATGTCAGAAAAAGGGGTTATCGAAGGCGTTCTTAGAGAGCTGATGGCTAAGGGCTTTAACGTTGCGATTGATGACTTTGGCGCTGGGTATTCTAGCCTTTCTTACTTGTCGAGGCAGCCTGCTAATATTATAAAAATAGATCGGGAGTTCACGATTGGTGCTGAGCATGAGGGCCAAGAACGCGCTTTATTAGAAGGTATCATCAAGATTTGTACAGAGCTTAAAAAAATAGTGGTCATTGAAGGTGTTGAAAATGCTGAGCTGATCGCCTATTTATCTCAATTCAGCAGTATAAGGGTTCAAGGCTATTATTTTTCCAAACCAATACCTTTAAATAATCTTATTGATTATATTAATAGCCTAAATAAAACAAGTCATCATAAGTAAAACGAGAATAATCAATTATTACCTTACAACATGGATTAACTCGCTAGCTATGGAGTAATAACATAGCCACGAGCGTCTATTTTTTTACGGGAATATCATTTAATAGCTTTATGATAGCGCTGTTATTACCGAGTTTAGCTAAGTCTAACAGGTAGCTTTTTTCTAGCTCTTGCATTGACTGATCTGCTAATAATTCTTTTACCGATTGTTCTTCCCCATTTGCTATTGAAGTTTCTAAGGCTGCAAAGTTTGCGATTGAGTGTTTAATTTCATTAGTCATAATAAGTCCCGTTCGTTGTGTTTTGTTAAAGCTTCGTTTTAAAAATATTTATATAAAACAATTGTATATTATAAGCTCGCTTTGTTAATGAGCTATTTTATTACCTAAAAATAGATCGCTTAATTAAGCGAATTGGTATTACAGTATCACCGTACATACTGCAATTTAACTTATTGAATAACAAATAAGTCCATAAAGCTGTTTACTGGCGTATTTTCAAGCTTGGCTTGATCTTTACAAAGGGTAAATATGGTTTGGCATTGTTGGGTTGCAAGGCGTGTTGCTAAATTAGATTTGAATTTAAGCTCTAATAATGGAATGCCTTCCTCACGGCGACGGCGATGACCCAAAGGGTACTGCACAACCACTTCTTCTGTTTTACTACCATCGTTAAAGAAAACTTGAATTGCATTGGCAATAGAGCGTTTGTCCGCCTCTAAGTATTCAGCTGTAAAGCGTTTATCTTCTAATACCTCCATTTTGTCGCGTAGTTTATCGATGATAGGGTGCGTGTTGTGAAAGTCGTCCTCATAATGATCGCTAGTTAAGTTCCCAAATGCCAAAGGAACGGCAATCATATATTGTAAGCAATGGTCGCGGTCAGCTGCGTTGGCAAGCGGTCCTGTTTTAGAAATAATGCGTATGGCTGACTCGTGGGTGCGGATCACTATTTTCTCAATATCGTCTAAACGCGACTTTACTTGAGGGTGCAAAATAACGGAGGCTTCTGCTGCTGTTTGCGCATGAAACTCTGCTGGAAAAGAAATTTTAAACAAAATGTTTTCCATTACATATGAACCGTAACCTTGGGAGAACGAAAACGTGCGCTGCGCTTCAGGCTTTAGTGCTTGGTCTTTATTAGTTTTGGAGAAAGAGACATCATAAAACCCCCATTGCGCAGCTGTTAATGCACTGGGTATACCCATTTCACCGCGCATTGCCATATCAGCTAAATAAACTGCTCTGGCAGTTGCATCGCCCGCAGCCCAAGATTTACGAGACCCAGTGTTTGGTGCATGACGATAAGTACGCAGTGCAGAACCATCAACCCATGCTTGAGATATGGCTGCCATTATTTGCTCTCTGCTGCCACCCATCATTTTTGTGACAACAGCCGTTGAGGCTACACGCACCAATAATACATGGCATAAGCCAACACGATTAAAAGAATTTTCTAATGCGATAACGCCTTGAATTTCATGCGCCATAATCATGGCTTCAAGTACGTCTCGCATAGTCAGGGGAGGCTGTGAATTTGCGATTCTGACTTGAGACAAGTGATCGGCTACAGCTAAAATAGCACCTAAGTTATCAGAAGGGTGCCCCCATTCAGCAGCTAACCACGTATCGTTGTAATCGAGCCAGCGGATGGTACAACCAATGTCCCACGCTGCTTTAACAGGGTCGAGTATGAGCGAGGTCCCAGGTACTCGTGCGCCATTAGGAACAACGGTCCCTTTGACAATTGGACCAAGAAGTTTGGTACATTGTGAAAACTTTAAAGCGAGCAGCCCACAGCCTAAGGTATCCATTAAACAATTACGTGCAGTGTTTAGTGCTTCTGCGCTTGATACTTCAAACGTTAATACATAATCAGCGATATCCTGGATAACACTGTCGTAATCTGGGCGAGTGTTATTATCTGTATTACTACTCATTTTGTATCCTTAATTCGTTTGTTTATATTTTACTTGGTTTCAATTTATTAGAAGTCATTGAGTAAACGCTTAGGTGAACTTCATGCTTTTGCTTATCGTTTTCAAGTGGAATATAAGTTGATTCAAGCGCTATACCGTCAAGTATTAGCTCACTTTTATTATGTTTTTCATCCCCTATAATTTGCTCAATTGTAATATGGTAATAGGTGCTCTCGAAGCGATAGTCGATTGAGTAGGTGCTCCAATCCTCTGGAATACACGGTGAAATGGTTAGCTTATTTCCTGTTCGTGTTACACCTAATAAAGATTCTATTATTAGTCGGTATAACCAACCCGCAGATCCGGTATACCACGTCCAACCGCCTCGTCCAATATGCGGAGCAACGGCATAAACATCGGCGGCTACGACATAAGGTTCGCCTTTATAGGTTTCAACTTGTTCGGCGTTTTTAGCATGATTTAATGGATTGATTATATTCATCAATTCCCACGCTCTTTTTTTGTCGCCTTGTTGAGCAAATGCCATGCTTGCCCAAATAGCGGCATGCGTATACTGCCCGCCATTTTCGCGCACGCCCGGGACGTAACCTTTTATATAACCAGGGTTCATTTTTGATTTATCAAAAGGCGGATTGAGTAATTGGATTAATTTATCATCGCTATTGACCAAATGCTGATACAAAGACGACATTGCTTGCGTAGAGCGCTCATTATTAGCTGCACCAGAGAGCACTGACCAACTTTGCGCTATTGAGTCAATAGTGCACTCTGGGCTTTGTGATGAGCCCAGCGCGGTTCCGTCGTCAAACCATGCGCGACGATACCAAGCTCCGTCCCATGCGTGTTTAGCTAGGTTACCTTGTAGTTTTTGTGCTTCATCGTCACAACGAGTAGCAAACTCTATATCGCCATGTAATGCAGCAATAGGAGAAAATTCTTGTAGTATTTTATATAAAAAGAACCCCAGCCAAACGCTTTCGCCTTTGCCGTGTATTCCAACAAGGCTCATACCGTCATTCCAATCTCCTGAGCCCATTAACGGTAAACCTTTTTCTCCAAAGTGTAAACCATGCTCAATTGCCAACACGCAATGCTTGTAAAGGCTCGACCTTGCTGCACTCACAGAGGGTAAGTCGTAATAGGATTCTTCGTCGTCTTTAAGGGGGCGACCTTCAATAAAGGGCATTAGCTCATCTAAAATAGTTATGTCATCAGTGCCTTTTATGTAACGACACGTAGCTAATGGTAGCCATAAATAATCGTCTGAACAGCGTGTTCTTACACCGCGCCCTGATGGTGGGTGCCACCAATGTTGCACATCACCTTCGCTATACTGACGTGTGGCGCAGTACAGTATGTGATCCCTTAGTAATGCAGGCGAAGCATGTATTAATGCCATGGCATCTTGTAACTGATCGCGAAAGCCAAACGCGCCACCACTTTGATAAAACCCACTGCGAGCCCAAAAACGACATGCTAAAGTTTGGTACACAAGCCAGCCATTTGCTAATACATTCAATGCAGGGTCGGGGGTGTTAACCTGCACACTGCCGAGTGTTTGCTGCCAAAAATCAGTGACTTTTTCGAGTGCAATGCGTGCTGTACCGGGTTTTCTGAGTTTTAAAGCAAGCGTACTTGCTTGCTCTTTATTTTGCGCAGCACCGAGCCTAAAAATAATTGTGCGCTCTTGTTCACTTTGCAGTTCAAAAGGGACTTGAATTGCACCGCACGGATCGAGTGCCGCTCCTAAGTTGCCAGATAAATGAGTACGAGTCATTGCCTGGGGGTCGTGTAATGTTTTATTGCGACCAATAAACTCGCTACGGTCTCCTGTTAGTGTTCGTGACATATCATCAACGTCAAAAAAAGCAACTCTGCCACCAAACTCTGAGTTATAGGCATTAGAGGCAACCAATGCACCGCTCTTAGCATCAATTTCTGTTACAAGGTGTAGCGCTGTTTTAGAACGAAGATCGCCAAGTACCCATTCAACATAACCTGTTGCACTTAGGCGCCTGGTAGTTAATGAGTTGTTTTTAATTTTTAATACCGAGTATTTTACGGCGTCGAGTGTATCTACATACACACAAAGAGAGGATTCGATACCGGTTTCACTGTGCTCAAAGGTACTATAACCAAAGCCATGGCGGGTTATATAGGGATTAGCCCCACGTTTTGGCATCGCACAAGGTGACCAAAATTTACCTGTATCTTCATCACGTAAATAAAAGGCTTCGCCACCAGATGAGCCTGTAGTGTCTGCACTCCACGGCGTTAAACGAAACTCATGGGCGTTTTCGCTCCACGTATAAGCAAAACCATTTTCGTCAATAACGCTGCCAAAATGTGCGTTTGCTAGCACATTAACCCAAGGCAGAGGAGTTGGATTCGCTTCGGTGGTGGTAATAATATATTCGCGACCATCTTCACTAAACCCACCCAGTCCATTATTTAAAAGTAAGTTTTCTTGAGTATTGCCAAGCGCTTGATTGATTTTGGGATGTAATGCTTGAGTTGGGATTAGTCCCTTTACGTTTTTCTCTGCAAGCGTTCGACGGTTTACTTGCTCTGCCAATGTGCCACTTTGATCAATAATAATCCGCGAAACGGCTTGTAACAGTATGCGGTCTTCATTCGAAATTTGTTCTGCTGAGCGAACGAATATCCCGCCAGGGCGATCAATATAATGAGACTCAGTACCCGTTGCGATTAGCCCCATAATTTGGTCTTGCAAACCTTGTCGGTAACCAACTTGTTCTTCATTCCAAATGACTAAATCAGCGACAAGCCCTTTTAAGCGCCAATATGCATGGCATTGAATAAGTTGGCGGGCAATTTCAATATTATTACCGCTGGCTACTTTTAATAATATGATAGGTAAGTCGCCAGAAATTGAGTAGCCCCATAGTCCAGATTGTCCTCGACGATTTTGTATTAATACAGATGCGTTAGCCCGAAGAGTTGCATTGGCATACAAAATATACCCAGCCAACTGCCGGTAGAGTTGAGCATCTGCTTCATTGGCGTTAATTTGGCGTAAGGTCACATCGCTATGAGTCCATGCTAAATCAAGTGCTCGATCGGTAATGTGATGATCTTGATATTTAGCAATTAGCGCAAGGCAAGCCTGTCTACTTTGTGCCATACCCGTTATTACATCGAGTGTTACTACACTGCCAGCAAGTAAAGTCACAGGGGCGCGAATAGCAACAATAGGATCAAGCACAGACCCTTGTTTAGCGTCAAGTTCGCCCATTTCTAGCATTGCTTGTGGTGAAACCAAAGAGCGACCTCTACCAATAAATTGCATGCGATCAGTTGTACAAGACAGGGGTCCGACTTTTGTTGTACTGCTATTGACGCGTGTTGAAAGTAAATGAAACATCCAAGGTGTTTTTTCATCAGCAGAGCGTGCACGACGAGTACATAAAATGGCATTGCCACATGGAAGTATTTCAGTTTGTACAAACAAATTACTAAATGACGGTTGCATAAGGTCGGCTGCAGGGTTTGCCATTACAACTTCTGCATAAGTGGTTATATCAATTGTACGGGTATCGGGTGAGTGATTACTTAAGCGTATACGACGAAGTTCAATATCGTCCTCCGGAGAGACAACGATTTCAGTGTAAGTTTCTATATGTTGATCGCTTCGGCGAAACTCAGCGCGACCTTCAGAAAATGATGCGCTATACGACTGGGCTGGTTTTAGCGTTGGCTGGTGGGCTGCCGACCAAAAGTCGCCTGTGGCTGTATCTCTAATATAGACAAATGTTCCCCAATTGTCGCAAGTAGGATCCTCACGCCACCGTGTAACGGCTAAGTCGGTCCAGCGGCTGTAGCCACCTCCTGCATTTGTAAGCATTACATGGTAACGACCATTTGAAAGTAGCTGTACTTGGGGTGTCGGGGTAATGGCTGGAATAGGTGGATTAACCTTTATTTTTGCATGTTCAAATAAAGCCCCGCTCTCTGCGTATTGGTCTATATGAGGTTGGAATATAGATGTTTTAGGCACGCGCTCTTGTAGTAATAGCAAAGCTGATTGCAGTAAAGGGTCTGATTCAAAGCGTTTTTGCATAGGCTGGTCAAGTAAATGATATGCCAATGCAAGTAAGCTCATACCTTGATGGTGAGCCATAAAGGAGCGAATGACTGCGCTTTTTTGATCTCTGGATAAACGGGCAGGGGTGTAATCTATTGCCTCATACAATCCGTAATGTCCCTCAAGTCCACTATCAGCTAACAGTTGAAGATTTTCGCACGCGGCTTGTGGGTTAACCATTAATGCCAATGCAGACGCGTAGGGAGCGATGACGAGGTCTTCTGATAAGCCTCGTTTTAGCCCTAAACCCGGTACGCCAAAGGCATGATATTGAAAATTAAGAGAAGCATCTACCGTATTGTATGCCGACTCAGATATGCCCCACGGTACGTTTTGTCTTTTTCCATAATCAATTTGTCGGGTAACCGCTGCACGGCAAGTCTGTTCAAGCAATGTACCGTCGTAGCTAGGCATAACTAACATGGGCATAAGGTACTCAAACATAGAGCCACTCCACGATACCAGCACCGGCTCGGCGCCAGCGCTGGTTAGTAGGCGACTTAGAGCGAACCAGGTTTGCTGTGGCAATTTACCTTGTGCTATAGCAATAAAACTGGCTAAACGTGCTTCAGATGCCAGTAAATCGTAAAAACTGGTGTCACGTCGATGCTCATCTACGTTATAACCAATAGCCAATAAATGGCGAGACTCATCATATAAAAATGCATATTCCATTTGTGCAAATTCAATCGCTCTGTTGGCTAATTTGTCACATTGCGAAATGCAATCTTTGGCAAGCTGTGTACTGGCTAAAGTATGAATACGTAATGAAGAAAGCCACTGAGTTTCGTCGGATGGTAATACCGATGATAAAAGCGCATCAATTGCGTTAATAGTGTCGGGGCAACGTTTAACTAATTGATGCATTGTCAAAATATTAGAATCAAGAAATAGCAGTTTTAAGCTAACCGGCGGATTAGTTAGTTTGAGCCATGGCGAAAATAAATAGAGTTCGTTTAGGGTACGCTGGCATTGCCTGTGTAAGTCTTGAGTCCATACTTTATGCTCTTGCGACTTTGTATCTAAATCATTAGTAGCGTCTTGCTTTATATTCTCTAACAATATTCGCGCATTATTATTGAGTGTAATTAAGTGCTGTTCAACGTCATATAGATTTGTAGGCGCAGTGATACGAACAGCGTTAAGTATTGAGCTCATGGCATTAATAGCGGTATCGATAATATTGTTTTTATTTTGCTCTGAGTCTAATTGCAATGTTTTAAACAAGTTTGCCACAATAGCCAAAGTGATACTTATGCCTTCAAACATTTGTGGGTGAACAATAGGTTTAGAAGGGAGTTCTTTTAATGCTATTTGTAAAGTTAAAAGGTGACCGGCTAAGTTACCGCTATCTACTGATGAAATATAGCGCGGTGGCAAAGGTTGCAATGTTTGTGTGTCGTACCAGTTATAAAAATGCCCTTCGTGACGCTCGAGTTTATCGAGGGTATTAAAGCAATTTTGCGTGCGTTGAATTAAATCACTTTGTACAATAAAACCAAAATCATAGGCGCTAACGTTAGCCAGCAAAGACAGACCAATATTAGTAGGCGATGTACGGTGCGCAATAACAGGACCGGCTTCCTCTTGATAGTTATCGGGAATTAACCAATGATCGTCTGCAGTGTTAAAGTGGTCGAAAAAAGCCCATGTTTTACGGGCAATAGTTTGTAAAAATAATTGTTGCTTGTCGCTCAGTGGCGCTAAATTATCGAGTTTAGGCTCACTAAACCACCATGTTATAACCGGTGATAAAAGCCATAATAAAAGTAGAGGAAATACAGCTAATATATTTGTAAAGGTTAAGTGTAAAGGGGCAAAGTAAAGTAGCGAAGCGATTAAAGTAATCGCAATAAATGGCGCAGTCCACATAGTGTAATAACTATTTATTAAGGCATTTACTACATAATTAGATTTATGATCTGTGACATGCCACTCTAATAAACGACGTTGAGTAAACAGCATTCGACCCGCACTACGTAATATTGCGGTTAAGTTAAACACAGCCTCAAAAGGTAAACATGCTAAACGAAAACCGATTTGAATAAGCTGACGAACAAAGCACTGTAAAACATCATGCAAATGGTGGGACATCAGCATTTCTGCGGGTTTGCGCATAGACGAAATTAGCGCGCTCAGCAATGGCGGTAATAAATAAATAGCACTTATGGCAAGGGTCCATTTCAATGGATTAGCTGCTGTAAACCAACCTACCGTAAGTAATAAAAAGATTGCGAATGGTTCGATACTTCGACGTAAATTATCAAGAATTTTCCAACGTGATAAAGGTGACAAAGGATTTTGACATTTATCGCTTCGAGTGTTTAAAACACGAGGAAGTAACCAGCGCACAATTTGCCAATCTCCTCTGATCCAGCGCTCACGCCGACACATATCAGTGTTGTAACGTGTAGGATATTCTTCGTACAAGTGCACATCACTAATCAACCCCGAGCGAGCATAGCAACCTTCGAGTAAATCATGGCTGAGTATTTGGTTTTGTGGTAAACGGTTACCAAGTGTTTGTTCAAATGCATCTATATCGTATATACCTTTACCGATAAATGAGCCTTGTGAAAAGAGGTATTGGTATACATCGGATATTGAACGCGTATATGGGTCGATACCCGGTTCTTCACCAAATAATTGCGAGTAACGAGAAGGGTTATGTCCCGATAGACTTGCTGCCATACGTGGTTGTAAAATGCCGTAGCCGCCTACAATACATTGTCTTTTTTCATCAAATCTTGGTTGATTTAAAGGGTGCGCCATGGTCGCAACTAACTGACGGGCACAATCTCGTGGAAGTTGTGTATCGGTATCTAAAGTAATGACATATTTAACTTTTTGTATAGCGTTAATATCACCGACGATAAGTTCAAATGCATGTTCTATTGGGTTTCGAAGTAGTGCGTTTAGATCTGATAATTTTCCGCGTTTACGTTCAAACCCCATCCAAATTTGCTCTTTTGGATTCCAGGTTCGTGGGCGATGCAGTAAAAAAAAGCGACTTTCTTGCTGTAAAAGAGAAGGCTCTGCATATTTGGCATTAAGGTTTTCTATACCAAGGCGTACTTGCGATAGCAACGCTTCGTCTGTGGGGAGTGTTTGTTGCTCTGCATCAGTAAAGTCGGTCAGTAGAGCAAAGTGTATATGTTGATCGCGATTACCTAAAAATCTAACTTCGAGTACTTCTAATAACTGCTCAATACCTATAGAGCTGGTAAGCATTGTAGGGATTACTACGAATGTTTTATTTTGCGCTGGCAACCCTTTTGAATAGTCCATTCTGGGTAATCGTTGTGGGTCGACTAGCAAGGTAACTATCCAGTTTACGAGTGCTGAGGCTAATTGACTTGCTCCGAATAAAGTTAAAATTATTAAAAGAATAAACTGCCAGTGAGGTATGTTATCAGGAACGACCATAGCCATAAAAGAGGCACTAATTAGGGCTGTTAAGGATATAATTGCTCCTAAATAAAGTATTAATGTTATACGCTTGGCTTGCGAAAATAACGTTTTCAAAATAGACGTTTTTACTGTTATGCGCTGCTTTAATTGCGTAATACCTTTATCAATTAAATAGTAGCCTACATGGTTAGGCGCAAGCGTTGTGTTTGATATTGTTTGGGCTTGATCAGCCTGCTGGGCTAATTTTATTGCTTTTTTAGCTATATCGACTTCTGAAAATGAGCTTCGCTTAGCGAGTTGATCTATGATTTTTCTGTAACTATCTCGCGTGATAAAGTCCATATAACCATACACACCCTTTATATCTTGGCGCAAAATGTGTTCTACAGCGCTATGATCTTCTACAAAATCCGCCCAGTTCATCGCGGTCAACCAGCGTAAGCTACTAATGTTATTGCTAATTGATACTTGATCAGCGGCTTGTTGCTGATTCTCTTTTTGTACTAGTTGCTCTATGGTTAAACTCGAATCAGCTAGTTGTTGTTCAATCCAAGTAAGGGGAAGTGCTAATGCCGAACCATGCCCTTGTAATAAACGAGTTAGCTCTGCTACAAAAGCGCTTTCCATAGGAGGCTTTGAGCGTGCCATGTCGGCAATAACTAAAATTAAACTATTAGGGTCTTGCTCAGCAATTTCTAACATTTGATTAGCCCACTGTTGGGCTAGATTTAGGTGCTGGCGTGCGATTATGATACGTGTACTTACGCGTTGTAGGTTTTCAATTAAGGCTAACCTTAGCATAATTGGAATGGCCCAGAGTTCACCAAGGTTAAGCGTTGTTACTGTTTGATACGCGGCTAAAAATTGCGCTAGAATTTCGCTATCTACACGCCCGTCGCCATGGGAAATTACATTTAACGCAATATCATAAACTCGGGGCATACCTAAAGAGGCACCTTGCTCTAAACGTGGCAGTTCCTGACTATAGTGCTTAGGTAAATGAAGCCGAGCGGTACGAATTTGCTCTTCAATAAGATAAAAATTATCGAGTAACCACTCACCAGAGGGCACTATAGGCTGCTTTGCTTTAACGGCAATGGTTAATAAACTATTGGCTTTAATCAGTACTTTTTCGTTTTCGTCTAGGCGCTCAAGTAGCTGATCTTGAGTGTTTTTAGCATCTAAAATATGACTTTTTGCTAGTAATTTTGCATGTTTTTCCATTTGTTCAGCACTTAAGAGCTCTGATCGAATGGGGATTTGTTCTTTTGGGGGAGCTGATTTAAGCCAAGGGAAAAATGGCGAAAGGATGTTGATAAGCTTATTTTTATTCATCGTGGTAAATACTTGAGACTAAACGTCGTAGTGAAGATATTGACGGTTAAATTTATCACTGGATTTAAAAAAAGATGTTTTAAATTATTTTGGTTATTAGAGGTGAGCAAGTAATCATTAAAAATATTCATAAAGTTTATCTTATTGTTGAATACATACATCAACATATAACAAGCTTCGTTAAGGGTCGGTTCGTCAACACACATAGTCTAATAGTAGAGTTCTATTTTGTGTTTTATAACAGTGAGTTGTCGCCATGTTATGGTGTGGATTATCTCTAAATTTCATCAACCATTATGCATATATATCAACTAAAGGCAGATAAATTTAGACTATGTGTGTTAGCGTACATATTCGCCTTGTTGTATTGAGTATTTTATTATTTCAGTGAAGTACAGCTGGGAGTGTCGGCTTATATTTAAAGTGAATAAACGTATATAAAATAATTAAAGGCACCTTAAAATTATTTAATAAAAATAGAACAATTTTTATTATCAAAAAGCAACGACCTTTCATTTCTAGCGCCTAATAACTGTATAAACAAATCCGAGTTTATTATTAAAATATCCTGACTTACATACTTTCAAAGCCATTACTTTTAGGTTTTATTAGTTATAAGTTGGGCATATAAAAAGGAAATTCACATTAGATGGGTCAATTGAAGAACAAACTGCTTAATGCTTTATCTACTGACGCACAACACCGCATGTTTCCGCTTTTAAAGCGAGTCAATTTATCCCTTGGAGAAGTTATTTATGAAACAAGTGAAAAGCTCGATTACGTTTATTTTCCAATAGATAGTATTGTTTCATTATTGTATGTGATGATTGATGGCTCATCTGCTGAAATATCAGTTATCGGTAATGAAGGGGTGGTAGGTATAGCTGTATTTATGGGGGGAGAAAGCACTCCTAACCGGGCTATTGTGCAAAGTGCTGGTACTGCTTATCGCTTACCCGCTTGTGAATTACGCAGGCAATTTAATAGCGAGCCTGATATGCGTATGCTCATGTTACGTTACACGCAATCATTAATTACCCAAACAGCGCAAACCGCAGTTTGTAATCGTCATCATAGTATAGTGCAACAACTAAGCCGCTGGCTTTTACTATCGATTGACCGTTTACCGAGTAACAATTTAATAATGACTCAAGAGCTAATAGCAAATATGTTAGGCGTAAGACGTGAGGGAGTAACTGAGGCCGCTGGTAAACTACAAAAGCTGGGTATTATCACTTATAAACGTGGTCATATTAGTGTGATAGACCGACCTCAATTAGAATCTCAGTCATGCGAGTGCTATGAGGTTGTAAAAAGAGAAACAGACAGGTTGGAGTCTTATATGGAAAAAAAACCTAACGTTAGAAAACTATCCATTATCAGTTAATATATTTTGGAATCAAATAAATGTTTAAGAGCGTCAAAAGAACAGCCTAGCAAGTTGTTCATTGAGCCTGGGCTCTAAAATAAATTTATAAACCGAATATAAATATATTCGGTTTAAAATTTGTGTATGTTCTGCTGTTAGTGGGCTTTTTACATTTAACCTACTTTGGTAGTTGTCCGTCTACTTCCTTTTCAGCTTCAAGCCAATCATTTAAGTGATTGTCACCGGTAAAGTCACGATCACTCGCTAATGAGTAAGCTTTAGCTTCAATCATGTCATGTCGGCTGAGACCTTCTTTATTCAAATTAGGTTTAGTTTTTGATACTGAATTACTTGAGATGTTATTACTCATGTGATTATTCCTAAAATATTACTCGATAAAATAAAAAACTTAATACCAAATTAAAACATTGAGTGTAGTTACATTATTCTCAATCTTAAGTGGAATGTAAGCTCGATTTATCATAGTAATACCAATGTGCAATAATACTTGATCAATTTGAGGGCATAAACCTGACGCTAACTGTGTTAAAAATTTCTGATAAAGAACAACTAAATAACGAAATTTTTGCCTTGTTATCGACACGGTTTTCTTACCTCAAAATAGCTCACTTAATTAAGCAAATTGGTATAAAAGCAGTACTACGTATAGCTTAAAAGACTATTCTACAATTTGTATGACCGCTTTATCCTAATGGCTTTGCAATTTTGAGTCTGTGCCACAGCGAACATAAATCACCCATTATCTGTATTTATAGTAATTTTGAGAAGGTAACGAGCGTTGAATATATGAGCTTTAATAATCATTGTTTGGCGCGATACCGTACAGAGTCAATATTAATAAACTCATATAATAAAATATAAAGTACTTAAATTATTTTAAGGACAGCGCGTGCAAACAGTTCCCGATATCGTATTTTTACTAGATGTTGATAATACATTGCTCGATAGCGATACTATTTTAAGCCATTTGAAAGATTTTTTAGAAGGTGAATTTGGTTGTGAAAATAGTGACCATTACTGGTCTATTTTTGAAAAACTTCGTAAAGAACTCGGTTATGCCGACTATTTGGGCGCACTACAGTGTTATCGAATGGAACATTCTGATGATCCGAGACTGCATCTGATTTCTTCTTTTTTAATTAATTATCCATATAAAGAAAGGCTTTATCCTAACGCACTTGCTGTGATTAAACATTTACAACAATTTGGCCCCACCGTTATTTTGTCTGATGGCGATATTGTATTACAACCACTTAAAATTTTACGCTCCGGTTTATGGGATGCAGTGGAGGGAAGGGTGTTGATATATGTTCACAAAGAGCAAATGCTTGCAGCAATAAAAGAGCAGTACCCCGCTAAACATTATGTAATGGTAGATGATAAGTTACGTATTTTAGCTGCTATGAAAGCGCAGTGGAAAAATGATTTAACAACTATATTTCCACGTCAAGGACATTATGCCCACGATATTAAGCAGCTACTTACCTATCGAAAGGCAGATACGAGTATTGATAGTATAAGTGATTTACTCAACTACGGTTTTTCTTATAAAGTGGATTTAATTGAATACAATTTAAATTCAAATAAAAAATTGTTTTATATTGATGTGTATTGATGTGTATTGATGTGTATTGCTCTTATTTTATTTGAATTTTACCTGAGTTTTACAAGTAACATTTGGAGGAAACGTTTTTAAGTATAAAAGCAAATATCGTCCTTGAATATTTGCTTGGTAAGAGTGTTATAAAAGGCAGATTAAGACACGCTTGTTTTGGAATTTGTGCCTGTTTTAACTTTGTTTATTTACTGTTTTAGCAATTTTTTCCCAGTATGCAGCAAGTTCATAGTGATGAAAAACAGCTGCTTCAAAGTCCTGAGTTATCTCTTTATTTGGCTCATATACCGGCGCATCTTTTATCGCTTTACGAACTAAATCAGTTGAAATTGAGTTGTCGAGCCATTGCACTTCGTAAATCCATGCTGACGGGATAAGTGCTTGATGTCCTCCCCACCAATTGCTCGTCTCAACAATTAGGTAACGAACCGCCCATGTATTTTCTTCAACTAAAAACCCTGATACATGGCCAATGTCTCCGTCTTTAGCGTGTATGTTATAGCCAATAATAGCTTTGCAACTACGAAGATTAGGATCCCCTTTTTGATCATGCTGACTTTTTATACTTTTATGAATTAGATTTGCGCTGCGGGCACCTTCGACACTATGTTCAAAAATGTCATTGCCAGGATATAAGGAGTAGGGATATATCCCGCTTCCCCAAAAATTAGTACCGATCCAGTAATACGGGTATCCATAGTAATTTAGGTAATCCATTTCATGTTGTCGTGAAACGGGTTTATTAGTATCAATACCAGGACTATTTTTAACTTGGTCTTTACTGATTAAAACAGGGAAAATCTTTTCATCCCAATTTGGGTTTTGCACCGCAATAGGGGAAATTAAAACTTTGCGACTCGATAGCCACGTGCCTGTTTCTACAACAAAATAACGTATCACCCATGCTAGGTCATCAAACAAAAAATCTTTTTCTTTGCCTACAATACCGTCACTAGCAGCGATTGCACAACCTTCTAAGTCTTTCATACTACGTAACATAATAATGATCCTTTTTAGTGGGTTATTTGCATTTGTAATGCATTATTTTTTGCAGTTTTTAACGCGCTTTTGCTTATCAAGTGCTTTCTTCTTATTTAGGGCACGTTTATCTTTTGAGGTTAAACATGCGCAGCCCTTTGGGTTTGTCCTAGAGCGTGAGCTGGATGCGGAAGCTTTGCTCGGTTTTTACCGAGCCCGCTAGGTTGCAAACCTTGCGCCGCGATTAAATAGCCTCTAGATAGAACAAATTTCTATCTTAAAAGGTCAACAGACCCTAATGCTTATCTATAAAAAACCATGCTTTATAAGCTGTAAAGTACAAACGATAAGTAGATTAATATTTCCAGTTTCGGCTTTTGAAAAACAAAGGTCTGTGCGCTGACGAACAAGCAATGTTATTTTTCATTGATTTTTAGGTAGCGCTATAACAAGAATAATTAGAACGTGCGAAGTGTATTTTTAAAACTGGCATTATATTTGAGTGTTAGCGCACGGACTCTATGCTTATTTTTGAGTAGCGTGGCTTTGTGACTGACTTTTATTCGCGCTGTAAGTGTTGAGAATACTCACTTTATTCAGCTAACTTTAAATAAAGTAATCGAGCATATAATGTTAATACATAATAAAAAGAGAAAGTTGGGTGCTCCAGCATTGGGGCTATATAACGTGCGCAAGTCGAAAAAACATAAATATAACACTATTTCTGGGCCGTCACCCAAAGTTGAATACGTTGCTGGTGTTTTAGCGCCAACAAGATCAAACAATGCTGTTATACGTTATATAGATTATTCAGCTAGCCGTATAGAAGCCAAAGAGGTTAGCGATATTGATGAGTTTTTAAAAACTCCCCAACCTGAGTGGGCAACGGTGAGGTGGATCCACGTGAGTAATACAGACTCTTATATTGTTGGTTTACTTCAACATCATTTCGCATTTCATACGCTCACCGCAGAAGATATTTTACATGTACCTCAGCGACCTCGTATCGAATTTTTTGACGATCATTTATTTGTTGTATTAAGCATGTTGAAGCTAGAGACGCATGAGCCCAATAATACAATCCTTGATATTGAGCAAGTTAGCTTACTTTTATATGACAATGTTTTACTGAGTTTTCAAGAAAAACCAGGAGACGTGTGGCAATCCGTTCGCGGTCGTTTGCATACAGAAAATCGTCGTATTCGCAAAAATGGTACTGGTTATTTACTTTATGCATTACTTGATGAACTGGTTGATAAATGTTTTCCGGTACTTGAACAATATGGCGATATCCTTGAGGAACTTGAAGTAACAACACTTGAAAATCCAACTCCCCACGTACTGCATCATATCCATAGTATTAAACGAGAATTGGCATTATTAAGAAGAATTGTTTGGCCTATGCGAGAGGTTATCGACCATTTGTATCGCGAGGAAGGAGGCAGAATAGATGACTCTACGCGCCCTTACCTTAGAGATGTGTATGAGCATAATATTCAAATTGTTGAAATTATTGAGTCATACCGTGAAATGGTAAGCGGTTTAAGTGAGCTATACATGTCAGCTATTTCAAATCGTATGAATGAAATTATGAAAGTGCTTACTATTATATCTTCTGTTTTTATACCGTTAACATTTATAGCTGGAATTTATGGAATGAACTTTAAATACATGCCAGAGCTAAACTGGACTTGGGCATATCCCGTTTTGTGGTGTGTTTTTATTTTGATAACGGCAGCAATGATATTTATTTTTTGGCGTAAAGGTTGGCTTAATAGAAATTAACTTTAATAGAAACAAAATTTAATAGAAACAGCAAGTATATGCTCAATAAAACAACTGCTTATGATTAACAATAATAAATGCGTACGCTAGCGAACAGAACCAATAATATCACTCACTTACACTCATTGTATTAATTGGGGTGTAAGTGTTTTGCGCTCCATATTTTAAGTGGAGATTAAAATGGGTCATGAATTTTGGAGTGAGTGGTACTCAGGTTGGGGTTGGTTTTTATGGTTTGGTATGTGGTTATTGCTCATATCGAGTTTAAGCCATTGGGGTTATAGCTACCGAACCCATAGACGCTATGGGTTAGAGTCTAATAAAACAGCAATTGATATTCTTAATGAAAGATACGCCAGCGGCGATATTGACAAAAAAGAATTCGAGCAAAAAAAACAGGACATAACTACCACTGCGTAGTTAGTGCGCTGGCTAATCCTCGCCATGCTCTTATATAGAGCATGGCTTAAGCATTTTTGGATGCGACAAGATGGAAACCCTGCATATGATTCTTCCTTCATTAACATCAAAAGAATTAGAGTTAATTGACGCATATTGGCGTGCCACGAATTACCTGTCGGTAGGTCAAATTTATTTATGCGATAACCCACTTTTAGAGCGCCCACTGATACTAAGTGATATTAAAAATATGTTGCTTGGGCACTGGGGAACAACACCCGGGCAAAATTTTATTTATGCGCATTTAAATCGTGTTATTAAAATACACGATCTAAATATGATTTATGTATCTGGCCCAGGGCATGGCGGGCAAGCTATGGTTGCTAATACCTATCTTGAGGGCACCTACAGTGAAATTTACCCTGATATAAGCCAAGATAAAGCAGGTATGCAAAAACTGTTTTTACAGTTTTCGTTTCCCGGTGGCATTCCTAGTCATGTATCGCCCGAGTGTCCGGGCTCGATTCATGAAGGTGGCGAGCTGGGCTATTCTTTGAGTCATTCGTTTGGAGCTGTATTTGATAATCCAGACTTAATAGTTGCTTGTGTGGTGGGTGATGGTGAGGCAGAAACAGGGCCTATTGCAACTGCATGGCATTCTAATAAGTTTCTTAATCCTATCAGTGACGGTGCTGTTCTCCCTATATTGCATTTGAATGGGTATAAAATTGCGAATCCTACCGTTTTAGCGCGTATTACCCATGAAGAATTAGAGCAATTAATGTTTGGTTATGGCTGGAGCCCTATTTTTGTTGAAGGACATGAGCCTGAGCTAATGCATCAGGCTATGGCTAAAGCACTTGATGTCGCAATACATCAAATAAAAAAAATAAAAAAAGATGCTCTCGATAATAACGATCCAACTCGTCCACGTTGGCCAATGATTATCCTCATTTCACCTAAAGGGTGGACGGGTCCAAAGCTCGTAGATGGTTTTCAGATAGAGGGAACATCGCGTGCGCATCAGGTTCCTATTTCTAGCCCATCAGCTCATCCAGATCATTTGCAATTATTAGAAAGCTGGCTGCGTAGCTATCATCCAGAAACACTTTTCGATTCACAAGGGCGTTTATTACCAGAGCTTGCTGAATTGGCCCCAACGGGGAATCGCCGTATGGGAGCAAATCCTCATGCGAATGGTGGGTTGCTGCTAGAAGATTTACATATGCCTGATTTTCGCGATTATGCATGCGAAGTAATCTCTCCCGGTATACGCGGAATTGGTGATACCAGAGTTTTAGGTCCATTTTTGAGAGATATAGTTGAGCTTAATGACGAGCAACGTAATTTTAGAGTATTTGGACCCGACGAAACAGTATCCAATGGTTTAGGTGCACTGTTAGAGGTAACCGATAGACAGTGGAATGCAGCAACCCATAGCAACGATGAGCAGCTTTCGCCTAGTGGCAGAGTAATGGAAATGCTGAGTGAACATCAATGCGAAGGTTGGCTTGAAGGATATTTATTAACCGGCCGCCATGGTTTGTTTAATAGTTATGAAGCGTTTATTCATATTATTGACTCGATGTTTAATCAACATGCTAAATGGTTAAAAGTGGCGGCAGGTTTACCATGGCGTAAAAAAATAGCTTCACTTAATTATTTACTGGCATCGCATGTATGGCGACAAGATCACAACGGTTTTACCCATCAAGATCCGGGTTTTATCGATCATGTTATTAATAAAAAAGCTGAAATTGTGCGCGTTTATTTACCGCCTGATGCTAACTGCTTGCTGTCGGTAATGGATCATTGTTTGCGAAGTCGTCATTACGTTAATGTAGTTATTGCAGGCAAACATCCTGCTCCGCAATGGTTAGATATGGTGGCAGCTGTTAAACATTGCGAGGCAGGGATTGGCATTTGGCAATGGGCGGGTAATAGCGTAGATGCAACACCTGATGTGGTGATGGCTTGTTGTGGTGATGTGCCAACATTGGAAACGATGGCTGCCGTTATGATTTTACACGAGCATTTTAGTAATCTTAGAATCCGGGTCGTTAACGTGGTTGATTTGATGCGTTTACAGCCTAATACCGAACATCCTCACGGGTTAATCGCAGAGGATTTTGACACTCTGTTTACTATTAATAAGCCGGTTATTTTTGCATTTCATGGCTACCCAACGCTTATTCATAGGCTTACGTACAAGCGTAATAATCATCATAATATTCATGTTCGCGGGTATAAAGAAGAAGGCACTATTACAACTGCTTTTGATATGACGGTATTAAACGAGATTGATCGTTTTCATTTAGTGTTAGACACACTGGAACGCCTGCCAAACTTGGGTACAAAAAGAGACGCACTAAAAAAACAGCTTGAAGAAAAGCTTGTTGAGCATAAAAAATATATTAATAAGCATGGGCAAGATCTCCCTGAAATTCGTAATTGGCAGTGGCAGGCGCATCAATGAATTTTGTAGCTCAATCCACGATTAGTAAATTTGAAAATCTCGGTACAATTACCGCTATACGCGGCAGCGTAATTGACGTGCGTTTTGACAAGAAGCTACCTGCGATTAATTCAATGCTTAGTGCTGGCGCAAATAAACAGTGTATTTTTGAAGTGCTAGAGCAGCGCAATGAGCATCATGTAAGAGCAATTGCGCTCACGCCTACACAAGGACTTGCGCGTGGCATGGAAGTTGTTGACAGTGGCGGACCGTTACTTACCCCTGTTGGTAAAGGAACCTTATCGAGAATGTTTGATGTGTTTGGTAACACGCTTGATGGCGGTGGTGAGCTTAAAGATGTTCAGTGGCGCTCTGTACATAATAAGCCAGTGCCATTAACCGAACGGTCAACCCAATCAGAGATTTTTGAAACCGGTATAAAAGTAATTGATCTGCTGGTGCCGTTAGAACGTGGTGGCAAAGCGGGATTGTTTGGCGGTGCAGGTGTTGGCAAAACAGTGTTATTGACTGAAATGATTCACAATATGGTGGGCAAGCACAAAGGTGTTAGCCTATTTTGTGGCATAGGTGAGCGTTGCCGTGAAGGCGAAGAGCTTTATCGCGAAATGAAAGACGCGGGCGTTTTGCCAAACATGGCGATGATTTTTGGGCAAATGAACGAGCCACCAGGGAGTCGTTTTAGGGTGGGGCATGCAGCTTTAACTATGGCTGAGTATTTTCGTGATGATGAGCAGCGAGATGTGCTGTTGCTAATCGACAATATATTTCGTTTTATTCAGGCAGGCTCTGAGGTATCGGGCTTAATGGGGCAAATGCCTTCAAGGCTTGGTTATCAGCCTACTATGGGCACAGAGCTTGCCGGCTTAGAAGAGCGAATTGCCAATACACAAAATGGTGCTATTACTTCTATTCAAGCGGTGTATGTACCTGCCGATGATTTTACCGATCCGGCCGCAGTTCATACATTTTCTCATTTATCGGCTTCTATTGTGCTCTCTCGTAAACGCGCTAGCGAAGGATTATTTCCGGCTATAGATCCCCTGCAATCTAATTCAAAAATGGCGAGCCCCGGGGTTGTGGGAGAGCGCCACTACTTACTTGCACAAAAGGTACGTAGCACCTTAGCGCAATACAATGAACTCAAAGATATTATTGCTATGTTAGGGCTTGAACAGTTATCAGTTGAGGACCGCAACATTGTTGGACGCGCAAGGCGTTTAGAGCGTTTTCTTACTCAGCCATTTTTTACAACAGAGCAATTTACTAGTTATAAAGGCAAACTTGTTAGCCTTGATGATGCGCTAGATGGGTGTGAACGCATTTTAAATGATGAATTTAAAAACGTGCCAGAGAGTGCACTTTATATGATAGGTGCCATAAGTGAGGTCAGAATAAAATCCACAGTAAATAATAATGAGGATACAAGCGGTGACGCAAACTCAGATACACCTTAAATTATTGCTGCCGTATGAGATATTTTTCGACAGGCATGATGTGACTCATGTTGTTGCCGAAACAAGCGAAGGATCGTACGGATTTTTACCCAATCGCCTTGACTGTATTGCGCCTCTAACCCCAGGTATTTTGACATTTAATTGCGAAAAAGACGGTGAGATATTTGTAGCCGTAGATGAGGGCGTATTAATTAAAACAGGAAACACTGTGCTGGTATCGGTGCGAAGTGCCATATTAGGTACTGATCTGGCAACACTTCGCAGCGCTGTAGATAAAGAGTTTTTGGCACTCAATGAACAAGCACAACAAGTAAGAACAGTGATGGCTAAATTAGAAAGTAGCTTTTTAAATCGTTTTCGACTTTAACCACTAAAAGCTATTTATTTATGACAAACAAAAAAGACGACCTAGGTTCAAAAGACTCACAAAGCAGTTCATCAACACTTGCAGAACAAGTAGAAATAAAAGCCCAGCGTAAGCTAAAAGCAAGGCTTAACTCTCATCAAAAAATATGGTTTGGTTTAGGAATGATGGGCCTCATTGGTTGGTCGGTTGCAGTGCCTACCATACTTGGTGCAAGTTTAGGTGTGTATATAGATTCGCATTATGAAAGCGATCATTCATGGACATTGGCTTTATTGGTGGCGGGTTTAGCACTTGGGTGCTTTAACGCGTGGCACTGGATGAGCAAAGAAGACAGCGCGATACATCAAGATCAACACGGTGATAATCAGCAAAAGGATGACGAAGATGCATGAGCTAGTCGGCGTATTAATTATTGTTAGTGTAGGTCTAATGCTTGGTGCCTTATTTTTTGGTGGCCTATGGTGGACGGTGCAAAAAAGTATGGTATCGACTCACCCAGCGCTATGGGTTGTGCTGAGTTTATTTATACGCATGGGAATTACTTTAAGTGGCTTTTATAGTGTGATGACGAGTGACTTATTATCAAGATCTTGGTTGCAATTACCACTGTGTTTATTTAGCTTTTTGATAGCCCGTTTTATTACCACTTATGTTACCCGTACTGCATCAACCTCTCATTTAGCAAAGGTGACACATCATGCACCTGAGTCCTGATACGGTTATTTATTGGCAAAATGGTTTTTTAAAACTCAATGCAACCATCGTTTTCACTTGGGTTTTAATGTTGGTTTTGGTGATTAGTTCGATATTGATAACCCGTAAGCTTTCAACCACGTTAAAGCGTTCTCGTTGGCAAAATTTTTTAGAAATTATAGTAACGGGGATCACACAACAAATTGAAGACGTAGGCTTGAATGACGCTAAAAAATACCTTGGCTTTTTAGGCACACTGTTTTTATTTTTAGTAACCGCGAGCATGTTTACCATTGTTCCGGGTTATGAGCCACCCACGGCATCGTTATCGACTGCAGCAGCACTGGCGCTCACCGTATTTATTGCAGTGCCTTTATTTGGTATCAGTGAACAAGGGCTTGGCAATTACTTAAAATCTTATATGGCTCCTACTTTTATTATGTTGCCATTTAATATTATTAGCGAATTATCACGGACACTTGCTCTGGCTGTGCGGTTATTTGGCAACATGATGAGCGGGGCAATGATCATTGGCATTTTGTTAACCATTACACCCTTTATATTCCCAATCGTAATGACGGCACTGGGTTTGCTTACAGGCTTAGTACAGGCTTATATTTTTACTATTTTAGCCGCCGTTTATATTGCTGCGGCTACGCGCTCAGTAAAACCAGCCAAACAACGAGTTAATTAATCACGTATTTCTACACATCATACTTGGAGAGAACATGGATAGCATGACAATGATAGCAATGGCATCAATCGTTATTTCAGGAATTACAATTAGTTTTGGTTGTTTAGGTCCATCGCTTGGCGAAGGCAAAGCAGTAGCAACGGCATTGAGTGCATTAGCACAGCAACCTGATGCATCAGCAACTATTACGCGTACGCTCTTTGTAGGGCTTGCGATGATTGAATCGACCGCAATATACTGTTTTGTCGTGTCGATGATTCTTATTTTTGCCAATCCGTTTTGGAACTACGCTATTGCACAAGCTGCAGGAAGTTAAACCATGCTAATTGATTGGTTTACAGTTGCAGCCCAAGTGGTTAATTTTTTAATTTTGGTGTGGTTACTAAAACGCTATTTATATAAACCAATTTTGCACGCTATTGATAGGCGAGAAGAGCGTATAGCCGCTGAGTTAGACGATGCTGAAACAAACCAAAATGAAGCACTGGCGGAGCGTGAAAAGTTTTTTCTGAAAAATGAAGAGTTTGAACAACAACGTACACAAAAGATGCAACAAGTAAGCGTGAGTGCTAAGCAAGCAGAGCAAGCACTTATATTAGAGGCGCAAAAAAGAGTCCAAAGCTGGGGCACTAAATATCAACAAAATATAGTAAAAGAGACTGATAATTTAAAGGAGTCTTTAAGTCGAAAAGTTAAGCAAGAGGTATTTGCTATTAGTCGCAAAACCTTAACTGAACTGGCATCAACAACTTTAGAACAACAAATATGTGAGGTGTTTACAGCCCGCTTATATAAGCTTGATGACGACAAAAAAACTACTTTAGCGCAGGCGCTAAATACAAATAGTGAATTTGTACCTGCCTTAATTCAAAGTGCGTTTGAGCTAACTGAACCTCAGCGTTTAGCACTTAAGAATGCTATTAATACTGTGTTTTCAAAAGATATTACCATTAAATTCACCACCGATGAGAGCCTTATCAGCGGGATTGAGTTATGTGTCAATGGACAAAAGCTGGTGTGGAGTATTGACGATTACTTACAATCAATCGAGCAGGAAGTTGATATGCTACTAAAACAAAAAACAGCTCAGCCTACAACTTCTCAACCTGTTGATAAGTGATGAGTAACCTTAGCGAAAACACTCAAAATAAAAACACAAAAATACACAGTTTAACAAACGCGTTTGGTGATGTGTTTAAGCACATTCAGCAAGGGCTAAAAATAGTTAACTCACAATTGAACTTACATGAAGTTGGTATTATTACCAGTGTATCAACGGGTATTGCGAAGGTGTCGGGATTACCTGGCGTTGGCTTTGAGGAACTAATTATATTTCCCGGTAATGTGCTTGGAATTGCGTTTAATATTGATGAAAAAGAAGTTGGTGTTGTGCTTTTAGGTGAATACGCCCACTTACAAGCTGGGGATGAAGTGCGCCGCAGTGGTCGTGTAATGGATGTAGCGGTTGGCAATGCGCTATTAGGGCGAGTGATAAACCCACTTGGCGAGGCACTAGACGGTGGAAGCGTTATACAAACCGAGCAGCGTTTACCAATAGAGCGTCCAGCTGCACCAATTATGGACCGCTCTCCTGTTACTACGCCTTTGCAAACCGGACTTATTGTAATCGATGCGATGATCCCAATAGGGCGAGGACAACGAGAGCTTATTTTAGGTGACAGGCAAACAGGTAAAACAGCTATAGCCATAGACACGATTTTAAATCAGCGAGAACAAAATGTAATTTGTATTTATTGCGCTATTGGTCAGCGGGCATCAACGGTCGCTAAATCAATAGCAATATTACGCGCGCAAAATGCAATGGCTTATACGGTTGTTGTTGCAACAGAGGGTAATGAGCCACCGGGCTTACAGTATATAGCGCCTTACGCTGCAACCAGTATTGCAGAATATTTTATGGAGCAAGGACGTGATGTACTTATTGTATATGACGATTTAACTAAGCACGCAAGAGCTTACCGCGAGTTGTCTTTGTTGTTACGACGACCGCCCGGACGAGAAGCATTTCCAGGGGATATTTTTTATATTCATTCACGATTACTAGAGCGTGCGACCCATTTAAATAAAGAACGTGGCGGTGGTTCCTTGACCGCACTCCCCATTATAGAGACCGAAGCTCAAAATATTTCAGCCTATATTCCAACTAATTTAATTTCGATTACCGACGGACAAATTTATTTATCACCCTCATTATTTGCTCTAGGTGTATTACCAGCCGTTGACGTTGGTAAGTCGGTTTCTCGTGTGGGCGGTAAAGCACAGCGTGCTGCGTTTCGTGCAGTTGCTGGCGATTTAAAGCTTGCATATGCTCAATTTGAAGAGCTAGAAACCTTTGCTCGTTTTGGTGCCCGACTTGATGATGATACACGGCGTATAATTGAACATGGACGGCGTATTCGAGCGAGCTTACATCAATCTGAATCATCACCTATGCCAGTGCCTGAGCAAATTATGCTATTACTCGCACTCAGTAATGGCTTTTTAGATTCGATTGAACTGCTAAAAATAAACGACGCAAAAAATATTCTTAAAAAAGCAGTTGCGCAGTTAGACGATACTTTGTGTGATAGATTTGATACCGCTAAAAGCTTAAGTGATGACGATCGACAAACAATTGTTGAGTTGGCTAATCGCGCACTTGTTGATTTTGAGTCTGAAAAGAAGGCAATAACAACATGAGCAATAGTGCCGCTAATTTACGCCATAAAATAGCCAGTGCAAGTGATTTACAAGGCGTTGTGAAAACGATGAAGGCACTTGCTGCCTCGAGTATTGGGCAATATGAAAAATCGATTAGCTCATTGACCGATTACTACCGGGCAGTTGAGTTAGGATTAAGTGCGAGTTTGCGTGATGACATGTCATTTCAATTTTCACCACAACCCGAAAATATAAATGAAAGCAGAGTGGGTGTGATCATATTCGGCTCAGATCAAGGATTGGTAGGGCAATTTAATGAAAGTATTACCGACTTTGCAATTAAAGCGCTAAGTAACGAGACCCAGCCACCTCTAATTTGGGTAGTAGGCGCACGTGCTGCATCTCGACTTACCGATGCCGGCTTTAATTTAGTAAAAGTATACACAGTGCCAGTGAGTGTTTACGATATAGATACCTTAGTTAGGCAAATTCAAATAGACAGTGAATCAAGCTTAATTCTTAATCCTGGTTGCGGTGTATTGGTGTTTTATAATCAACCTAAACAAGGCGCGCTTTATGAATGTGTGTCTCAGCGATTAC
The DNA here is from genome assembly GCF_002836155.1 of Pseudoalteromonas sp. GutCa3. Taxonomy (NCBI): domain Bacteria; kingdom Pseudomonadati; phylum Pseudomonadota; class Gammaproteobacteria; order Alteromonadales; family Pseudoalteromonadaceae; genus Pseudoalteromonas; species Pseudoalteromonas sp. GutCa3. The sequence continues at coordinate 10,771 of NZ_PJBK01000102.1, read as the reverse complement.
TCCCACTTGACGAGCAATGGCGAGATAATTTTAAAAATATTTTATGGCCAACTAAAGCTTTGCCAGAAGTACTCTGCAAGCACTCTACAACAATAAGGGCATTGATCCGCGAGTATATTTTTATTTCTCTTTATCGTGCATGTGCCGAGTCGTTGGTCAGCGAAAATAGCAGCCGTCTTGGCGCAATGCAACGCGCTGAAAAAAATATTGAAGAGCTACTTGATAAGCTTTCGAGTGAGTTTAATACTCTTCGTCAAAGTACCATTGATGAAGAGTTGAGTGATGTACTTGCAGGTTACGAATTACTAAATAAAATAGACTAGAGGCTGTTGATCTTAGAGGTTGAATTTGCAGCTGTATGTACTTTTTTAATCAAAACATCGCCTATACAGTGCGGTTGTTGACTCTTTGTTACTCGATTTTTACTTATTCTTACAAAAATGTTAGCCATTAGAGTAACGCAGGAGCCGTTACCGAGCCCGCTAGGTTACAAATCGCGCACGATTACCCCCCTGTAAATTGAATGAATTTTAATCATGAAATGTCAACAAAACTCACAAGGATAATTTACAAGAAATAAAGCTATAACCTGGTTGTAAGCGATCGTTAATTAATGATTAACTGTTGAAGTTGAGTGTTCAAGAGTGGGTAGTGCTTTTTCTTTGAGGTATTTTATTATTGTTTTGAACTGGTATGACTGAGTGGATTCGAACTGCTGACCCTTGGACCGGGTGATCAAGAGTGGGTAGTGCTTTTCTTTTGGTTTTTTATTACTTTGATTTGGTACGACTGAGTGGATTCGAACCACCGACCCTTGGACCGGGTGATCAAGAGTGGGTAGTGCTTTTTCTTAGGTTTTTTTCATTACTTTTAAGTGGTACGACTGAGTGGATTCGAACTGCTGACCCTTGGACCGGGTGATCAAGAGTGGGTAGTTCTTTTTCTTTGGTTTTTTATTACTTTGAATTGGTACGACTGAGTGGATCCGAACTGCTGACCCTTGGACCGGGTGATTAAGAGTAGGTAGTGCTTTTTCTTTGGTTTTTTTATTACTTTGAATTGGTACGACTGAGTGGATCCGAACTGCTGACCCTTGGACCGGGTATCAAGAGTGGGTAGTGCTTTTACTTAGGTTTTTTTCATTACTTTGAAGTGGTACGACTGAGTGGATTCGAACCACCGACCCCTACCATGTCAAGGTAGTGCTCTAACCAACTGAGCTACAGTCGTACAATTTTTGAATTCTTAAATAAATTTATTCTGTGATATTAGAATAAATTTGGTACGACTGAGTGGATTCGAACTACTGACCTTTGGACCGGGTGATCAAGAGTAGGTAGTGCTTTTTCCTTCAGATGTACTTTTATTTATTTTACTTAAATTTTGGTACGAATGAGTGGATTCGAACTACTGACCTTTGGACCGGGTGGTCAAGAGTAGGTAGCGCTCTTTCCTTCAATTATACGTTTCATTAATGTTGGTACGACTGAGTGGATTCGAACCACCGACCCCTACCATGTCAAGGTAGTGCTCTAACCAACTGAGCTACAGTCGTATTACTTTATTTAAGTAGGTGTTAATTGCTTAACAACGGCGGCTAATATATAGCGTGGCGGTTGGTGAATCAAGCAAGTTTGTTGTTTTTGAGTTTATTTGCCGTTTTTTTATTCATATTGGGCTTATTTCACACGTTTTATAAAATACTTGCCACCAAACCACATGTTTTTTAGCTGAGCTTTTTAGTAAGTTCAGTAAGTTACTTGCTGAGCCCGTTTTTACTAAGTTATTAATTTGAGGGCTTGAGATACTTTCGTTAAACCAAAGCTCATTATAAAGCGGTTGTAGTGCCTCTAGATAACCAGTTAACTGCGCTTGATAGGGCTGAATTTCTTTTAGGTAAAACTTTTGAAATACGTTGCTTATGATTTTTGCGTTTTTATTATTTTTATCCTGTGGGCACAGCGTATTAAAGTTTAATGTTTTTACAAACTGCGTGGCGTTGTTATTTAACACTACCTGCTTGCGGACCGATTGAATGAGTGCCTGGTTAAATTGAAATTTATTAAGCTGCTCGAGTGCACTAAAAATAGAATTGCTATTAATTTCACTAAATTCTTTAGCCTTAATTTGTTGCTTAATGAGTACAAGTTGCTTTAGCGCAAGTACGGTATCACTAAAACCAGCAGGTTCAGTAGTAAGCTCGTTTGAAGTGAGTTGCCAAGTACGATTTAGCTCAGGCTCTTTAAATAACATGGTGTTAAAAAAGTGCATTAGGTGTGTTTCTTTGTAGTTTTTGGCTGCGAGTATTTTTGTGTAACTAGGACTATTTTTATCAAGCGTGTTTAAGCAAACCTGTGCACTTTTAATAAAGTTTATTTGATATTTTAATTGCCCAGCAGCGCTGGCGGTTTTTCCTAATTGGTTATTGTGCTCACTTATAAGCACGTTAAGCTTACATTGGCTAATGCCTGCAAGCTCAACAATGCTCAGTGTTAAGTCACTTTGTGCTATTGGGGTAGGCTGCAGTAAGGGGAGTTGCTTGAGTGGCGCAGGCTGTGTTGGGCTTGTATCAACTGTGCTACTTAAGCGTTCAATATAAGTAACGTTTATACTACTTTGTGGTTTGTTGCAGCCAGTAAGCGTTAAAAAACACATTACCAGCAAAGTAGCTGGTAATGTTTTAAGGCTGAGTTTATTAGTTTTGATTGAGTGCATCAATTTTAAGAAATTCATATTTTAGACGTTTTTTTACCGTTAGCATTAATAAAATAGCAGCGACACTAAGTCCCACTATTATCCCAGTCCAGAAACCGTGTGGCCCCATAGCTGGCACAATTATGTCTGTTCTTGCCAATACGTAACCTAAACAAAAGCCGATTAACCAATACGATATAAACGTAATATACGATATAGGCGTGGTGTATTTTAACCCACGGAGTATGCCATTTGCTGCAACTTGAAGTGCATCAGGTAATTGGTAAATACACGCTAAAATCATAATTGATGAAGCCAATGCCATAACAGCAGGGCTGTCGGTATACAGTTGGCTAATTAAATCACGACCGGCAAACGTAATAAGCGCTAAAAATAACGCCACAGCAATGGCTAAAATATAGCTGGTAGAAACCGCAACTTTTAATTGAGTCATGTTCTTTTGGCCGTATAAGTTACCTATACGAATGCTGATAGCGATTGATAGGCTCAGCGGCATCATAAATAGCAATGTAGTTACACTGGCTGCTATTTGATGCCCCGATATAGCTACTGCACCTAAATGCGCTATAAATAGCGGTATACACGCAAATAAAGTGACTTCAAAAAAGGTGGCGAGTGAAATTGGTATACCTAACTTAGTAATAATACCAATGGTAGTGAAATTAGGTTTTTCGAATGATGAAAGCAGGCCTTTAGCATCTACTTTTTTACTCATTTGGCAGTAAGTGACTTGTGCTATTGCCATAACAGTTAAAACAATTGCAGTGGCAATGCCACAGCCCGCGCCGCCATAAGCAGGAAAACCAAATAAGCCATTTATGAAAATATAATTTACCGGAATATTAACAGCTAAACCTAATAGGCTTATGTAAAACGCGGGCTTGGTCATTCCCATACCTTCGGTAACGTTTCTGTATACCGTAAAAATTAAAAATCCAAATACACCCCATTTCACAAAGTGAATGTAGTCAATGGCAAGGTTTGCAATTGCAGGCGTTGTATCGAGCTTAAAAATAATAGCATCTGCTAAATGGGCAATTCCAAAGCCTGTAAAGCTCAAAATAGCGGTTAAATAAAGCGCTTGTTGAAAATAGTGGCTAATGCCTTTGCGGTCATCACTGCCCGAAAACTGCGCAATAATACCAGTAAGCGCTAATAAAATACCTTGAAGGCCAAGTAATAAAGGGTTCCATATTCCTGTTGCAATAGACAGTGCAGCTAAGTCAGTAGGGCTAACTTGACCTGCCATAATTGTGTCGACGACCGACATTAAAATAAGTGTAACTTGCGCTAAAAAAACAGGTAAAGCGAGGGAAAGTAAACGCTTGGCTTCCCAATTGCAAAAGGTCATAAAAACAGCTAGTTGATAAAATAGGGCGTAATTGTAATCTATTGGGGTTTAAATAAAAATCACAGTAGTGAATGATTTTATGAGTTGATACGTTAAACTAGCACTTTGTAATAATTTAAAGTGATTTTATGTTTACAGGAATAGTGCAAACGCAAGCTACGGTGGTCTCTAAGACTCAAACAGACGGTGTTTTACGCTTAGTTGTATCGGTGAGCGATGAGTACGTTAAGCATTTAGATTTAGGCGCAAGTATTGCTATTAATGGCTGTTGTTTAACAGTTGTGCAAGTTGAGCTAAGTAATCACGATGTGGTAGCGCAAGTGCATTTTGATGTGATTGACGAAACCCTAAAGTTAACTAATTTAGGACTGCTTGAGTTAGGTAGTTTAGTTAATTACGAACGCTCTGTTACGTTTGGTACTGAGCTAGGTGGGCATATAGTGTCTGGGCATATTCATTGTACGTCACAAATTTCTCAAATAGTGAAGCGTGAGAATAACTGTAAAATTCAATTAAGCCTGCCAAAAGAGTGGCAAAAGTATGTGTTATATAAAGGGTTTGTTGCGATAAATGGCGCAAGCTTAACCGTGGGCGAAGTTGATGAACAAGGTTTTTGGTTACACCTAATTCCGGAAACGCTCGCCATTACAAACATTGGTGCAGCGCAAGTGGGTGACAAGTTTAATATTGAAGTTGATCAGCAAACTTACACTATTGTAAATACGGTAGAAAACTACTTACGCCATCAGGCTTAAGTTAAAATATTTGTTCGTCGTCACTGTCTACGTGTAGCTCTAACTTATTGTTAGCATGATCTATATGCATATTTAAATGAATTGGGTTACAGCAGGCAGTGCAATCTTCTATGTAGTCTTGATCGCCCATGCTTGCGTCTAAGTCTAAATGTATGTGGTGTCCGCAGTGTGGGCACGTTATTCGTTGTGATAAAAAATCTTTCATAATCACTCCAGTTATAAATAATTAAGTTAGATTCAACTTAATCGCTTACAGATGAACGCCTACTTACTCATTAAATATAGTGCTGAAATGCAGCTTATGACACTTATTTTATACCTTCAAATACCAGCTTTTCTATATGTTGTTTAGCTTCTGTAAGATAGTGACCGGCAAAGATGTTAGCGTGATTTAAAATAGGGTATAGCTGGTATATTAACTTACGTTTTTCGTAATTTTGAGAAAGCGGGTAGTGCTGGTTATAGGCGCTATAAAAGTCTTTTGGCAGTGGCGCAAATAGTTCGCTCATTGCAATATCCACTTCCCGATCACCATAATAACAAGCGGGGTTAAATACCGTTGGCTCTGCTTTTAAAAAGCCCATATTTCCTCGCCAAAAATCGCCATGCAGTAATGAGGGCTCAACTTGATGACTATGCAGCTGTTCTTTAACGGCATTAATTAAGCGCTCGGGTTCAATAAAGTTAATGCCTTTTTCAGCGAGTAACTGTAATTGCCACCCTATACGTTCTTCGGCGTAAAATACATCCCATTTTTTATGCCAGCGATTAGGTTGTATGGTAGTGGCTATGTAGTTGTCTACATCAAAACCAAACATGGCTTGGTCGTGTTTTTGATGCATTATAGCGAGGCTGCTTCCCATAGTTGCCCACGTGTCGTGAGGTTGTTTATCCAAAACAAGCCACTGTAAAACAATAAACGAAAACTCTATATTTGCACCGGTTGTAATACATTCAGGGACTTTAAAATTACTATTTTGCGCTAAAAGCTTTAAGCCAATAAATTCACTTTCTAAACGCTCGAGTTCGCTTTTTAATGCTATTTTAACGAAGAAGTTATGCGTACCATTGGTAATATGAAATAGTTTGTCGGTATTTGTACTTTGTAATTGGCGTTTATAGGTGTGTTTAAAGTCAAAATTAATGGCTTGGCTGATGTGCTCATTTACTGTTTTCCACATAACAATTGCTCGCCTTTTAAACAGATACTTAAACTATGGCAAAAAGGTATTAATTTAACAATCTAAACGTTGTAAAATTAACGACTATATTGCATAAAAATTACACTTACTGTAATGGAGTAAAAATGAACAAAAGTTTAATAACCAATTTGCTAGCGGGTTTATGTGTTGTTGTAGGTTTTATGTTTAACCAAGCAATTGTGTTATCAGTTGGTTTATTTGCACTTTCTGGCGCGGTAACTAATTTATTAGCGATTCATATGTTGTTCGAAAAAGTCCCTTTTTTATATGGCTCAGGCGTTATAGCGCTTAAGTTTGAAAGCTTTAAAATCGCAATTAGAAACTTAATATTAACGGAGTTTTTTTCAGAGCAAAAAATTAATAATTTACTTAATAAAGCGCAGCCCAATATCGACTTTGAGCCAATAATTAGCAATGTTGATTTAAACCCTGCATTCGACAATTTGTTAGAGGTAATAGAGCAATCTCAGTTTGGTAGCATGCTTGGGATGTTTGGCGGCACAGCAGCAATAGAGCCAATGCGTGAAAAGTTTATTGAAAAAATGCAATTGTCGCTTAGTGAGATTTCTCAAACTGACGACTTTAAAGCATTAGTAACCCAAACGCTTTCACAAGGTAATAGTGCAGAAAGCCTACATAAAACAGTACTTAAATTAGTTGATGAGCGCCTAGATGAGCTTACCCCTAAAATGGTTAAAGAGATTATTCAAACCATGATCCGCGAGCACTTAGGCTGGCTTGTTGTGTGGGGTGGTGTGTTTGGTGGCTTGTTTGGTTTAATAGCGGCCGTGATTTAAATATAACTACTGATACCAATTAAAAAAATAATCATTTTATCGCATTAAATAGCGCACTTACTGCGTTAAAAATTGTTCGTGTACGAGTGCATGGATGCAAGAGATAGAGCAATGCAGGGAGTAATTAGTGATAGCAACTACACGTTATAATTTCGCCTTGTTATTGCGCTACTTTATTAGCGCAATAATAGATTACTAATTTAATGTAATTGGTATGACTTATTTTTTCAGGCTGTTATTATCGCCCCCATAATTTAGTCGTGTTTTTTAGGAGCAACGGTGAGCAAAACGTTAGCCAGTTATTATCAGCAAGCATACGCTTGCGATCAGCAGCATTTTAACCAGTGTTTTTATTGTGGCTGTGAAGCGACAGAGCGCGACCATTGTCCGCCCCTGCATATGCTGCAAAGCATTGTTGATTTAGGTGAAGAAGCTGATTTTATATCTATTGCGGCTTGTTATGAGTGTCATGCACTTTTACATAACGAAAGGCTGATGACGATTGATGAGCGTTTCACTAAAATGAAGAAAAAGCTTGCCACTAAATACGCAAAACCACTGCGTGTTTATAACATGTGGGAAGAAAACGAACTTGGCGACATGAGCGATGAGTTTGCCCATAGTATTCAAGCGGGTATGAAATTAGGAAAAGAAGCCGCTGAGCGTTTAGCGTTTACTGGTTTTAGCTATGCCACAGAAGATGCCAAAGTAGCAGTACGTGAAAAAACAAAAGAGTTTGATGTAGAAGGCATGATATTTACCGACTTTAAAGAGGCGCTAAATTACTGCATTAATGATTTAAACGTACAAAAAAGTGACTTTTATAAAATTTTGGTTGAAGACTACCAAGGGGATTTTAATAAAGCGCTAAGCCAGTATCGTCATCGTCATGACAAAGTAACTGCAGCTAAAGATGGTAATACAATTATTAAAGATTTTTCTAAGCTACATAAGCAAAACTCTGATTTTGTAACGCGTACGGTTAAGCACTTTATTAGTAAAGATCCATCGCTTACAACCGAAGGTGCGCTTGAAAAGTTGTATAACAATTATATAAAGAAATAATTACAGATATTCATCTTAATTAACTGCGTTTTCACCTGTTTTTTTGGCTTTATTCCTTAGCTTTCGCTAAAGTAGCAAAAAAACAGGAGATCCAAACAACATGCAAAAATTTGCACCTTCTTTATTAGCAGTTGGCTTAGCTGCTGCACTTGTAGGTTGCCAAGAAAACGGCCCGCAAGACGATAAAATAACAATCAACAAAAATCCTTATCCAAGCACTTATCAACCCGTTTCTACATCAAGCACACTTATTACAAATGCAACAGTACTTACAGGTACTGGTGAGCGTTTAGATGAGGCTGATGTATTACTTGTTGACGGCAAAGTACAACAAGTTGGTAAAGACTTAACTGCTACTGCTGATATTACAATTGATGCACAAGGCAAATGGGTAACACCGGGTATTATTGACGTACATTCACATTTAGGTGCATACCCAAGCCCTTCGGTTGAGTCGCATCAAGATGGTAACGAAATGACCAGCCCTAACACTGCAGAAGTGTGGGTTGAGCATTCTGTTTGGCCACAAGATCCAGGCTTTAATCGTGCACGCGAAGGCGGCATTACTTCTCTACAAATTTTACCAGGCTCAGCTAACTTATTTGGTGGACGCGGCGTTACGCTTAAAAACGTCCCTGCACACACTATGCAAGGTATGAAATTTCCAGAGGCGCCGTATGGTTTAAAAATGGCGTGTGGTGAAAACCCTAAACGTGTTTATGGTCGTCAAGGTGTATTGCCTTCAACTCGTATGGGTAATATGGCTGGTTATCGTATGGCGTGGGCTGAAGCCGCTGAATACAAACGTGCATGGGATAAGTACGATGCCGATTATGAAGCCGGTTTAAACCCAGAAGCACCAGTACGTGATATTAAACACGATACGCTTCGTGGTGTGCTTGAGGGCGAAGTACGTATTCATAATCATTGTTATAAAGCTGAAGAAATGGCAATGATGATTGACCTGTCAAAAGAATTTAATTACGACGCGGGTACATTCCATCACGGTGTAGAAGCGTATAAAATTGCTGACCTACTTGCTGAGAATGGCTCGTGTGCTGCACTTTGGCCAGACTGGTGGGGCTTTAAAATGGAAGCCTACGACATGGTTCAAGAAAACGTAGCCATTGTTGATGCAGTTAAAAATTCATGTGCGGTTGTTCACTCAGATTCAGATACTACTATTCAGCGCTTAAACCAAGAAGCTGGCAAGGTTATGTACCGTGCTAACGAAAATGGTTTTGATATTTCTGAGCAACACGCTATTAAATGGATCACGGCTAACGCTGCTAAGTCGTTAGGTATTGATGACAAAACAGGTTCACTAGAAGCGGGTAAGCAGGGCGATGTTGTTATTTGGAATCAAAGCCCATTTAGTGTTTATGCTAAAGCTGAACAAGTGTTTGTTGATGGTGCAAAAGTTTACGATAGAAACGACAGCGCGTATCAAGCAACAAGTGATTTTATGTTAGGTCAACAATAAGGAGCACCCAGAATGAAAAATTTATCACGTTCGTTTTCGCTTTCTCTGGTTGCTGCAGGATTATTAGCATCTGGTGCTGTAAGCGCACAATCGCTAGCAATTATTAATGCAACATTGCATACGTCATCTGATCAAGGTGTATTAGAAGCGGCAAGCATTGTAATGACAGATGGTAAAATCACAGCGATTAACCCAACTGAAATTAAAGTAGATCAAATTATTGATGCAAAGGGCCAAATTGTAACCCCTGGCTTTATTGCAAGTGTAAATCAACTTGGTTTAGTTGAAGTAAGTGCAGTTGCAGGCTCTCGCGATGCAGGCGAGGAAAAAGCCGGTATTGATTTTGACGTAAGTCTTGCTTACAACGCACATTCAAGCTTAATCCCTTACGCTCGTAAAGGCGGTGTAACACGCGATGTAATTACCCCTCATGGTGGTGATAGCATTTTTTCAGGCCTTGCGAGTGTTGTTGATTTAAGTGGTAGTTTTGACAGCGACATGCAAAAACAAGCGGCTTTAATTGTTTATTTAGGTGAGCGCAGTAAAGGCTCTCGTGCTTTTACTTTGCAAACACTTATTAATAAACTTGATGAGCACAAAACGAAAGCCGGTAAAAAAGCTAAAAAAGATGACGACAAGCCAAGTACTGAAGACAAAGTAATGGTGAAAGTCCTTAGTGGCGAAATGCCATTAGTGGTTGGTGTATCACGTGCGGCAGATATTATTGAGCTTATTAAAGTAAAAGAGCAATTTGGTATTAACTTAGTACTTAACGGCGCACAAGACGCTGTTGTAGTTAAAGAGCGCGTTGCTAAAGCAAATATCCCAGTAATTATTAGTGCAATGGACAGCTTACCAGCAAGTTTTGATTCGCTTCATGCGAGTTTAGATAATGCAGGCGTGCTTGAAAAAGCAGGCGTTAAAGTATTATTAACGGTAGGTGGTGATGCAAGTCACAACATTTACCAGCTGCGTTTTGATGCTGGTAATGCAGTATCGTATGGTATGAGCCAAGAAGGTGCGTTAAAAGCGGTTACATCAAACGTTGCTGATGTATTTGGCATTAATGCAGGTAGTCTTGCAGTAGGTAAAGCTGCTGATTTAGTAATGTGGAGTAATGACCCGTTTGAACTAAGCAGCCACGTGAACAAAATGTTTATTAATGGGGTTGAGGTTTCTACACAATCTCGTCAAGATAAACTGCGTGACCGTTATACGACTGATTCAAAAATGCCACGTGCTTATACCAACCCGCAATAATACTTAATCAATTTGAGGGATTAAATCTGACGGTAACTGCGTTAAAAATTTCTGATATAGAGCAACTAAATAACGAAATTTTTGCCTTGTTATCGACAAGATTTTCTTGCCTCAAAGTTGATCACTTAATTAAGCGAATTGGT